>JAGQHW010000132.1 GCA_020431645.1 Carnobacterium sp. | reverse complement strand
AAAGAAATAAACAATCCAAGCACAGCTTCATGTGGAATTTTAGTTAAAACAAAGCGCGAAATGACTTCAGCATAGCGATTAATAACAAAATAAGACAGACTGCTCGCAATTAAAGCCCCTACTAAAATAGCCCAAACAAAATCGCTTCGACTTAGCAGATGGTGTAAATTATTATCAACAGTAAAAACAGGTGGAGCATTGAATAAAGCATTTCCTGGTCCAATAGATGTTGGAGACAATGGAATACCTAAGGCAATTAATGGGATAATAATACCAGATAAGTAGGTTGATTGTGCTAAAGCACTCATAGTTGTGATGCTTGTAGAAGCTTTTTCAATTAAATCTTTTTTACGATTTCCTGCAGCTCCACCAATTAAAATAATCAAGCCAACTGGACTTAAAACAAAGAAAAAGTTCGCTAACATAGCCGCAAAAGAAGCCGATTTTAATTCTGATTTTGTTAGAATGTTGAATGGATTTAACGTTTGTTTGCCACTCATTTTATTAGAAAGTGTAATAGCTTTTGGTTGATCTGTTGACATGCTTGCTTGACCTTCTTTTGTTAAGAGTGCAAACAATGAGATAATTAAAGGCCCAATCGTAATTCCTAAGAAGAAAGATGTCGTGATGGTGGTTTCTCTAGGGACAACTTCCATCCCCCAATAAAGGTACCGCAAACTTTGAAACAATAGCGCCAAAGGAATAATACTTACTAAAGCTAAAACTTTATTTTTTCCGATTAAGGATAAAAAGACGGCCCCAATAACAAACAATAGTGGAGCATACGGCTGAATAATTGTACCATAAGGAGCAAGTAAATTAGCCACAATAAGTGAAATAGGAATAGAAATAACGGTACCGATTAATGAACCAGCAGCCATCTTTTTAATAGTTATAGCGGACAGGCCTTTATTTTTCAAAAAAAGAGCGTGCTCAATCATTGGACTAGACATGACGCCGCCCGGTAAACCAACAAGTGCGGTTGGCATTGCATTAGTCAAATTCAGTGTTATGATAGCTGAAATAAAAAAAGTTAAAATAATGATTGGTGATACTCCGGCTAGAACAAGTGCAAGTGTGACGGGAAGAAGCACCGATGTTTCGTCTGTTCCTGGAATAAACCCAATAAAGGTATACAATAAAAAAGCGGATAAAGAAGCAAGAATCATTTGAGAAAGCAAAAGAATCGTCATTCGTCATTCACTCCTTGTTGAGTGAGGTGTTGCTCATTGGCTTCAACGGCATCGGTTATGACACGTTTTGGTTTAATAACCACACTTGAAACAATAAAGCCAATCAAGGCTCCAACTAATCCAAAGAAAAGCTGTTTTGTTTTATCGTCAGCAGGTGCTAAGAAAAAGGCCCCCATCGTTGAGAAACTTGAGAATGAGATGGCTAAAATTAAACTTCGAATAACAACAACATCTCCCCAAATTTCAACTAATTTATTTTCTTTCATATTCATCCTCCTATTAATAGCAATTACATGATGCAACAAAACAATAAAAAAAAGCATATCTACTCTATCCTTAACAAACTCATACTACACTAAATAGCGTATTCCTGACTAGTTAAGTTTCTTTAAAGATAACGCATCTAATTAAACACATTGAATAGAAGACTACAAATAAAACAAATTATTTGTTATACTCATACAGAAGTTTAAAAGAACATGGAGGGCCGCTGCATGAAAGAATCAGCAACATTTCATATTATCGAACGGGATGAATGGAAAGAATTAAATATAAAGACAGTTGCTCCATTGAGTCATCAAGAATTAGAAGAATTAACGGGTTTAAACGACCGTATTTCTCTCTTAGATGTAGAAGAAGTTTATGTACCAATTATCCAATTATTAGATGTCTACATTCGCCAATACGAACATTTACAAGCGAAAAAGAATGCTTTTCTAGGGCAAGAAATTGTCAAAAAACCTTATATTATTGGGATAGCAGGAAGTGTTGCTGTAGGTAAAAGTACGGTTGCACGGTTATTACAGACACTTCTTTCTCGTGTCTACAAGGAAAAAACGGTTGATATGATCACGACAGATGGCTTTCTTTATCCAAATGAGATTCTAAGAAAAGAACAATTAATGGATCGAAAAGGCTTTCCTGAAAGTTACGATATGGCAAGATTGATTGCTTTCTTAGGAGATGTAAAAAATGGGAAAGAACGAGTGGTTTCTCCCGTTTACTCTCATCAAATTTACGATATTATTGAAGATGAATTTCATGTGTTAGATCAACCCGACATTCTGATAGTAGAAGGCATTAATATTCTTCAGTTGCCAACAAATGAACAAATTTATATTAGTGATTTTTTTGATTTTTCCATTTATGTGGATGCTGAACCAGATCAGATTGAAAAATGGTATCTAGAACGCTTTGGTACATTATTGGATACAGCCTTTATGGATCCGAGTAACTATTATTATTCGTATGCTCAAGGTGATCGAGCAGATGCCTTTTTAATGGCACGAGGCATTTGGAAAAAAGTTAACTTAAAAAACTTAACGGAATTCATTGTGCCGACCCGAAATCGAGCAGATTTAATTCTGCATAAAAGTGAAAATCATTTTATTGACCGTTTATTGCTTCGAAAGTATTAAAAAAAAATAAAAAAGCGTTTTCGACATATTGATTTGTCCATCCATACTCGATACAATGAAGCGTAACAGAGAAGTATAATCTAAATTAGATAACGAACTGGAATGAATAAAAAAATAGATGGGGTGAATGGTGTGGCAATAACGACTGATTTGACAGAGATTGAAAAGATTGTTGTACTGGATTTTGGGAGTCAATACAATCAGCTAATAACACGACGCATTAGAGAATTTGGCGTGTTTTCTGAACTGATTTCTCATAAAGTAACAGCAGAAGAAATAAGCAAGATGAATGCTAAAGGAATTATTTTCTCAGGCGGACCAATGAGTGTGTATGATGATGGCGCTTATTCTGTTGACCCTGCAATCTTTACATTAGGCATTCCTATCTTAGGTATTTGTTATGGCATGCAATTGATGACAACGGCATTAGGTGGAAAAGTAGAAGCAAGCTCAAACCGCGAATACGGTAAAGCAGAAATTAACCTAACAGATACTTCTGCACCTTTATTCGGTGGTTTAGCACGAACAGAAACGGTTTGGATGAGTCACGGCGACTTGGTTACTCAAGTACCTGTAGGATTCGAAGTTGCTGCAACAAGCCAACACTGCCCAATTGCGTCAATGGTTGATCCGAAAAGAAACTTCCATGCGGTTCAATTCCATCCAGAAGTACGCCATACTGAACGAGGCAATGAGATGTTAAAAAACTTTGCTTTCGCTGTTTGTGGTTGCGAAGGGAATTGGAGCATCAGCAACTTTATCGAGATTGAAATAGCAAAAATTCGTGAGACAGTTGGAACTAAAAATGTCTTGCTAGCGTTATCAGGCGGAGTAGACTCAAGTGTTGTAGGAGTCTTATTGCAAAAAGCTATCGGCGACCAACTAACGTGTATCTTTGTTGACCACGGCCTATTGCGTAAAAATGAAGGCGATCAAGTTATGGATAGTCTAGAAGGTAAATTCGGCTTAAATGTTATCAGAGTAGATGCTAAAAAACGCTTTATGGACAAATTAGTAGGCGTAAGTGATCCTGAACAAAAGCGTAAAATTATTGGAAATGAATTTATTTATGTTTTTGATGATGAAGCGACAAAATTAAAAGGGATTGAATTCTTAGCACAAGGAACTCTTTATACAGATGTGATTGAAAGTGGAACGGACACCGCTCAAACGATTAAATCACATCATAACGTAGGTGGACTTCCTGATGATATGCAATTCAAGTTAATTGAACCTTTAAACACCTTATTCAAAGACGAAGTTCGTGAATTAGGAATTGAATTAGGTATGCCAGAAAGCTTAGTTTGGCGTCAACCTTTCCCAGGTCCTGGCTTAGGAATTCGTGTACTTGGTGAACTAACAGAAGAAAAAATAGAAATCGTGCGTGAAAGTGATGCTATTTTACGTGAAGAAATTGCATTAGCTGGACTTGATCGTGATGTGTGGCAATACTTTACTGTCTTACCTGGTATTCGTAGCGTTGGAGTTATGGGTGACGGACGGACGTATGATTACACTGTTGGAATTCGTGCAGTGACTTCAATTGATGGTATGACAAGTGATTTTGCTCGCCTCCCTTGGGATGTCTTGCAAAAAATTTCTGTGCGTATTGTAAATGAAGTCGCAAACGTTAACCGTATTGTGTATGACATAACGAGTAAACCACCATCAACTATTGAGTGGGAATAAAAGTATAAAGAATAGATGTGAAAGTTTTTATAAAACTTTCACATCTATTTTTTCTGAATTTTTCTATTAAAAATAAAAAATATCGTATGTAAATTGAAGAAATAGTTTCTAAGGTTACTTTTAGTTGATTTATACACACTTTATGTGTATAATAAAAGTGTGAAAGGAGTTAAGTATATGCCGTTGACACCAAAAAACATGGTCAAGTTATTAAAAAAGAATGGATTTACCGAATTCAGACAAGACGGTTCACATTTAGTCATGGTTAATGCTGATACAAGAAGAAAGACAATTGTACCAATGCATAACAAAGATTTGGCTAAAGGAACTGAACAAGCAATTCTAAAGCAGGCAGGGCTTAAATAGCCCTTGCTTTGCTAATTATAAAACGGTATATTCTTAACTCGAAAAAAGAAAGGAAGAGGAAAATGGTAAAAAAACTAATTTATCCTGCTACTTTTGTCCAAGATGGCGACTATATATTTGTTGAATTTCCAGACGTATCAGGTGCTTTTACACAAGGCGAAACGTTACAAGAAGCTTATGAAATGGCTGAAGAGGTATTAGGGTCTGTCTTAGCTGATCAAAACCATTATCCAGTAGCTTCTTCTATTCATGAAATTTCTGAATCAAACCCTGGTAAAGACGTTGCGTTAGTTAGTGTGGATTTGGAAGCTTTTAGAAGAAAGTATAGATCAAAATCTGTGAGAAGAAATGTCACAATTCCTCAATGGTTAAATGACATTGCAAATTCAGAAAAGATTAATGTATCCCAGGTTGCTTCAGATGCGCTAAAAGAAAAATTAGGAGTATAAAAGCAAATAAAGAGGCTGGGACATAACTAGCTACTAATAAGAAAAAAGATTCCATTTATCAGTTTTGCTGATAAATAGAATCTTT
>JAGQHW010000131.1 GCA_020431645.1 Carnobacterium sp. | reverse complement strand
ATTTTAAAAATATATCTATAATTAGCGTACTTAATTTAAATAACAATATATTTTTTAAAATAGTATAATCATTATGTACGTATAAATTAGGTAGGGGAGATATAAAAATGAAAATAAAAAACTTGTATATAAGTAAATTTTTTATCAAATGTTTATTTCTAATAGTTCTTTTTTTCGTAGTTGGTTGTAGTAATAAATCTGAAGAAATTTATAATAGTGCCATTCAAAAAGGATTAGATAATTTAGCTTCAGAAAATTACGATAAAGCTATTGTTTCATTTGAGATTGCTCTTGAAGAAAAAGCAGGAGATAAACAAGCAAAAGATTTAAAGTCACAAACAGAATATTTTGATATCGCTTTAAAATCTTTTGAGGCTGGAAATTTAGAGAAAACTTCTGAAAATGTTGAACGTGTAAAGATAATTAAACACGGATCGGAAGCTTTGGTAAAGAAATCTAATGATATAATCGAAGAAATAAAAGTAATTACTACTACAAAAAAAAGTTTTCAAAATCAATATAATGATGCAGATATGTTGTTTAAAGATAATGACTATTCAGGTTCTTTAGAAAAGATAAAAACTTTATTACAAGAAGATTTAATTGATGAAACCTATTATGTTACTATAAAAGAATCAAGTCAGGAATTAGAAAAATCTATTAAAAATGAAATAGATGAGCAAACTCTTGCTAATACTACTGAAATAGAAAAACAAACTAACATTGATGAAGAAAACCCAACAAATAGTATAGAAGCATACAACAATCTTGATCAGTCATTAAAGGTTATATTAGCAACAACAACTGTTGATGAAAGAGCAATGAGTCCAAATCTTGATGGTTATAATTTATATTATAACTTTGATGAGGATTATCTAATAGCTAACGTTCATTCGGGTGTCGGTTCAGGACATCCTTGGTTCATCATTAAATATGATGAGAGCACAATAACTCCAGTTGAAGGTGTTGTGTATATGGGCGGAGGTACTGAATATGATGATGTTACTTTAGAATCAATTTCAACCTCTAAAAGTGATTTGTATAATCGTTATATAGAATCAAAAGATTCTTATGATTTAGCAGTAGAAAAAGTAGTTGAATCCCCTGACATGACAATGTCTGCTTATAATGAATTACGAACTTATATTAACCAATAGAATAGTTTGAAAAATTCCTAAAAAATAATGGAGGGTTAAAATGAAACATAACTATTTGTTTGTTAGCTTATTCCTTTTATTTTTTCTAATTGGTTGTAGTAATAAGAATGAAGAAGCATATAATTCTTTAATTCAAAAAGGGTTAGATGCATTAATAACAGAAGAATACGAGAAGGCTGAAGCATATTTTGAATTCTCTTTAGAAGAAAAACCAAATGATAAAAAAGCGAAGGCCTTACTTTCACAAACAAAAAATTTTGTTCATTCTTTAAAATCTTTTAACGATAAAGACTACAAAATAGCTTTAGAACAAGCTAATTCGGTTATTAATACAGCTAATGGTTCAACTGCTTTAATAACAAAGTCTGAAGCTCTTAGTACTGATATCAAAAAAATTATGGATGAACCTGATACTAAACAAGATTCAGATTATTCTTTTGATGATTTCAAAGGTACATATGGATTATATGAATCTACTCCTTATGAATCGACGTTAGAATATTTAATAATTATAACAGATTCTCATTTTATAGAGGGAGGAGCTAATGCCGGAATATCAAAAAGTAATATACTTGATAAAAGAATTAAGGATAATATTTTAACGATAGATTGGTTTACACCAGAAGGAGGAGGATATTTTTCTTCTAGTGGTATACTTTCTCTTAAAATGGAAACTGAGAATAATCAGAAAAAAATAATTTTTACAGAATCGGGTAGTACAATGTATTTTGTCACTGAAGAACAGATAAGTGAAGCAGGTTTTATCTTGCCTCCTGATTTATAAAAAGAAGTCGTTATTAATACAGTCATAAAAAAATTATAAATAAAATAATCAATACATGAAATGTTATAAAATCATGTATCATGGACCTTGATTAATCGGGGTTCTTTTTTTATTTTTAGAGCTCTAATAGGATAGGTAAGAGATTAAAAGTTTTTCCTCTACTTTTGACAGTAGTCTTATAATAACCGAGTATATTAATGTATTAGCTGCAATGTAAAATACTTTTAGAGCAACTATAGCATGACTATAAATACCTTTGATAGTATAGTTTATAATTAGTCATTATAGTAAAAATGAAAGGAGATTATATGGAAATACAAACGATATTAAAACAAAAAAGAAATGAACTTCAACTAACACAGGAAAATGTTGCAGAAAAAATTCATGTTTCAAGACAAACAATTTCCAACTGGGAAAATGGACGTAACCTCCCTGATCTCAGTAGCCTTATTTTAATTAGTGAGGTATATGCCGTTTCTTTAGACGAACTTATTAAAGGAGCTCCTAAAATGGTCAAACAACTAGATAAAAAAATAAAAAGAGGACATTATTTTATTGGTGTATTGATTTTAAGTAGCGTATTCATTGCATTAACTCTTTTTTATTTCATCAGTCCAGGTGAACCTAGTGCAACACTCTTATTCTTCGGAACAATCATTATCGTGTTTTTTTTAGCTCTCCTTTTAATATTAATGGGAATAACATCTATACTAAAAACTCTACAAGACAATCATTAAGAGCTGTCTTATAGAGTTTTTGATCATTCAAATTAAATTAAATACTTAGATATAAATTTTAATGATTCATAAATAGATAAGGAGGTTTTTTTAGTGGGGTATGGTTTGCTCATTATTTTTTTACTTTTTATTGTTATTATATTTACAAAAAAAAATAAACGATAAGTTTGAAATGAACTGAGTTTATTCTTTTTAATACACTAATTTAGATAGAATCATGTATCCAGAACCTTTTTGATTTAGGGTTCTTTTTTTTACTTTAAATAATTTTTATTAACTAAAATTCAAATAACTATTGACTGTCTATCATATTATCATTAAAATGTGAACTAAGCTTCACGTGAAGTTCACTTCACTAAAAAGGAGAAGGTTTATTTTGAAAAACAGAGTAAAAGAGTTTAGGAATATGCGTAATATGACTCAACAACAATTAGCTGATTTAGTATTTGTTTCTTCAAGAACCATTATTTCTTTAGAGAAAGAAAATTATAATCCTTCTCTTATGCTCGCTTATAAAATAGCTCTTGTTTTTGGAACAACAGTCGAAGAATTATATTGTTTGGAGGAGAATGTAAAAAATGAAAAATAAAATTTATAATAAAAAAACGTTTTGTTTAGGACTGTTTTTTTATTGCTATCTTTAGTTTCTTTAACGGAATTAATTTTTTTCTTTGATAGCATGAATGTTGGAAAAATTTTAAAAAACTTTATTTATTTAGTATTTAATACGTTTGTTGGTTTTTGGTCTGTTCAGGAAAGTTTAAGTTATAAGCAAACAAAAAGAGCAGAACAAGAAAAAGACGAAAGAGAAGAACTCATTAATTTAAAATCTGCTAATGCCTCGATTATAATTATTCAAATCACTTCTTTAATTCTTGTGATTGTTGCTGTGATTGTATGGTATTTAGGTAGAATAGAAGGACTTATCGGAGCAGCACTTCTCGGTTCAGCTGTAGCTTTTGGGATTGTTTTCATTCTCACTTTTTTTTCACAACTAGTTACATATCTTTATTACTATAATAAAATCTAGCTGTAGATCCATATTATGTTCAAAAGTTAATACATTAAATTAGATAAAGTCGTATATCCATAAAAGCAACACTCCTAATTTAGGATTGTTTTTTTTTTACTTTTTACATAGGCATTTAAATAAAGTTAATTATAACTTTAACTTTATAAACTATTATGTTAAAGTTATAATTAATAATAATTAAAAAGGAGGATTTTATATGGAAAGTAATCCTTGGTTTGATTACTTAGAAAATGAAGAAAAAGAGTTTATTAGACAGCTTATATTAGCTTCGGGTTCATTAAAAGAATTAGCAAAAGTATATGATGTCAGTTATCCAACCGTAAGACTAAGACTGGATAGAGTAATCAATAAAGTTAAATTGTATTTTGATCAAGAAAATAATCCGTTTGTAAGTTCAATTATGCAAATGGTCATTGAAGATAAAATTAGCTTAGATAGTGCTAATGAGATTATAAAAAAATATAAGAAAGAGGTATAAGTATGGATTGGGTATTTATTAGTATCGTTATTGTCCTAGTATCATTAGGATGTTTGCAATATTATTTTGGCTATAAAGATTATAAAAAAGTAGGAATGATTCTTCCAATCATTTTTATAGGATTAGTTATCTTTTTTATAATAAAGGGAACAATGACCTTGTCTGTGAGAGATATTTTAATGCCTATACTCGGCTTATTTGTTCTGATTGGAGTTTGGGATAACGGTTATCAAAAAAAACAAAAGGCAATAAATAAAGAATTAGATAAAATGAAAGCAAAAGATCAACAAAGTATGCAATAATTTCAATACATGAAATGACATAGAATCATGTATCCCTAACCTTATTTAAGAAGAATTTTTTGGTTATTCCATTTTTTAAAGAGTATATTTAAACTATCAATAATAAGGATAGGAGAATGTAGATATGAAAACAATGAAAGTATTCGTTCATTTGGTTGCAATTATAATGCTAATTTTCCTAGGGTTTGTGTATACTACATACGTCAAACGCGACGGTAGCTTATTATGGATTCCTGGTATTTTATTATTTTTTAGTCTTTGTTTTAATTGGTATCTCTATTCAAGATTATTTAATAAATTAAGTAAGGATAAAGAAAAACGAAAAATATAAAAGATACATGAAATTGATAGAATAATATATCTTTAAATTGAGTCCAAAAATACACTTGCAAGTACACTTATATGTGCACTTGCAAGTGTATTTGCTTCAATATATATAATTTAGTGAAATCATGTGTGGCACTCAATTAAGGTTTCAGCTATTTTAATAAAGGTTAAAGTTTTATTCTAATTATTTTATCCGATTTTCAGCGATCTTATAGACGGCTTCATTATCTCTTTTTCCAATAACGACCACTTGAATGACTTCAACTTTACCTTTTACTTCTCTAAAAATGACACGAAGCCCCATTTTCTTGTTTTTCAACTTATTGCATTGTGCTAAGGCGCCATGTAACGGCTGACCAGCGCCCATACCACGTAATTTAATGCGATTAAGAACTTTATCAACAAAAATTTTTTGGCTGCCATCCAGTTTAGTATAATCATTT
>JAGQHW010000130.1 GCA_020431645.1 Carnobacterium sp. | reverse complement strand
TTGAATTAACTTCAGCTGCATTTGAACAGCAATTAAAAACAACTGGATTTGATAAACAGTTTGAAAACTATTTAGTAGGAGATGAGCAGCTAAAAGAATGGGTAAATGAAGTTGCTGAATACGATAGAAAAGCATGGGTTAATCAAGAAAATTACAAAAAACAAAAACAAAAAGTAGCGGCTATGAGAGAGCGTCAATCAGTCGAAGACTATCAAGAACAAATAAAAACCAAAGAAGTAAAACTAAAAGAAAGAGACGAAAAGTATCAAGCGCTGATTGGAATAACCAATAAGCATGAATCAGCTAATGTGGAAATAAAAAAACACTACGAAGCTAAAGAAATGCAGTTAGAAACCTATCGTTTATATAGCGAATTATCAGAATTAGCAAATGGATCCAAAGAAACAGATTATATTTCATTTGAGCGTTATGTGTTAGCTATTTATTTTGAAGAAATCATTCAAGCAGCTAATCTTCGTTTCACTCAAATGACTAATAATCGATATTCTTTATTAAAAAGAGAAGAAAAAGTAAAAGGAGCTGGTGCGAAAGGTCTAGATTTAGATATATTCGATAACTACACAGGTAAAACAAGAAGTGTGAGGACGCTCTCTGGTGGAGAAAGTTTTAAAGCTTCGTTGGCTTTAGCATTAGGACTGAGTGATGTCATTCAAAATCATAGTGGTGGAGTCAGTGTAGATACCTTATTTATTGACGAAGGGTTTGGAACGTTAGACTCAGATTCGCTCGATAGTGCTATCGAAACTTTATTTGATTTAAATAAAAAAGGTCGATTAGTCGGGATTATTTCGCATGTTGAAGAACTGAAGATGCGAATACCGGTTCATATTGATGTGACGAAAACATCAGAAGGAAGTCAAATAGAAGTCAATATGTAATGAAAGTTGACTAAATAAATACTTTTCAACAAAAAATAAACGCTTAATTCCATAATAGGGAATCAAGCGTTTATTTTTTGTTTAAGAAAGGTTAAGTTAGTAGTTTGCTAATTCAGATTCATGGTTAACGTTAATAATATAAGCACCATTTCTAATATGTTGCATCAAATAAAGCATATTCGATTCAGAAACTGAAATACATCCAGCTGTTGCACCATTACCGTCTACGTGGATAAAAAATGCACTCCCGCCGTTAACGCCATTGTTATAATTTAAGGTTATACCATATTTATATTGTGTTTGGTAATCACTCAAATGCTCGTCTAAACGACTAGAACTAGTTCGCTCTTGCCAAGTGTTGTATTGTGAATCATCAGGATTACTAATCCAATAAGAATTACCCGTAATTTGTCTATAAGCTAAATTAGTCCCAGGATTTGGGCCTGTACCAAAAGCGAAACCTAGTGAGTAAGCACCCTTAGGAGTGCGACCGGAGCCTTCGTATGAACTTCCTACGCCGTTGTAGCCGACACGCCCTGGCATAGAGAGAATAGTTTGCCATTGCTCTCCGCTTTTTTCAAATAAATAAACAGTAGAACTTGATCCGTTGGCAACAACGCCTACGATTTGATTGGTGTAGTTACTCGTTGAAGAGCGTGCTAATATACCCGCTATTCCAGTTTGTTGAGGAGGAACCAGTTGCTTTTCTGCTGGACTTGATTGAGAAGGAGCCTTTTCTTGAGCTGATTCGTTGGTAATGGGAGTTGAAGGCGTGGCTTCACTCTTACTCGTTTCTTCTTTTGTTTCTTTTGATTTAGTTTCACTGATTTGTTTTAATTCAGTTTCTTTGCGCTCTTTTTCCTTCTCTTCTTTTTCTTTTGCTTCTTTTTTATTCAGTTCTTTTTCAATAGCGGTGCATGCTATAGTTAGACTAGCCTTGAATGGTTCACTAGATAAGAGAGTAAGTTTTTCTATGAAATGATCGTATTCAGAACGGGAGATGGTTTCTTTTACGCTCAGATTAGTGTAATCTTCGAAAAAAAGAAGCAATGTTTGTTTTACAGCAAGTTGTTCTTTGCTCTTTTCGATTATACCGTTATATTCTTTGAAAAAAAGAGGATGAGTATTTTTAAAGAACGCTAATTCTTTTTCTTCTTTAGAAAATTCAACGTCATCACTTGAAATTTTTTCATCTTTAAATTTATTATGTATAGAAGACTGAATAAAAAATAGTTGTTTAGCAGCAGCTATTTTCTTTGATTGCGTATCTAAACTTTTTTGCTGAACGTCATTTAATTTTAAAGCAAAGGCAATTTTAAGAGAAGTCTCTGCTTCTTTTAATTTTTCTTTCGTTATGGTTTCGCTTAAAAGATCGTCATTTTCATCTGAATACAACGAATTTGCTTTTTTTTTCACAAGAGTTAATGCTGCATTTATCTCTTTTTTTGTTTCTTCAGCTTTTACGTTTATATTATAGCGATAAAGATTTATCCCACCTAAAATAAAAAATACAATGAGGACCATTGAGATAGATTTTATCTTATTTTTTATGTTCACTTTGTAACCCCTTTTCTTATTTATCTGCTTATTTTCAGAACTAGCTTACTAGTTTGATTTTTCGTTTCAAATAGAAACTATATTATTATGATATAACGAATGGCTTTTAATTACTATTCTTACTTTTTTGTAGAAAGGTCTCAACAAATCTTATTTTAGTTGTTATTTAATCTGTTTGTCACATTACTTATTAAATTGTTACTTCAAAGGTATCGTTTAATCCATTCAGTAATGCTATACTGATAAGGTTGCAAAAGAAAAATAGATAGATTTGAAGGAGGTACATTTTTGAAAAAGAAATTAACTACTGGATTGGTTGCAGCGATGTTGCTTGCAGGTCCTTTTGTAATGCCTACAATGGCAAATGCTGAAAGTGTACAAAACTTAGAAAAATTGAAGCAAGAACTTGAAATGAAATCGAATGATTTAGGCTCTAAAATTAAAAGCCAAGAAAATAAATTAAGTAGCTTAGAGTCGAAGAAAGCTGATTTAGAAAATGATGTTAAAAAACTACAAACAAATATTGATGAAGTAGTCATTAAATTACATGAGCAAGAGAATAAATTAAAAGAATCAAAAGAAAAAATTGATAAGTTAAAAAGTGAAATTGAAGCATTAAAAGAACTAATTGCACAAAGAGAAGAGAAACTACAAAATCAAGCACGTGTTATTCAAACGGATGGTCGATCATCTAATATGGTAGAAATGGTCGTTACTGCTGAGAGTTTGTCTGATTTAATTGGACGTGTTGGGATAATTAATCAGCTAGTAACGGCTAATAAAGAAATTGTAACAGCACAAGAAAATGATAAAGAAACATTGGAAGTAAATGAAAAAAAAGCTGAAGTTGAAAAAATAGCAATAGAAAAGTTGAAAAGTGGCATTGAGGTTACTAAAAATAACTTAGTTGCTCAAAAAGCTGAAATGGATGACCATATTGTTCAGTTAGCTGTTCAATACAATTTGACAGAATCAGAAAAGAACACCTTTATTAATGAGCAAAAAATTATTGCTACAAAAACAAGTGTTTTATCTGAAGAGCTTCAACGAGAAAAAACACTCATTTTTGAAGCAGAACAAGCGCGCCAAGCAGAAATAGCGATAAAACAAGCTGCAGCAAGGGAATCAGCAAAAAAAGAGGAAGAACGATTAGCAGCTTCTTCGACTAATAATATGCCAGCACCACAAGCACCATCAGTTGGAGTGACAAAACCAGCAGGTTCTAGTAATGGATCTGGATTTATCCGTCCAAGTAACGGGGTAGTAACGTCTCATTTTGGTTACCGCATTCATCCTATCACTGGCGAGCATAAATTGCATGGTGGAACAGATTTTGGAGGATATGGAGCGATTGTGGCTGCTCAAGGTGGAGTGGTTGAAGTTGCAGGTTACGATTCTGGTTGGGGAAACCATGTGACTATCAACCATGGCAATGGCTTAAAGACCTTGTATGCTCACATGGTTTCGGGTAGTCTAGCAGTAGCGCCAGGACAAAGTATTTCTCAAGGGCAACATTTAGGTATAATGGGTACAACAGGTTCATCAACAGGTGTTCACTTGCATTTCGAAGTTTATTTAAATGGAACTCGTGTCAATCCAGCTTCTTATTTAGGTTTGTAAAAAATAAAAACCTCTCTGTAAAAGGAGAGGTTTTTTTAGTAGAATAAAAGAGTAATGAATTGGAGGACTAAAAAAGATGGAAACAATCTTATCAGCCAAAAACGAACGAGTAAAATCGTGGAAGAAGCTGCAAACGAAAAAAGGACGTGAAAAAGCAGGGGCTTATCTCATTGAAGGGTTTCATTTAATAGATGAAGCAATAAAAAATCAAGCGTCTATCTTGGAAGTGATGATAAGTGAAGACTCAAAAGAACTAGCAATGACTTCCTTGCTTGAAGATAAACAAGTTCTTATTTCAAAAGAAATTTCTAAGCAGCTGAGTGAAACCGAAACAACTCAAGGGATTTTTGCTGTTATCAAAAAAAATAACAGTCCAACAATACCTATACTGGAAAAACCTTACCTATTTTTAGACAATGTTCAAGATCCTGGTAATCTTGGAACGATGATTCGTACCGCTGATGCTGCAGGTTTTGGTGGGGTTGTCCTAGGTAAAGGAACGGTCGATTTATATAATAATAAAGTCATTCGCTCGATGCAAGGCAGTCATTTTCACATCCCTATTTTCCAAGAGGAGTTGACTAAATGGTTTATCTTATTTCAGAATGCAGGTTTTCCTGTTTATGGAACAGAATTAAACGAGTTAGCTGTTTCTTATCGAGATATTTCGCCACAAGCTATTTTTGCGGTAGTGATGGGTAATGAAGGAAATGGAATGGATAAAGAATTGTTAGAAAAAACAACCAAGAATCTTTATATTCCTATTTCAGGTCAAGCAGAATCACTAAACGTAGCTGTAGCCGCGGGTATTTTAATGTTTGCTTTAAAAAAATAGAAAAGTGAGAGCGAAACGTAAGATATTAAGTTTTAGTTATAATAGCTAAAATTAGTTTGTAAAGCTTCTCATTCAAATAAAAAAAGTGTATCATATGATTTACTAGAAAGAAATTTCTAAACTCTAAGAATAGAAAAGGAAGTCTTTGAATGTCTGAACCGAAATGGAAGCAAGATTTAGAATATGTAGCCTTAATTGAAGACTTACTTGATCGTGAAGAAGTAAAAAAATTAAAAAATTATACCCAACATCATTTTACAACACGTCTAGAGCACTCGATTAGCGTTTCTTATCTTAGTTACCGTATTGCAAAAAAATATGGTTTAGATACTAGATCAACTGCACGTGCTGGTTTATTGCATGATTTATTTTACTATGAC
>JAGQHW010000012.1 GCA_020431645.1 Carnobacterium sp. | reverse complement strand
GGACCCTTTACCTTCAAATGAACCTACTGTTACTACACCAACTTCAAAGGGGTTCAATCGTCGACTACTCACTGTTTGAAGTGCAGTTACAAAGTAGGAGCCGGCTACAATCGCATCATTTGCCTTATGTGGTGTGGAAGCATGGCCGCCTATCCCTTTAATCTCAATTTTGAATTGTGTTCCCCCAGCCATTGCGGCGCCACTTCGATAAGCAACAGTACCAACTGGGTATTCAGGCATCACATGAATACCCACGATATGATCTACATCATCTAACAGGCCAGATTCCAATATATATTTAGCACCACCAGGAGGGGCTTCTTCACCATGTTGATGGACGATTTTTATTGTCCCTGGAATTTCAGCTTTTAATTCAATCAAGCAATCCGCTAATACCATTAGATAAGCAGTATGTGCATCGTGTCCGCATGCATGCATGACACCTTTATTCTTTGATGCAAAAGATAAGCCAGTTTCTTCTTCAATTGGCAAAGCATCAAAATCAGCTCTTAAAGCAAGTGTCTCGCCAGACTTTCCTCCTTCAATAGTGACTACAACACCGTTTCCGCCAACATTTTTTTCCACTGTTGCTTCTTTACCTTGATAAAAACTTGCAATGTAAGCAGCTGTTTCTTCTTCTTGATAAGATAATTCCGGGTGTGCATGCAAGTGTCTTCGAATTTCAATCATTTCTTCTTTTCGCGCATCTAGCATCGCCATCAATTTTTCTCTCATCTAAATCCCTCCAATTAAAGATAATCTAACTAATTTCTAACTCTTTAGTTGTAGCAAATCTAATTCTTTCTTCCGTTAACCAAAAAATTGCAACAAAACACCAGCAGCTACAGCAGAGCCAATCACACCGGCAACATTGGGACCCATTGCATGCATGAGCAAGAAATTAGAAGGGTTTGCTTTTACTCCTTCTTTTTGAACAACACGTGCGGCCATTGGAACTGCTGAAACACCAGCTGCACCAATCATTGGATTGACTTTACCATTCGTTAATCGACACATTAATTTACCCATTAATACGCCGCCCGCTGTTCCAATCGCAAATGCAATGAGTCCTAATAGAATAATCTTAGCCGTTTGAATAGATAAAAATAATTCTGCTTCGGCTTTTGCGCCAACGGTGATCCCTAAAAATATGGTGATGATATACATCAAAGAATGTTGAAGTGTATTGGTAATATTTGGTACTCGACCACTTTCTTTAATTAGATTTCCAAGCATAAGCATTCCAATTAAAGGAGCTGATGAGGGCAATAATAGAATAACAAAAATTGTTACAACTATTGGAAATAATATTTTCTCTTTTTGTGAGACTGGTCTCAACTGCTCCATTTTTATCTCTCGTTCTTTTTTTGTTGTTAATAATCTAATAATAGGTGGCTGAATAATGGGGACAAGGGCCATATAGGAATAGGCCGCTAAGGCAATGCTTGAAAGCAAGTGAGGAGCCAATTTACTTGTTAAAAAAATAGCTGTTGGTCCATCTGCTCCACCGATAATCCCTACAGACGCCGCTTCTGGTCCTAACATACCCATAGCTAAAGCTCCAAAAAATGCGACAAATATTCCAATCTGAGCTGCTCCACCAAGCAATAGCGTCTTAGGGTTAGCAATTAAAGGACCAAAATCTGTTGCTGCTCCTAGACAAAGAAAAATTAAAGGTGGATAGATACCTAAGTTTGTCCCTTGATACAAATAATACAATAACCCACCATTCGTACCGTCCAGAGGCGGTGCCATTAATCCTCCTGTTGGTAAATTGACTAATAACATACCAAAAGCAATGGGTATCAACAAATAAGGTTCATACCCTTTTTTTATCGCTAAATATAAAAAGAGACAAGCAATACCAATCATAATAACGTGTTTATAAGAGAGGTTCGTAAATCCTGAATGCATCACTATATCTTTTATTGCTTCAATCATCATAATAGCTCCTCATCTGACATTATAGTCTGACTAAATTAGCTCCTACCTCGACGGCCATTCCTTTTGAAACCATCACTTCTTTTATCGTTCCATCTTGGGGTGCAACAATTTCATTTTCCATTTTCATTGCTTCTAAAATACACAAGACTTGTCCAGCTTTTATAGTCTCACCTAACTGGACTAATACATTAATGATTGTTCCAGGCATTGGTGCTTTTACATCAATGCCATCTAGAATAGGCGTCTTTGCTGGTTCTTCTTTCTTGTTTTCATTATCTAAGACTAATGCCTTATTTTTATTATCTGCTTCGTCAACTTCTTCTACTGAAACCTGGTAAACTTTATTGTTTACTGTAACTTCATACGTTTTCATCCTACTAAGCTCCTTTATCTTACTCGTTTTATAGAAATAACTTGATAGTGTTTATCTTGTTGGTTTTCATTAGCTAAAATTAAAGCCATTAAAACTGCCACTGTTTTTGTTTCATCATCTTCTTCTAAAGTATTTTTCACCACTGTAAGAGGCGTTTTTTCTTTTTTTATCGATTTTTCTTCTTTGAAAAGGTACTTAAATGATATCAAAATCAGTTGCAATCCAAAAAGTACAAGAAAAACGATTACAAGCGATGTGATAGATACATTAAGGCCCTCTAATAAGCTAATATCAGACATTTAATCCCTCCTACATACTCGCATTGATTCGGATAACTTCCTTGAGAGATACTTTTTCAGGTTGGTATTTATTCTTTAAAAATAGTTCCCCTAATTGTGGAAACATCGCATAAATTAAAATATCCTCATCTGTCTTGGCAAAAAAACCTATCGCTTTTTTTTGCTTTTCAAACTCAGGTTCTAACAAATCTGCCGGTCTACCTGTGATAACTTCTTCTTTACCAATAATAAGTTGCTTCATTGATTCACTAATCGGTGCTGGTGGAGTACCGTATAGACCACGAACATAGTCTTTAATCTCATTCGGAATCATTTTATAGCGTTCACCTGATAAAACATTAAATACTGCTTGTGTGCCTATCATTTGGCTCATAGGTGTTACTAACGGAGGATAGCCCAAGTCTTCACGTACTCTGGGTACCTCACGCAAGACTTCTTCATACCGGTCTTTTGCATTAGCTTGTTTTAATTGTGCATACAAATTGGATAACATCCCACCTGGAACTTGATACAACAAAGCTTTTGGATCGACAGTCATCATTTTAGGGTCTAAAATCATCTCTTTTAAATAATAATCTTTAATTGGCTTAAAATAATCAGCTATTTCCTCTAAAACGCCTTTGTTTAGATAGGTCTCATAGCCTAACTCTGTCAAAACAATGCTTAAGGACTCCGTAGCTGGCTGACTTGTCCCACCTGAAAAAGGAGAAATAGCGGTGTCAATAATATCTGCTCCTACTTCGATAGCTGTTAAATAAGTCATTTCTGATACGCCACTTGTTGCATGTGTGTGAATTTCGATGGGTAAAGAGGTAACCTGTTTAAGAGCAGGAATTAATTTTTTTACAACAGATGGTGTTAAAATACCCGCCATATCTTTAATACAAATTGAATCCGCTCCTAATTCATCTAATCTTTTCGTTAAATCTTGATAGTAATCAATCGTATGGACTGGGCTAATCGTATAACAAATGGTTAATTGGGCGTGTCCACCATGTTTTTTTATCGCGTCTACACACGCTCCCATATTGCGACTATCATTTAAAGCATCAAACACTCGGATAATATCTATTCCATTCTCAATCATCTTTTCAATAAATTTATCAACAATATCATCTGCATAATGGCGGTAACCTAATAAATTCTGGCCACGTAAAAGCATTTGTAAAGGTGTATGGGTCACTCTTTTTTTAATTTCTCTCAATCGTTCCCATGGATCCTCGTTTAAAAATCGTATCGATGCATCAAATGTTGCCCCTCCCCAACACTCAATAGCATGGTAACCTGCTTCATCCATCTTCTCTAGAATTGGCAACATTTCTGCTGTCTTCATGCGTGTTGCCATCAAGCTCTGGTGAGCATCTCTTAAAACTGTTTCTGTAAATTTGATTTCTTTTTTCTTAGTCAATCCCTTCACATCCTATCTCAAGTCATTGCTTAGTCCTTAAAATTTATTTCTGTATAAATAAATTAATCCCTTCGCAATCCACCCTTCTTCATTATTTTTATCAAATCTCTTGCTTTATAATAAAACGCTTACATTTCAAGGTTTACCTTTTGTGTTTATTTTAACATAAGATTCTATAATCGCACCTATTATCCTACTAAAACTCTTTATTTCATTAAAAATTGAATTTTAATACTCAGTACAGTACACTTTAACCTAGATAGAAATGTCTAGATTTAAAAAAACGAATCTACTCTTTACAAAAAAACATCACTGGAGGAATAATGGATGCGGATTGGAATAATTGGTTTGGGTGATATTGCTCAAAAAGCTTATTTACCTGTTCTTAGTGAAAAAGAAGGCATTGAATTGGTTCTTTGCACTCGTAATAAAGAAAAACTAGAAAGATTGGCTAAAAAATACCGTATATCAGATTATGTACAAACTGTCGATGAATTAATCGATCTAAACATTGATGCTGTTTTAATTTGTACTCCTTCTCCTACTCATTTTGACCTAACTAAAAAAATAATGGAACATGCTATTCACGTCTATATTGATAAACCGATTGCAATGAATTTAGAAGAAACAAAACAAATTGTCCAATTAGCTAAAGAAAAAGAGCTAATTGCAATGGTCGGGTTTAATCGAAGATTCGCTCCAATGGTTGCTACTTTAAAAAACGAAGGAAAAGCAGATATGGTTGTCATCCAAAAAAATAGGTACGTTCTTCCCGGCGATAAGAGACATTTTATCGTTCAAGATTTTATTCATGTTGTGGATACATTGCGTTTTCTTATGGATACAAAAGTAATAGGCTTAACCGTTCAGCATTTAGAAAAAGACGGCTTGCTGTACAATGTTGTCATCCAATTAATCGGAAAAGATTGTACCGCTATCGGTATTATGAATCGTAATAATGGTACGACAGAAGAAATAATCGAGTATATGGCTGAAGGAAATAAGCTTGTTGTTAATGATCTCGTTGAAACGACTCATTATTTAAACAATAAAAAAACAACGATTGATTTTAATGGTTGGGAACCGACTTTAGCTAAAAGAGGCTTTCATCATATTATTGATCACTTTATTGAATGTGTGAGCCAGAATAAACAGCCTAATCCATCCCTTTCTGATTCTCTTATTACCCACGAAATTTGCGAAGAAATTTATAAAAGAGTAACAAAATAGGTACCAACTTTGTTAGTCATTAAAATAAGTCCTAAAAAAGTATCTTTACAAAATAGATACTTATTTTCAGGACTTTTTTTTTATATTTAGTTATGCCAATCTCTTGGACTCCATAATCTCCCGTCTAATTCACCTTCCATTTGATTGATTCGTTTAACTTGTTCTTTTACTAGCTCAGTAGTTGCTTTAAGAAGTGCCTTTTGTTTGTACTCTTGGCTACTTGTAAACAATTTTTCTAGTTCAAATAATAGCCAGTCTTCTTTTTCCATCGTAAACCTCCTAGTTCATATCATCTAATAAAATTTTCAAGTCATCGATTGTTTCTCTATTTTCTTCAATCATTTCAATAACATGCTGCAGTGTTTCTTCATTTCCTATCCCTAATGTAGTAACATTCGTTTTTTTTAATTGATTCAATAGCCAAATTTCACGTGATAATAAGCTCTGTTCTGAATCACCAGTCACGAATAGTTGGTAGTCGATTAATACTGTCATTTTTTCTTTTTTTTTCATATAGACAAATTGATAGATAGAAAATGTTTTGAGAAACGTCATTCCTGTTTTATGAGCCATTGCTTGGAAGGGTTTGGTTAATTCATCCATACTAAACAATTCTTTTCCGCCTGCTTGGTAATCTGATTTTGCAGCACCTACCAGCAAAACTAAGGCAAATTCTTTGTTTTGCAATTGAGTACCATTTTTTCCATAAGCAAAATCATCTGTCAGAACTTCATCTTGCCATTGCTTGAGCAATGCTGGCGAACTGTACCAATAAAGTGGAAATTGAAAAATAATGCGGTCATGGGCAGCTACTAATTTTTGCTCTGCAACAACATCAATCGGAGTATCGGAATAAAGCTCCTCTAAGTGATGGATGGTCACATCATGGTCATCAGGAATGGAATGAAGCAAATATTGTTGACTGCTTGATTCTTCAATTTCTGGATGAGAAATAATAATTAATGTTTTCACTTCCTTATTCTCCTTCGTCTTTTATTTCTGTATTCACTATAGCCTATCACTTTATTATAAGTATAAATAAGTTAGAAAAAAAAGAAAGAAATTGGCTTATCACCTTTTCTCACCCTTTATCTTACTTTTATTATAAATAATCAAGTAATCCTTTTTTAAAGGCAGAAAGCATTGGTAATTTTTGAATAGGAACTAACTCAATTTCTAAATTGATTAATAAGTTTTCTAAATACCTAGCAACCCTATAGTACTGGCCAGTGTTAACAACGATTTTAGGTGGTTTTTTATTTTCTGATAAAATTAATTGAATCATTAAACGTTGAATCGTTTCACTATCTCCAGGCTTGAAAAACTCACTACATATAATTTCACTTTCCTCACTATCTACTATTAGCAAAGCTAATGGAAAAAAAGGTCTCTCTCCTTGTATAGAAACAACAGGTGAGTTCATAAAATCAATATCTATTTCCCATATACTGGAACCAATCTTTTGACTGCTTACTCGTTTCATTTCAAAAGAAGTTAATAAAATTGGTGCCATTTTTTTAAACTGAGAAGTGCCTTTCATTACATTTTTAGGTAATTTAAATAAGCTATCTGTATAAATATCGTTTTCTTGATATGTTCGAATAAGTATCTCTGATAGTTGTTTTTTTTCTTTGTAAATCGCTAATTTCTTTTTAAAATCTTTAGCTGTTTCTACTAATTTTTCCATCACTTCTATAAGCAATGTATTATCGGATTCGTCCGTTGTTGATGGTAAATATCCTGGAAAATAATCCACAAAAATTGGCCAAGATTTTTTCCCTCTAAAAGAAACTCCACTATCTTTAGTGAGTCGGTATTCTTCCTCACTAATAGCCCCTCTATCTTTAAATTCTAAAGACAAACCACTCTGTAGGTGGATGACATCTGGCATAGTTCGACTATTTTGTTGCTTTTCTCTTATTGCTGCTTCAAAAAAACAAGCTAGTTCTTCTAAATTGCGGTAAAATAAAAATCCATAATTTTGATCCGTTTGGCCTAAGACAGAAATAATAATCGGTTCCTTGCGGTTAGCTAGTTGGATGGCAATTAAATCAGTCTTTAGATAATCATTCCATAACTTTTCTTTGTATAATTTTTTAGCTAGTAAATACAACTGTTTTTGTTGATTCATCCTAGTCTAACCCCTCTCTTAGATATCTAACTATCTTATTCTTTTATTATACCAAATTAAAACGGTTACAAGTCAGTTATTTTACTACACTATTCAGTTAATCTTTCTTTTATTTTATTTATTTATTTCCTGTGAAAAAATGAGCATATAGCGCTTTCTTATGATACAATAAGCCTATATATAAATGGGAGGTTATTTTTATGGCAATAGAAACATTTCATGCAGTAGCTCAATCAATCGGTGGGTTAAAAGTCTCATGTACCTCAAGGAACTTTGAATTTATCTTGGACGAGCCAAAAAATTTAGGTGGATCAAATGAAGCAATGAATCCTGTTGAAGCATTACTTTCTTCTCTTGGTGGTTGTAAAGTAATCGTAGCTCGCTCTTTTGCTAAGATGCATGGTATTAACTTAAAAGATATTCGTGTAGAATTAGAAGGCGAATTGGATCCAGATGGCTTTATGGGGAAAAATAAAGAGGCTAAAATAGGTTTCTCTTCAATTGTGTCCAACATCTATATTGATGCAGATAATACAGATGAAGAAATTACTAATTTTGTAGCTTTTATTGACCGTACTTGTCCAGTAGCTGATACAATCCACAATGCACCGACTACTAAAACAAAAATCCATAAAATTTAATTCAAAAACACGAGCTTTTTCTCTTTTATTCAGAGAAAAAGCTCGTGTTTTCAGTTATTTTTAGTCATTTCGGTAACGAATAGCTAATCCTTTCAAGAAGTTTCTAGCATAACGGTCACCACATTCTTTATAATTACGCTGTCCTTCTCTCCTTAAGACAGCACTCAATTCACTTTTTGATAAGTGAACGCCTGTTTCGTCTAAAATATCCAGTATATCTTCACTAGTCAAAGAAAGAGCTATTTTTAATTTTTTCAATAAGATATTATTAACACTTTGATCATTTCTCATCATGACTTCTGCTTTTTTTATCGGTTCTCCTGGCTTAACTTCTTGTGTGCCTCTTTTAAAAACAATCAAACCATTTAAAAAAGATTCCAATACTGCATTTTTACATTTTTTCATGTATTCATTCACTGAATAGCCTTCGTCATCTTCTTGATTTTTTTTAGCTTTAATCTTTGTTAAGAGTTGCTGAACCTCTTCTTTAGTCATATCCAACTCACCTAATTTAAATACTTTAACCATTTCTGCATCTTTAATATCTAATGCATATCTTAAACGTACGAGTCTATCATTATTATTCATTTTTTGTCCTCCGAGTCCTTTGAATTAGGCTATTTAGCCCTAGACGAGTTCATCTACCTGTTTATTGCATTATGACATGAAATAGTACTCTTGACTAGCCAGGAAAAGGGGGACTATTTCTATTATTAGTAAGTCTTTTTCTAAAAAATATTATTCCTTTATTGTAATTCCTTTTTTTTACTGCTAGAATAACGGAAGCGAAGTCCTTTTAAACTAGTCCAGAGAGATTAGAAAGGGTAACAAATCAAATATTTGATACCTTAGGTCCTTTTGCGAATAACACATTCAAAAGGCATTTTTTTGTGCCTAAAACAGGGGGAATCATAGATGTCAAAGAAGAATATTATTCAAGTAGATGAAAAGGTCCCAGCAAAATTACTTATTCCTTTAAGTCTTCAACACACATTTGCCATGTTTGGCGCATCCGTTTTAGTTCCTATCATTTTTGGAATCGATCCAAGTATTGTTTTATTGATGAATGGACTTTCAACATTATTATTCATTTTCATTACAAAAGGAAAAGCTCCTGCTTATCTTGGTTCAAGTTTTGCTTTTATCGGACCAACTAGTATTATTATTGCTAATCAAGGATTCCAGTATGCACAAGGAGCATTTGTTGTTTTAAGCTTAATTGGTTGTCTTTTAGCACTCTTTATTCATCGAGTGGGAACAGGATGGATTACTATCGTCTTGCCTCCAGCAGCTATGGGAGCCGTCGTTGCTTTGATTGGACTAGAGCTAGCAAGCAATACTGTTAACGGTGGAACAATCGGTGCTAACTTAATGACAGACACCGCTACTCCTCAAAATTTCATTATTTTCTTTATCACTTTAGGTGTAGCTGTTTTAGGTTCAGTGTTATTTAAAGGCTTTTTATCTACTATTCCGATTTTAATATCTATCGTCGTCGGTTATATTTCTGCCATTGCATTTGGTATGGTTGATTTTACACCTGTTTTAGACGCTTCACTCTTTACTATGCCTCACTTTCAATGGGCAAAATTTGATTTTCAATCTATTTTAACTATGTTGCCTGTTTTATTGGTTTTGACTTCCGAGCATATTGGTCATCAAGTTGTGACGTCAAATGTAATTGGACGAGACTTAATGAAAGAACCCGGCTTACACCGTTCATTATTTGCAGATTACTTAGCTTCTGCTATTTCTGGCTTGATTGGTGGTGTTCCTACAACCACTTATGGCGAAAACATTGGCGTAATGGCTATTACACGTGTTTATAGCGTTCGAGTCATTGCTGGTGCAGCTATCTTCTCTATTTTCATGGCTTTTATCGGACCATTAGCAGCTTTAATTTCTACTATCCCAGGCGACGTTATTGGTGGAGTAACCTTTTTACTTTACGGAATGATTGGAACAAGTGGATTGCGTTTATTAGTTGAATCTAAGGTTGATTACGGTCAGTCTAGAAACCTTATTTTAACATCGATTGTTTTCGTAGCTGGTTTAAGTGGACTAACCGTTAACTTTGCTGGTATTGAGTTAAAAGGAATGATACTTGCTAGTGTTGTTGGTATTGTTTTGAGTGTCTCATTTTACTTATTTGATAAATTAGGCTGGATGAACGAATAAACGAATAAATAAATAAAAAAAGATTTCATACAGTGATTGTATGGAATCTTTTTTATACTCTAGCAATTAATCTTTTTTGTATTGCTTTAATTTTTGATTTAACTTTTGATAGACTACTTTCATCTCTGCTTCACTGCATGCTTTGACGGCCTCATCTAATTCCATCCATTCTATACCACTATTTTCATCCGGTTTAATAAAGGTTAATTCATCTTCATCTGCCTCAATAAGATAAGTAAGATTTAAATGCAAATGTTTTGCTATTGGTTTATCCTTTTTTATATGAGCTGGAACTTCTAAAATTTCAATAGAGTAAATATCATTAGAAATTGCTGTAAGATTTTTCAAGCCTGTTTCTTCTTGTGTTTCCTTAAAGGCTACATGTAATAAATCTGCATCACCATCTGCATGTCCTCCAACCCACGACCATGATTGATAAATATTATGATACGCCATCAATACTTTCGTTCTCTTTTTATTTACTACCCACGCTGAAGCAGTGAAATGAGCCTGTTCATTTTCTCTAGTCAATAAATTGTCAAAAGTAGCTAAGTAAGAAAGTATTTCTTTTTGATCTACAGCTTCTTGAGCATTGTAGGGTTTGTATTGAGTCACTTGTTCTTTTAAGTTCATCTAAAATTCTCCTTTAATTGCAGCATTTCATCCGTTAATAGTTTAGCTAATACCTATTATATCAGAACAACCATCTGTAGAAAAATAAATACTTTCTATTCATTAGCTAAATAAAATGACTACTTAGTTAGTTACTTATTTCTAATTTTTCATTTTAAATTTTTCAAAAAATGAACCACTTAACTACCAATCTCGCTTATATAGTGAGTATTACAATATAACGTTTTACATCTATCCACTCTGAAAGGTATAATAGACCAGTAGTGTATAGATAGTTGTACTTAATTATTTATATATAAAGTAATGTGTTAGGGGAGATTGTATTGGAAAGAGCCGTTGGAACAGTCGTACGTGGTCTTCGAGGACCAATTATTAATGAAGGCGATGATATTGAACAAATCGTAGTCGATACTGTATTGAATGCAGCAAAAGTTGAAGGGATGACTTTTGAAGATCGCGATATTATAACGATTACTGAATCAATCGTTGCACGCGCACAAGGTAATTATGTCAGCATTGATAACATAGCTGAAGATATTCAAGCAAAATTTGGAAACGAAAAAATTGGTGTTATCTTTCCAATTCTTAGTCGTAATCGTTTTTCAAATATCTTACGTGGTATTGCAAAAGGTGCCAAAAGTATCGTTTTGATGTTGAGCTATCCTTCTGATGAGGTGGGAAACCAACTTGTTGATATCGATGAATTAGATGTTAAAGGCGTTAACCCTTGGACAGATGTGTTGACTGAAAGTGAATTCCGTGAGCATTTTGGTTATAAGAAACACGAATTTACCGGTGTTGATTATATCGACTATTATCGTTCAATTATTGAAGCCGAAGGAACGAGTTGTGAAATTATTTTCTCAAACGATCCAAAAACAATTTTAAACTATACAAAAAGTGTACTAGCAAGTGACATCCATTCAAGAGCTAGAACAAAGCGAATCCTTACCAATGCTGGAGCTGAAAAAGTTTATGGTCTTGATGATGTATTATCAAAATCAATTAATGGCAGTGGCTTTAATGAGTCTTATGGTCTACTTGGATCTAATAAAGCTACCGATGATACCTTAAAATTATTTCCTCATAGTTGTCAGCCCATTGTTGATCACATTCAAGAAAAGATGAGAGCACAGACAGGCAAACTAATTGAGGTAATGGTTTATGGAGATGGAGCTTTTAAAGATCCTGTCGGAAAAATTTGGGAATTAGCAGATCCAGTTGTTTCTCCTGCTTATACATCCGGTCTTGCTGGTACACCTAATGAAGTGAAATTGAAATATTTAGCAGACAACAACTTTTCACATCTTCGTGGGAAAGAGTTGAAAGAAGCGATTTCTAATTATATTGTAAACAAAAAAGAAGATCTCGTTGGCGCAATGGAAGCTCAAGGGACAACTCCCCGTAGACTAACAGATTTAATCGGATCTTTATCTGATTTAACTTCTGGTAGTGGCGATAAAGGAACACCTATTATCTATATCCAAGGATATTTTGATAACTTTACAGAATAACTCACTTATCAAAAAATAGTTCAATAAAAAAGCAAAAATCCTAATTTAAATAGGATTTTTGCTTTTTTTATTCTTGTTCTTGTATCTTTTTAATTTCTTTAAAATCATTTAACTTATTTTTGAAAACTAACTTATCTACTATTAAGGCAAGAATTGTCCCTATTAAGATATAACTTATTCTATTAACCGCAGCATAAAGAGCATTATTTATTAAAGCTGTTGATGCGATGACTGATATTGTCACGCAAATCATTTTATCTCGATAGTTTGTTGTAAAACTATCTAGATATCCTGCAACTAATATAATCATCGCTCTTATACTATTGTCTTTAATGAATACAAATAAAACTAAGATAATCACTGCACCAAAAATTGTACCCTGTACTCGCTGTTTCGATCGAATAGTACAATTTTCAGAATACAATTCTGTTAATGAAAAGACGGTATAGACAATCCAACGTCCTTCTTGCAAATTAAAAAAAGCTACTATAAAAGCTGTGATAGCTGTGATTAAACCAATTCTAAGGGCATACGCCCCTCTTACTCGATGGACTGAATAGTCTCTTCCAATTACCCTAACCGTCTTATATAAGCTAGTATCTTCATTCACTTCAACTAATTCAAGTGTCTCGTTTTCTGACTGACTACTTTTTGGGTGGATAATAAATTGAGTAATCATAACCAATACTGCCCCAGCTACTAACCCTATTAATCGTTTATCAAAGTCAATACCTGTTACTGGACTATACAACATAAACAAATATTGTAAGCCAAAAGGTACGACTAATGTTTTGTTTAATCTAGAACTAAAAAAATAACCAATTGTTGCTAATGCAACAAAGTTTAGAATAAATCCAACCCACATATTTTGACTTGATAAATGTGTTAGGATACCTGAAATTAAATTTATGCTTGTCAGTTTGATAAAGTTTTCAATAGGTTTTTTAGTTAAGTCTTCTTGCATAAGCACAAGCAGGATAATTAAAATCGTTATTCCTACTAGATTATTGTTTACTCCGAATACATATCCAAATAAGTTAATAAATACTAATATTTTAGCAAACATAACTGTATTTGGCACAATTTTTTTCAACAATTATTCCCTCCTTTGTAACAACGAACAACATTATCACAAAGTAAAAGGACTTACAAGTATTCCCTTCTCTTAATAGCAATTCAATAAAATAAAAAGTGAAAATAAAACTGAATACTAGAACAACTAAAGCCAATTGTTCTATTTATTAATACTCGCTTTTAATTATATAATCGATTACAAAACTTATTTCCTTAGTTTTTTAACTTTCCTTATTTTATTTAAAAACTATTAATATGCATTATATTGAAATTCTTATAAGTCTATAATAGTGGTAAAAGAAGGACTGTTTTTTAAAGACAGTCTATTTAATTTAGGGGTCAATAAAGATGTTATCACTTAATAAAAATGAAGGGGTTTTTGAATGGCAATTACTATTATACGTCGTACTGGTGTGATAAGAATGACAGGCGCACTTGCGATAAGAATGAATGGTGTGAAAGTTGGACAAGTTAGAACTGAACAGCGAGTAAAAGTTAATCTTCCTAGCAATACAGCAAAATTAAAAATCAGTCAGTCTATTATTAATAGCAATGAGCTAGCTATTAGTGATGGAGAAACGATTGAGGTCACCACTCCTAAGTGGTCAGGGTTTTTCCTTTTTTTAATCATTATTTTTCCATCACTTCTTAATTTTATACCGAATTTCAACTATCAGATAAGCACTATTGTTGTCTATGTTATGGTAGTAATGATCATGCTTTTTAGCATTAAATGGTATAAAATAAAAAAAGTAAATTAATAAACGCACCTCTATGCACTAAAAATTTGATTCTGCGATAAACCCCGTTACCAAACATCAATAGGCGTTCGATAACGGGGTTGGTTATACATATGAAAGAATAGAACGTTTACTTAGCACTTTTTATAAATAGATATTGGCTTTTGGAGCAGGAATTAGTTTCCATTTATTTGATTTGAACTGAATAACAGCTACAACAATTAGAAGAAACATATAACTAACTGAAATGACCGGCAATAATGAATAATCACTGCCTAATCCAGTGGAAGAAACGAGTAGTTTATAAATACCATAACATCCCCAAGCGGCAGAAAGTGGAAATGATGCATTTCTTAACTTAGCCATCGTTCTGACGACAATTATAAAGGATAAACTCAATAATATAATTCCCCATATTTCTTGTGAAAGACCAAATCTATTCCATCCACTTTTTACTAAGTAAGCTGCCATATTGATGATTGTTGCAATTAAAACCCAACCATTATATAGTCCAAAAGATAAAGCTAACATATTTTTTTTATTGTCATTATTCTCTACTATTACTTGATTAATAACTACTAAGACAATTGTCAAAGCTGCTATAAAAATAGTAGAGATAAAAATTTTATCATATAGAAATAGAACTATCCAAGCGATATTAAATAAGGAAGATAACCAAAATAAAGGAGAAAATTTATCAATAATCAATCGATAACTACTTTTATTTCGATTCAAAACCATTAAGATAAGAGCGATAAAGATTAAAGTATAAATGATTCCCCATATACTAAAAGTAAAGGACGCTGGCGTAATGGAGGTAAGGTATTTATCAGACATTTCTTTTTGATTTGTCCCATTGATCAAACCTGCGCTACTAAAATAATTAATAACTAATAAACTAATAAATACAACAATATTTATCCATGCTTTGATGGCTGTTTTCATAGTACATTCCCCCTGGACATCTATCTCCGAATAGGCAAACCTATTGATAGAATTTTTCCATTTAATTTTGTTGTGTAACTTACTCATTAAAAACTAATTATCTTGTTAACTTAAATTTACACGAAAAATACTGATGATTCAAGAAAACAATTTTTTTAAAAGAGATTTGTTATTAAATAAAATAACTTAACTCTTATTACTCCTTATCTGCCTTATAAATTAGATAAGGAGCTACAGGCAGACTGTGCCCTTCTGGTTAAATGACTAATAGCTTTATAGTCATTCCGCTTTACCTGATACACCGTTTTTTATTATCTTTTTACCTAGCTCTTTTATAAATGTGAACTTGGTTACGTCCTGCTTGTTTTGCAGAGTACAATGCCTTATCTGCTTTATTCAATAGTTGATCTATCGTTTCCGCTTTATTCGGTATTGCCTGAGCTATCCCCATACTAAAAGTAACAGAGATGAGCCCTTTAGAAGAAGAAAGGCTCTGTCCTTCTATACTTTTGCGAAGCTTGTTTCCTAATAATTCGGCTTCCGTTGCTGTGTATCCATTTAAAGATAAAGCAAACTCCTCTCCACCGTACCTAGCAAAAATCTGTTCTACTGTTAATTGGTTTTCAAAAATGGTTACAACATGTTTGAGTAATTGGTCTCCTATATGATGTCCGTATGTATCGTTTACTTTTTTAAAATAATCAATATCCATTAAAATAACAGAAAATGGAATTGATTTCTCTTTCGCTTCTAAAAAATTTTGTTCACAATAATCCATAAAAGCACGACGATTATATATTTGAGTTAAACCATCATAGTTCGCCTGGTACTCTAACTTAAGTTGTAATTCTTTCAGTTCAGTAACATCTGTAAAAATCAGAATCAGACCTTTGTTATTTCCAACTTCTATTAGTGGCGAAACACGAATTTGATAAATACGTTTTGTTTCTTCAAACATTAGTTGCATCTCTTGACTACGACTCTCTAAATCAAGTAATAAAGGAAAATCCTTACCTATTAGTTCAAGCCACGCCTTATAGAAATCCTTCCCAATCATGTTTTTATTTACTTTTGGGAAATATTTCTTACAAATTTGGTTGAATTCAATTACCTGAAGAGACTCATCTAGCACCACCACACCATCATTTATACTATTAAAAATAATATCTTTTGCAATAGGCATCAATGTGAACATTCGAGACGAACTAATTGACCATAAATATAAAATTGAAGAAAGCCATAGAACCATTGGAACAGGATCTACACCTCGAGGAGTAAGTTCCATTAAATATAAAAAAGCTGTTACCATAGGAATAAATTGTCCCAATATCAAAGAAAGTAATTGAGGTCTATATATTTTTGAAATCTCTTTCCAATACGATATAGCTAGCAAAAGAGCTGCTAGCATACACAAAAAGATATATGCTCCATGAATCATGTACCACACGCCTATTTCTTGCTTTATGTAAGGTGCTCCTAAAATTGGATCTACTTCAAAAACTCGGTAATAAAGATGGTGTAAGTCGTTCGTTGCTACCATAGTTGATGTGATAATTGGTAAAATAAGCAAGGCAACTATCTTAATTTTTGAAAGATGAATACCCAAATAGTACATGACAAATAGTAAACCTAATATCACAGAAATCGGCATCCCAATATATTGAATAGTTGTCCAAAACTTTATTTGTCCTAATGTTGTACTCAATAAAGAAAAAGCTGCAGAAAAGCAATAAATGGCTATTGTTGCAGTATAAGCGATAAAAAAGTAAGCAATTTTCTTGTAACTTTGACGTTTAAAATACACGTATAAACATAAATATACATTTAATACACCCGAAGCAGAAATAAGTGTTATATATGTTGTCAGAGGTGAGTTCATAGTTAGATATCCTCTCTTGGTAAATTTCACAATAAAATCGTTCCTTATTTTCAATAAACAAGGAACGGCTTTTTATTATAAGCGTTCAAAAAAGTGACACATCATCCGATTAATACTGGTAAATCTCACCTTTCATTTCCTATTGCATGTAGGGTGCGTAATCTTTCTCAATTACTTTGGAAAGCTGTTCTTTTAACTCTGGAGTCGTGAAAGCACCTTTTAAGCCATTTAGATTTAATAATTTCATTGTTGGATAACTAATTCCAGTATGTTCAGCTAATAGCATATATTCTTTCGTCAACGTTGTATTTGAAACGGTACGATTATCTGTATTGATGCAACAACTTATTCCTTTTTCTAAAAAATCGACTAAGGGATACTCTTCCCAGTCTTTAACCGCATCGGTTTGAATATTACTCGTTGGGCACATTTCAATGATCGTTTCTTTTTCTAAGCAAAGTGCCTGTGTAGCTTCACTTTTTTGAATAGCTATTCCATGTCCGACACGCTTTGCTCCTAAGCGTATCGCTTGGGCAACATTATGAGCACAACCACATTCACCAGAGTGAAGTGTAATTTGTAATTTATTTTCCTTTGCATAAGTTGTTAAAGGCTCAATGTGATCGTTTGCAAAATCGGGTTCTGGACCAGCCATATCAAAACCAACCATTAATTCTTCTTTTGTCTTCATAACTTCAGACAACATCGCAAGATTGTCTTCATTAGAATGCTGACGCATCCCACATATCAATAAATTTACTACGATAGTAGACTGCTCCATCGCGCGGCGAACACCTTCACTGATTGCTGCGATAACTTCTGATACAGTTAAATCTGCTTCAGTATGTAAAAGCGGAGCGAAGCGCAATTCCATGTAGCGAACATTTTCTAAAGCTGCAGCTTTAACAGTTGCATAGGCTGACTCTTCTAATTGCTCATGTGTTTGCATAAGCTGTTGAATAATATCAAAACCTTTTAAATAATCAACCAAGTTCGTACATTTTGCTGGGGCAATAATTTGATCAAGTAAAGCTAAATCAAACTGTTGTTTTTCTGCTAATTTTTTTAGTGTTTCCATAGGAACAGAGCCATCTAAATGGCAGTGTAATTCTACTTTAGGCAATTGGTGAACAATTTTTTCTTCCATATTATTAATTCCCTTCTCAAATTGTTTTGTGGCTTAATTACTCTTTTCATTCGTAATTTATTTCTTCTTATTCCTCGGTCTATAACACAAATTTCAGCAAATTTTTACTATTCAAAATTAGTTGTTTCTATTCAGTATAAGTTATTAAACTAATAATACAACCGTATTCATTTTATTGTTTAATTACGATACTCATCCTGGATTCCACTTTAATATAAATATAATTTTCAAAATTGACAAGTAAAGAAATACCTATTGGTAAGAACTGAACAAAGAATTTGGTAGTTATAAATATATCAGAAGTCTTTCTATTTAACAACTTGAAATGTAATCGCTTTAATTATTTTATACTATTAAATAAATCTATCATTTAATCTTCTAAAAATCCAAATTACATTAAACATATAAATCTCCATAAAGTTTTTCAGTATTTTAGCCAAAAATAGCTAACAGCCTTTTTATCCACTGTTAGCTAATATCATTATTTAATAAAGTATCTATTTTAATTTCTTCTAAATTTTATTTAACTAACAGAAACTATCTATTCTCTAATAAATGAATTCTACTGATTATTTTCAATACATAAATCTAAATAGTCAGAAATAGATTGATTCAATAACGTTTTTTTATCATATTGTAAAAGAAAAACTTGACCTTCTTCGTTTACGATAATTATCTGACCATCTATTCCAAGATTTTCTAATACAAAATATCCCATTGGGAAATCCTTATTTATTTCTTTCTCTTTTTTAGTTGCTGTTACTGTATTTAACCTACCTTTTACGTTTAATCCAGTCCATTCAGTAGAACCAAAATCAATACAACCAAAAGCTTTTACATAATCAATGTATTCTTTAGGAAAGGTCAAATCCAATGCATTTTCTGCTTCTCTAATATTTTTTAAACTACATCCTTCCATAGCTGTCATATCTGAAATATTTTTTATTTTTTCAACTATATTACTCATAATTTATTATCTCCTTTTCTATTTTAATTTTTCATACTTTGAAAGATAGTATCATAAGTCGCTTAAGACCGTTCAATCCAATGTTTTTTACGCTCATTACCAAAAGAAGAACGATCTATTTCAGACATTTTCGTCTTATCGTGCAAGATGGCATCATTACCTATACCTCTATGTTCTTTTATCGTTAGTTCTGCTAATGGTGAATCAGACTTCTGACCTATATGATGGAGTTCAATTGAACTCCCATTCTTATCAAGTGGAGGCAATCCTTTAGTCAATCGTTCAGAATTTGTTCTTCCTTTTTCATCTATTTGATCAGTATTAATATCTTGTTTAGTTAAACAAGGTTGATCACCTATTTGAACTTCTTTTAGATCAGCTTCTTGATAAATAGTATATTCTTTCATTGAGTGAATAGACTCAACTATTTTATCAGACCAACCTGAATCTTCTTTAATAAATTCTATATCTCTAACTGATAGTTCTTTTTCACCGATTGTATCTTGTAAATCAAATGCCTTATCAAGTTCAGATAATGGCTTAAGAACATCTATTTTAGAATCAAGATTTTTTTGTAATTTTGTATTAACATCATTCATCTTATTTGAAATTTCTGCCCTTATGCTTTCTATCATAATAATTCCTCCTTTTCTTCACTTAAAATTTGATATAATCCATGGAACGTTGAGTTCTCTTCTGCTTTTTCACGAATAAGAGCGCGACTAATCTCTTTTTGATAAACAGTATCTAACTGTTTATATTTTTTTTCAACTAAACGATTAATTGAAGTAAAACATTCTTGTGTATTCTCATATTTAATTACTATAGTCTTTAGTTCGTTAGTAGATATTTTAGCTAACTTATAGATATAGGTTGCTAATTCACCATAATGGTTTATATTCCAAATTTTTAATTTACCTATTTGCTCATATTCTGCAACTAAGTCAATCAACGTTCTATTTAGTAAAGCTGTCGTTTTAAATGAACTTAATGATTTTTTTATAAGACTTAAGTCTAATTTTTCATTAGCTTTGTAAGATATTAAAAATTTCAACATCACTTCATTCGCTTGACGCTCACTCATCAAAATTTTTGGTTCATACTGATAGATTAATTCTTCACTTTTTGCTTTAGAAATAGAACATAAGACTGCTTCTATCCAATCATTTTGATAAATAACACCAACGCCCTTTGGTATTTTAATAATCTCTTTAATTTGTTCATCGTTCAACCCAATAGACTTACCAACTACTTCTCTATCTGTAAATTCTGGTGTACGCATGATAATTTTTGTATTCGTATTCTTAATTGCTGACAAATCAACAGCTGTAGGGGATTGATCAACAATAATAAAACCTTCCCCATATGTTCTCATCTCAGCTATTGAGTTTGTTAACATTTCAACAGATTTACCAACTAAATTAGAACCTTCACTCGATTGTTCCTGGGAAGTTCTTTTCAATAAATTGTGTGCTTCTTCTAAAACAGTAATGTGTTTTAGGGACTGATTCATTTCCCCTAGTTCTTGCGCTTGACAAACTCTGTACTCATTTAAGCGCATAACTAGTAATCCCATAATCAACGATTTAGTTTCCATAGAACCTACTCTACTTAAATCAATAATGACATTTTCATCGAATAATTCCTTATCACTCAAATCATTATTAGAAAAAATAAACTGATTTAAGCCTGTTGTTAAGGAGTGAACTCGTGTTACCAATGCCCCGATATAATCTCCTTTAGTATCTGCTGAGTAACTAGATGAATTGATAACACTCTCTAATTCATTTTCTAAATCAAAGAAATTAGGATAGATAAGTGCTCCATTAAAGAAATCAGAAGTTGTTAGGTCCCATCCAACCGACTCATAGGCATTCAAGGTCGCTTCTTTTAATATTGCTGGCATAGCAGCATACATTGGCCAACAAACATTAAAGATTTCTATTAATCGATCAATATGTTCTAAAACATGAGTACCTTTTGGAAAATAGAAAGGATTAATTCTAAGTAAATCAGAATAATAGCTGTTTGTTCCGTATACTGAAACATCCTCTCTATTTCCAAAGAGATGCTTATACTCACCTTTTGCAGGTTCTATCACTAAGAAGTTTACTCCTCTAGCAACTAATTTTTCTAAAATCAAATAGGTCGTATTTGATTTACCACTACCAGTAGCACCTGTTATAAATGTGTGCATGGATAGACTTTCTTTATCCAAATGAACTTGTTGAGGTTTGCTTTCACCTAAATGATAAATATTGCCTAATGGGATATTTTCATTATACTCATCATTTGATGTATTGTATTTTAATACACTACTTCCAAAGAGCGCATGTTCAACTACAGGAAAATTACCCACTGATTTTCTAGGTAAGCCCATGTGTAGCGCTAATTCTCTACCACTAACAATTGTTGTTGGCGATACTTCAATCGGTTCAGAGATTAGATTATCTATTTTATTGTATTTGAAAATTGGATGAGCTAATTGACCTAAATAGTTCTTCACTTCTTTTGTTGCTACATTTTTATTGTCCCAAAGATTGATAGCTTTAGTTTCAGTAGCTGTTTTTTCACCACTTACTAGTGCACGGTAGCTAGATGCTGCAAACTCAGCTTCATACGGACTATCTGATAAGAAATAAGTAGCACACCCAAATGCTCCAGTGTTATCAAAGGCTTGTTGTCGTTTTAGCTGTTCATCTAGTTTTTCTAATAAATTCGATATCATTTTATTCTCTTTCGTTAGCGTTACACCTTGAGTATCGCCAGTTGAATAACCCGCTGTTTTGCCTAATGAATAATTATCACTCAAGCTACTACCTTTTGTTTCTGATTCACTAATTGATTGACTAGTTGATGTTGATTTTGTATCAGAAACTTGATGATTGGCCATTATAGCTGCAACACCAGCAACAGCTGCTATTATGGGGACTGCAGGGGCGACCACAGCTCCAGTAGCTACAGCGGCAAGCGTGCTATATGCTCCATAGCCACTTGCTATAGCTGCACCTGACTGTAATACCTTACCACCTAGTGTTGTCTTGCTGTCTCCTTGAGATTTAGATTTACTTTCTGAAAGAGACGTACTTGCTGATTGAGATGTGTTTGTACTACTCGTCGTTCCAGTATTTTCTGTATAACCTACATTTTTATTTTGATTAATAGTATAGCTAATCTGATTAGACTTATGTGAGCTTAGATTTGTATAAATACTTTCTAATTGCTTACGAGTTGACTCTATATCTGTTGCTTTGACAGGTGTACTTAAAACGATTCCAGTAAATTTTTTTCCTTCCATAGCCATTAAAAAGCGTTCTAATCCTTGAATAAAATCTTTATTCTCTTTAGTTGTTTCATCTCGATCAAATGCAACACCTGAATAGCTAGATACATGTTGATAGTCCGTTATTTTTTTGAATATATCTTCTGATTGATTTAAATCTATATTACTAGTTTTTATACCTGGAAATTGACCTTTTAAGGTATTTTCAAAAGCATTTTTTATCGTATTAGCTGAAATAGGTGCGCCGTTAGTATTGATACCAAAGTATAAATCGACATCTATTCCATCACTATCTATTAATAAAAAGATAGAATGATCTTTATTAGAAAATGTACTAAATAATGTTGCAAACTTATCTGTTGAAAAACCATCTGTCTCGTAAACCATTTCATTTATCTTGAATATACGAATATTTTGGGTCCGGTCTATTTTTAGCTGGCTCTCTTTTACTGGTACTATTTCATATGTCGATAAATCTAACAAATATTTTTTTAGCACAATGTCATCAACTGACTGAATAGCCTGTAAAAATGGAACTTCTAAATCATTTAACGTTGGCAGATTTTTTTCACTTTGCACTATTTCTAATTCTCGCATTTTATGACTCCTTAATAGATAATAATAAAATTACACCACTTACTACTGCTATAGTACCCACTACTGTTAATCCTAAATTTGCAAAAAATAAAGAACTTACCATAATTAGTCCTCCTACGGCTATGAAGATAGAACCTACAATTTTCTTAGAATGGCTATTTTGATAACTTATTTCTTCCTTGCGTTGTTGTTGTATTTCTTCTCCGTGTATACGGCAGATTATAGCCTTAATTAACTCGACTCGCTTTTTAGAGAAGTTACGCAATAACTGATTTAATTGTTCGGTTAAATAATCTTCCGTGAATTCTTTTTCGCTTAAAAACTCTTCATTATCATGTTCTTCAAAAATAGATACATTCTGTTCTTCCGTATAAGCCAAATACTCCGTATACATTTCGCTAGTCAAATCATTTCTTAATAATTCTTTCAAAGTAACTCTAATAACACCTAAATCATTATTTTCTACATATTTTTTAAAAATATCTGGTACACTCATTTGCTTATCTCCTATCTCAAATAGCAAGAATATCATCCATTTGATTTTTAATTTTATTTATCCAAATAATTTTTTCTGACGTTTCCTTTATATTTTGATCAATATTACCTTTATCTAACAAAATTGCTTCTAAGTTCTCTAAATTTTCTAAAATTTTCTTATCAAATTTTTCAAATTCTTTTTGAAAATATATATTTAAATTTTGTTGATTTTTACCTGATTGTAAAAAGACCTCTTTTTCATACTCTACTAAAGCTGCTCGCGCTGGAGCGAAAAGCATCATAAAATCTGTAGCCTTCATAAATTGTTGCTCTTCTGTTATATTTTCTTCTTTTTCTTTAAACCAACTAAAAGGATTATACCACTTGCCTATAGAAACTGTTTTTGTACCTACCACTACATTTTCTTTTACAATAAAATCATTTACATCGAAACTTGTTGACATTTCTGTAGCACCGGATAAAACTATTGGATTAATTTCTAATTTATTTTCACTATTTTGTCCATCAAATAGCTCCGCTGTTATTTTTTTATAATGCCCTAATAATTCCTCTACTGTTTGCTTAATCGACTCTGTTAATAATTCAGCAACATTTATTTCTATTTTATCTTTTATTGCTGTTATTATCTTTATATATTCCATATATTTTTCTTCTGCTTCTTTTTTTGAATACATTTTATCTTTTTCAAACGTACTTAAGTCATCTAATTCCTTAGAAACCTTATCGATTTCAGTTTTAATGGTTTTTTTTATCGGTATTATTAATGATATACCTGTATTTTTTATAAATGATTCCTTTTCTGATTTTTTGGCTATTCTAGATTCTATTATTTCTTTTTGCTTAGCTAATTTCAAAGAAGTCTCTTTTCCCGTTAATAAAGACTGTTCTAACAGAGCAATTTGATTTTCACGTTCTATGGTTCCGTTAAAGGTATCTACAAGAGTTTTTATTTTTTGTGGGATAGCATACTTATTTACATATAAATTAATCGCTTCTTCAACTGAAGGAATACCGCTATGAATTAGCGCTTCTTCTTTTCTATTTTTTTCTTCTCTAGCTTTTTTTAATCTTGACTGAATGATTCTTTGATGACTAGGAATTAGTGGTGAATATTTTTCAAAGTGTAGTTCTTTATTATTAATAGATCTTCTAATTTTACCTTTCAGTTCATATTCATCGTCATTTTCTTCGTCCAATTCCTCAAAGACTTTTTCTTTCATGATTGTTCTAAGTTCTAAAGCATTTTGTGCTGAAGTACCAAATATATTAGGATCAATAATTCCCATGTCTTCCAAATAGCTTTTTACTCTACCCAGAGAACCTTCAATATCATCTTTACCAGGTTTAAAATTATCTAATTTATTTACTACAAAAATAAATCTATCTCGAGATTTCTTTCCTCCACTTTTCATTGAGTCACCAATACGCCTCAGTAAAGCTTGATCATCATTAGTTGATAATTGTGTTGCATTTAGGATATAAATGATTAATGTTTTAGCCGACCTACCTAGACTAATGTAAGTCTTTTTTGAGTGATCTTCATTACGAGAATTATTAGGTCCTGGTGTATCTACTAAGACTAACTTTGTGTTATTCGATACAACGAAAGGAATATTACCAGTTAACTCGATATCGTTAGCGGTTGAATCATCATTCCAATCGATTAATTCTTTATCTGTAACATTTAGTATCTTTTTAACTACTTGTCCATTTTTATCAACCATTTTAGCATCAAATAATGACGTTTCTCTACTATCATCAATAATTTTAGTGACAATCGCTGTGCACGCTTCTTGTTTAGCTGGCATTAATAATTGTCCCAACAAAGAGTTAATTAATGTTGATTTACCTGAACTCATGGTTGCAACAACACTTGCTTCAAACCTATTACTCAACGCGTCTTCAAAAGCTTTTTTTAATTCTGCTGATTTTAATGATTCTAATGGGCCTTTTTTAATCTCATCAAACAAGTTAGTAATTTCATGAATTTTATTATCTTCTGTTTTATCAGATTTAATTTGCGTTAGTTGGATATTTTTATAATCATTAGAATGGTTATATGCATATTCAACATCATCAAAATCTAAGTCTGTACCATGAAAATAGAGACTATAATCAGTCGTATTTATTTCTTCCGCTATAGCTTTTGGAAATTCTTCAATCCATTCCTGAAGTCTTTTAGTACTAATTTTATCTAACAATGAACCTGGTGACAGAGGTTTATCATCCCATTTCACTATCGTCTCAACTTTATATGGATTGTACTCTAATTTTACTTTAATCACTTAACGTCTCTCCCTTATGCAACACTTTTTATGATTTTTGATACAATAATCGATAAATATTTTTCTCTAATCTATTTAGTCCAGAATTTTTTAACAGCTGACTAGCATTCGTCTCATTATCCTTTGAGTCTACTAGATTATCTAAATTAAAAGCAGTATATTTATTGAATTTCTTAGCAAACAGTTTAAAATCATCTGATTCATATTCAGTTATATCTATTTTATAAAGAACTTTTTTTGATAATAAACCCGTATAAGCAGACAGTGGAAGGACTACTGGGTATTCAAAACCTAAATCCTTAAGGTAATCAATAGTTGACAAGTAACTTTCTTTCACTGAGTCATATTTCAGATCAAATTCGTCTAGCTTATTTAATACAAATAGAATTGGTTTTCTACTATTAAGAGAATTGATTTGCATCAAATAGTCTTTATCATCTATCACGCCTTGTTGTGTCGCATTAATTACGTAAATCATAAGATCATATTCTGACTCTTTTAACTTTTGTATCGTCCTCTCTTTATGAGACGGATTAAGAGAAAAATTTATTCCAGGAGTATCTATTATTTCTAGAGGAACTTGCTGCAATAATTCACTATTAAATACTGTCGATATATATATTTCTGAATCAGTTGATGACTCTAGCATATACTCAACTTCAGTATCTGCTAAATTTCTTTTCAATGTATCTTCTAATCGACTTGATTCTAATTTATGATTAACTGAACTCAGAATGTGATAAATCTTACCTGTTGTAGCTTCATTTCTAGCTTTCACTATCTCTTTCCCTACGAGAGCATTAATGACTGTTGATTTTCCAGCACTCATTGTTGAAGTGACTAATATTTTCTTATTCATACTAATTGGAAAGAGTTGATTCATATCATCTTGATACCGTACAATATTTCCTTTAACGTCAGTAGACATTATTTCCTTTTTTATTCTTTGATTAATCAAAGTTTTAATATCGTCTGAATAGTTAGTTAGTAATCGTTCTAATTGATAATGAGTTTGAATATTTAATTGATCCATCTTATCTTGTTTAGTTTGTTCTAGTTGTAACTGTTCACCTAGCTGTTCTACTATCTTTGATTGTTGGGTTAACTGATTAGTTAGGTCTTCTGTTTGCTGCTTTACTGCTGATAACTGATTCGCTAATTCTTCTATATTTTTTTTCAATTCTTTTTTTAACCCAAACATATACTTTATCCTCTCTTCTAAGCTTTGTTAAAAATTAATCTTATCTCTTATTCTATCTATCTATTATTTCAATAGTCTCTATTAATTGTTGATTTATCAACAATTCTAATTATATAACACTACAAAAGTATATCATTAATGTAAGCGTTATTCACCTTATTTTTGTATCTAAGAATAATTTTTAGCATGAATATTTAACTTTTTTCTTTGCTATATTATCTAATTTAATTACATGGTATCATTTTATTGTGACATAATATGTCGTTTGAAAGGAAAATACACTATGTCGAGCAATATACGTATTACAGAAATTTTATTTAAGCTTATGAATGATAACTCCGTAAGCATTGTCGACTTATCCAAAGAATATCAAGTAGAAGTGAGAACAATTCAAAGAGATATCGCTACCATCAAACAAGTTGCTGAGTGCTCCAATCTTTTTATGTCTTATGACAAACGAGCGAGGCGCTATTCACTGGTTACGCCTGATAAATTAATCTTTGAAGACGCTTTAGCTATGACTAAAATTTTACTTGCTAGCCGATCATTAACAACTGCTGAAATGAAAAAAATCTTATATCATATTATTAGTTTAACACCTAAAAAAGAGAGGGATTTCATTTTAAAGTCTATTAAAAATGAGCTAACTTTTTACTATCCTTTAGAACACAAAAAGGATTTACTTGAAAAAATAAAAAAGATGACTCATTTTATTTCAAAGAAAATAGGTTTATTTGTTAGTTACAAAAAAAATGATGGATTTATTATAACCAGACAGGTTCTACCCGTATCACTTTTTTTCTCAGAATACTATTTCTATGTGATTTGTTACGAAGCAAATAAAAAAAGATACATCAATCTACGACTGGACCGCTTCATAGAGATGACTGCAACAAATCAAATCTTTCTTATCTCTCATAAGGACCGTATTGAAGAAAGAGAATTAAGAGAAAAAATGTTATTTATGTATTCTGGTGATCAGCAGACCTTTGTCTTTAGATTTTGGGGAATTGTAGAAGCGGCTTTGGATAAATTTCCAACTAGTAAAATTATTCATACTTATGAAGATACTAGTGTAGATATCCAAGCAACTGCTCATGATACTGGTGCAATCATGTGGCTACTTAGTCAAGGTAGCAACGTAAAAGTTCTTTCACCTAATAGTCTTGTGGAAAAAATGAAAGAGGAAATTAGACGTATGATTCATTTATATGAATGAATAAGTAGTGAACTAAGTTAGATTATTTAGTGATAAAGAGTTTTTTCTGGTATTATATTCTTACTAAGATTTAAATAGGAGGTAAATACACAATGCTAAAATTTGAACATAAATTACGTGGAAATGTAGCACTAGGTATAAATCCAGTTGGATGCATGCAAGAAGTAGTGAATGAAATTGATTATGTAAAAAAGAAAGGCCCTTATGAAGGAGCAAAAAAAGTTTTAATCGTTGGTGCATCATCAAGTTATGGTTTAGCAACTCGAATTAGTCTAGCTTTTGGAGCTGGAGCAGATACGATAGGTGTTTCTTTTGAAAAAGGTCCGAAAAGTGAAAGAAATTTAGGTACAGCTGGTTGGTACAATAATATTGCGTTTCGAGAAGAAGCTGAAAAAGAAGGATTAATTGCTAAAAACTTTGTTCAAGATGCTTTCAGTTATGAAAGTAAGCAAGAAGTTATCGATTATATAAAAAATGATTTTGGTGGTAAAATAGATTTAGTCGTTTATAGTTTGGCAAGTGGTGTTAGAAAAGATCCTGACACTGGAGAAGTCTATCACTCTTCTATTAAAGCTGTTGGAGAACCCGTTGTTGGCCCAACCATTGATATGCAAGAACAACTGTACTATACTGAAACACTCGATTACGCAACGGATCAAGAAATCGCTGATACGGTAAAAGTAATGGGTGGAGAAGACTGGCAATTATGGATGGAAGCACTAAAAGAAGCGGACGTATTAGCTGATGGTGTTTTAACAACAAATTATTCTTATTTAGGAACTGAACTGAATCATTCTTATTACGGTCAAGCAACTCTTGGTGCTGCTAAAGCAGATTGTGATGAAAAGGCAAATAATATCAATGCATTACTATCTGATATCAATGGCAAAGCTCAGATTGTTGTAGCAACTGCTGTTACGACTAAAGCAAGTGCTGTTATTCCTTTTTTCCCTGTTTATTGTATTGCGCTTTATAAAGTCATGGACGAACAAGGTACTCACGAAACACCAATCATGCACCAAGATCGAATTTACCGAGAAATGATTTATGGTGGCAAACCTGAGTACGATGAGTTTAATCGACTTAGACCTGATAACTGGGAAATTGATGAAGATATTCAAGCTAAAACAAAGGCATTAGTCCAAAAAATAAATGCAGAAAACTTTAGATCTGATATGACAGCTTATGATATGCTTTTCAAAGAATTTTCAGTTTTAAGTGGCTTCTTAGTTGAAAACTATATAGAAAAAGATATTACTTTAGAAGAATTAAAAGCATTGAAGTATTAATTCGCACTCTCTAAATCACCTATTTACCAATCTATCAAAAAACGGTATGTATCAAGAGGTTCTAGTCTCTTTGATACATACCGTTTTTTATATTACTTATTAATTAGTATTAAGGCAATAATCGTCAAAATAATCGCTACTTGATTTTTTTTGGCTATTTTTTCTCTAAATAGTAAAAATCCACCTATATTAATTAGTACAATACTCCCGGCACTGTAAATTGGGAATACGACAGACGTTTTTAAAGTCGCTAATGCTAGAATTAAAAAATAAGAAGAAAACAAGTTAGGTATTCCTACCGCAAAGCCTATGAATATATCTTTTTTCGTTATTTCTCCTTTTTTTCTAAACGTATAGAATATACTAATTAAAAATGCTACAAAAAATAGAGCAAAAAGAAAGACATCTTTGTAGTCGTTTAGGGCATATTTTTGGTAAAATTTACTTGAAAACTCGGCCATCCCTCCAAAAATAAATAAGAAAATAAGAGTCGGTTTAACGTCAAATGTTTCAAGAGATTTTTGTGATAAATTAACAATTAAGATAGAAACTAAGGATAGAATAATACCTATCCACTGAATAGCAGAAGGAAATTCTTTCCATATTACGATTGAAAAAATCATTGGAATTAATATGCCTAATTTAGCAATTGTACCTGAAATCCCTACCCCATTTTCCTTTATACTTTTTTGGTAGTAGACAAATGAAAGAAAAAAGAATGATCCAAAAATTCCTCCGATAATTAATCCCCATATCATACTAGAATAAGGAGATAAAATATAATTGCTGTTACTAGTCAACAAAGAAAATTCACTTAAAAATGAGTTTTCACGAGTCATACCAACTAATAATCCTTTTGAAAAAATTAGAAACAAACTAATAGCAAAGGCAATAAAGTAATTGGCACTTGTTATAACGTATCTATTTGCATTTGTTCCTTCTGTGTATTTAAAAATGAGAGCAATCGACGCACTACAGATAATGGCTAACGTTAAATAAAACATACTAACTCCTTTTCAAATTCCGGCATATTTTTAATAGCTAACAGAGATCGTCTTTGTTAGCTATTATTTTTTATTCTATTTAGACTTTTTTTCTTTAGAAGGTGCTCTAGAAATGGTCACGAGCTTGACGCAGTTCTTTAAAATCTTCCAAGCTAGTTGCTTGGAGGAATAGATTGATTTTTTTCTCCCTCCCAATCGTCGTTGGTAAGGTAGGTTGTCCTTTTGCACGCAACTCATTGGTTTTGGCTAAAGCTTCAGAAATCACTTTATTAGGCGGTTCTATACCCTGTGAAAAACGTAAATTAGTTTGTGTATATTCATGCGCTGCGTATACTAGTACCTCATCATCTAACTGATTAAATTTCTGTAAGGCATCGTATTGAGCTTGGTAATCTTTTGTAAAAACTCGACCACAACCTGCTGAAAATAAAGCATCTCCACAAAAAAGTATCTTTTTTGCTAAGAAACTAATGTGACCCTCAGTATGTCCAGCTGTCTTTATTACATTGAACTGTTCATTTAACAGATTAAAAGAGTCGCCTTCAACTACGACATGATTAGCTAAAGAACTTGTTTCTTCAGGTCCATAAATAGAAATATCTGGATACGTTACCAAAATTTCTTGGACTCCTCCAATATGATCATCATGATTGTGAGTTAATAGGATAGCCTTCAACTCTAAATTCTTTTCTGCTAGATAGCCTATCACACCTTTAGCTTCTCCTGGATCGACTATTACTGCCTCTGTGCCTTCTTCAATAACCCAAATATAATTATCAGAAAAAGCTTTTATTGGACAAATGTCCATCGTTAACCCTCCTCATTGTAGCTAAATAATTCATTCCCAAGCAAGTCAATAATTTTTTTCAAATCTTTAGCTAAAATAACCATCGTTTGGTCAGGTCTAGCAGGAGCAAAAACGAGTTTTTCTTGTCTAAAAAGCTCTTCATCTACTATTATCGGAATCGTATTTTCATATCCTAAAGGTGTTACTGCCCCTGCTTTTTGACCAGTGATCGTTTCCATTTCCTCTTGTTTCACAACAGCTACTTTTTCGCCTACAACTTGCTTTAGTTTCTTAAAATCCGTTCGTTTCGTTGTAAAAGTTACAAATGAATAGTACTGTTTGGATTTTCCTTTTAAAAATAGGGCTTTAGTCTCCGTACCTGTGAATCCTTTTTCTGCTTTCATTATTACAGCATCTTCATTCGTGTAAATAGGATTATGATTATACAATTCAAAGTAAATAGACTGTTCTCTTAAAAATTCTTCAAGATTTACTATCCTCATTTTTACTCCTCCTACCTGCCTACTCATCTAATAAAAAAGTTCATTACATTCTTTTTTTGAACTACTCCTCAAGTGGTTGATACTCAGCTTCCAGACCTCTTTGAACCCCTGGTCTTTTTGCAATACGCTGAGACCATTCCAAAAAGTGTGGATAGTCATCCAAATTTAAAAATTCATACGATCCCTCATAAAGCTTATCTAAAGCTAAGAGTCCGTACCAAGACCATATCGCAATATCTGCAATAGTATAGCTATCACCAGCTATATATGGACGCTGTGCTAGGGTTTTATCGAGCAAATCTAGTTGTCGTTTTGTTTCCATTGTGAAGCGATCAATTGGGTATTTCATAGGCTCCGGAGCATAATTAAAAAAGTGACCGAATCCTCCACCAACATAAGGACCTGCACCCGTTTGCCAGAATAACCAATTAAGAGTTTTGGTCCGACCATGAATATCCGTTGGAATCAATTGGTTAAATTTCTCGGCTAAATAAAGAAGAATAGAGCCTGATTCGAAAATTTCTACACGTGGATTTTGACTTTGGTCAACGAGTGCTGGAATTTTAGAGTTAGGGTTAATCTCGACGAAATCCGAACCAAACTGGTCGCCTTTTCCAATATCAATAGCGTACAAGTCATAGTCTGCGCCCTCAACACCTAATTCTTTTAGCTCTTCAAACATAATCGCGACTTTAATGCCATTCGGTGTTCCTAATGAATAGAGTTGGAACAAAGCCTCACCGACTGGTAGTTTTTGTTCAAAACGACTGCCAGCTGTTGGACGATTACCGTCTTTTTTTGAATTATCTTCTTCCCACTGCCACACTTTTGGTAACTCATATGCCGTCATCATAACACTCCTCATAATATTTATTCGTACCTTCATCATACTACTCCTACGCCAATATGCCCAAGGTTTAGCTTACTCGTTTACTTCTGATGTAGGTGAATAAAATGCTTGTATGGTCTATTCATGCTAGAATAAAAATAAGAAACTATTGGAGGATGATATTATTATGAACCAAAAACTCGTTGAAATTTGCTTGCGTGTCAGAGATATTGAGGCTACTTTAGACTTTTATACTAATCTATTCGATTTTGAAGTCGCCAGCCGCAGAGAATTCCCAAAAGATAAGTTTGATTTAGTTTATCTGAACTCTCCTGGTTCTTCTGTACAAATTGAACTCACTCACAATTACGATGCTGAGCCATATAATATGGGAAATGGCTTTAGTCACTTAGGCGTGACAGTCAGTGACCTAGAAAAAATGCATGAAGTTTGTAAAGGTTCTGCTTACGAAACAGGTGAGCTAAGAGGACTTTCAGGCGGTATACCCACCTATTTTTTTGTGACGGATCCTGACGGCTATCGTATTGAAGTAAAGCGGGCAAAATAATCTTCCAACTATTTTAAATGTAAGCATGGTGGTTATTGCCAATATGCTTACATTTTTTAATTTCTTCTTATCACTATTCAAAACCCTTTGTAAATTCATCACTTCCCAAAAACCTCATTTACTTATGGTATGGTTCTTCGTATCCTTCTATCTGCGGTTATTTATATCATTAATTACATTTTATTTTGGCGCTTGTTAAATTCAATGGTAATAAAATCTGGTAAATAGTTGGGAGTACATCCTTTTGCTACTTTTTCATCCTTGTAAAGACCTGTTTCCTCACCTATTTTAATACAACGGGCACGATATTTTTCATTATAAACGCCTATCCAGCCTGCCGTGAAATTCATCGCCCACTGTACTTCTGGTTCTTCCTGCGTAATATTCGTTTCTACTGCAGATAATAAGTCTTTGGTATTATTAGGCGGTGTTTTACCCGTCCATCTCAAACGCCCTTGATAATACCAGTAAGTTCGTCTTTGAAGAGCAAAAGGGCTATTTCTCCATGACTCTATCAACGCAATTTTCTTTTTGTCTTTGGTGAGCTGATTAGCCATTAACCAATCCATCAAGTTATTTCGCTCATCGTAATTATGAGTCTGCATATCCTTAGTCAAATTGTCTATATTATCTTCTGAAAGAAGATTTTTATCCATAATTAAGATTGCTAATAGTCTGGGCAGAAATTCTTCAGTTGACCAAAGTTCCATAGCTAGTTCGTGATCTTTTTTTATTTCCTTTGCAATTTTTCTTAAGTCGCCTAGCTTAGTTTTACTATTTATCTGAAGGAGAATGTTTTTTGCTT
>JAGQHW010000129.1 GCA_020431645.1 Carnobacterium sp. | reverse complement strand
TCCACTTGGCCCTGAAGGCATCGAAGCTGCTAAAAAAGCTTACGGATGGGAAGGAAAAGATTTCTTTGTGCCTGAAGAAGTAAGCGACCGCTTTGAAGAAGATATGATTAAAAAAGGTGAGCATTCAGAAAAAGAGTGGAATGCATTATTTAGTGATTACCGTAAGGCTTATCCTGAATTAGCTGAGCAATTTGAACAAGCTATGAACAATGAACTTCCAAAAAATTGGGATAGCGAGTTACCAAGTTTTTCAGAAGGAGATTCTGCTTTAGCATCACGAGTTACAAGCAGTCAAGTATTAAATGCTATTTCTAAGACGGTACCTGCTTTCTGGGGTGGTTCTGCAGATTTATCTTCCTCAAATAACACAATGGTGGCTGGTGAAAAAGACTTCCAACCTGGTCAATATGAAGGAAGAAATATTTGGTACGGTGTACGTGAATTTGCTATGACAGCTGCAGCAAATGGGATTGCCTTGCATGGCGGTTCAAAAACTTATGTGGGAACATTCTTTGTCTTTACAGATTACTTGAGAGCAGCTATTCGTTTAGCAGCTATTTCTAATTTGCCTGTAACCTATGTATTTACACACGATTCTGTTGCTGTCGGAGAAGATGGACCAACACATGAACCTGTAGAACATCTTTCAAGCTTACGTGGAATGTCTAATTTGACTGTCCTGCGTCCAGCTGATGGAAATGAAGTTGTTGCTGCATGGAAGATTGCTATGGAGTCAACAGATCACCCAACGATGCTAGTATTGTCTCGTCAAAATTTACCTGTTTTACCAAGAACAAGCGAATTGGCAAAAGAGTCTGTTGTTAAAGGTGCATATGTCCTTTCATCGCAAGATGGAGAAACTCCAGAAGGGATTTTAATTGCGACTGGATCTGAAGTTGCACTAGCAATGGACGCACAAAAAACTCTTAAAGCAGCTGGAAAAGATGTTTCTGTTGTTTCTATGCCAAGTTTTGATTTATTCGAAAAACAAGACGCTGCTTATAAAGAGTCTGTTTTACCAAATGCTGTTCGAAAACGTGTATCTATTGAGATGGGTTCAAGTTTCGGTTGGGAGCGTTATGTAGGATTAGATGGAGCAATGATTGCGATTGATAAATACGGTGCGAGTGCGCCTGGTGATAAAGTTATTAAGGAGTACGGATTTACAGTAGAAAATATTGTAGAAAAATACAATAATCTATAAAATTAAGCTTTTAATTTTTGACTATGCAAATTGATTTTTTCGTCAATTTACATAGTCTTTTTATTTAAAGCAGTTTGCCTATTTATTTTTAGGCTAAACTCTAGTACAATTAGTCAGTGAGAAAGTTTGAAAGGAGTGAATATAAATGAATACAGGTTTAGCAATTCTTTTAATAGTTGTTGCGTTAGTGGCTGGTTTAGTTGGTGGATTCTTCTTATCAAAAAAATATATGATGGATTATTTCAAAAAAAATCCACCTATTAATGAAGATACATTGCGTATGTTGATGATGCAAATGGGCCAAAAACCGTCTGAAAAGAAAATCAGACAAATGATGGCTTCTATGAAAGTTCAAACAGAAAAACAAAATAAGAAAAAATAAGTAGTATATCAACCTACTATTATATTAAATCATGCGAGCAGGATTTTTCTGTTTGCATTTTTTTATTACTATTCGCTAAAAAAAGGCAGGTGAATCAATTAATGGATGTTTATAAAAAATTAAGCTGGTTTTTTAAGCAAGAAAAAAAAGCTTACCTTACAGGAATTAGTTTTTTAATACTCGTTGCTTTTCTACAATTATTACCACCAAAAATTCTAGGGACGGTTATTGACTTGATTAGGCAAGGAACATTGACTAAAACTGTATTAATAAAGTGGCTGGTTATTTTATTTGTTACAGCGACCACTCAATACATCTTTAGATATATATGGCGAATGAACATATGGGGAACTTCTGCCAAACTTGAGAGGATTTTACGAAAACGATTATTTGATCACTTTACAGCAATGGATGCAAGTTTTTTCCAGAAGTATCGTGTTGGAGATTTAATGGCCCATGCTACAAATGATTTAAATGCTATTCGAAATGTTGCGGGCGGCGGGATATTAACATTTGTTGATTCGATTATAACAGGTAGTATAACGATTATTGCTATGATGATAGTAGTTGACTGGCGTTTAACCTTGATTGCTTTGTTGCCTTTGCCATTTTTGGGAGTAGCTTCTCGTGTATTGGGCTCAAAACTTCACGAACGTTTTCGCAAGGCTCAAGCAGCCTTTTCACATATGAACGACAAAACTCAAGAAAGTATTATGGGTATGAAAGTCATCAAAACATTTGGTCAAGAAGAAGAAAATAGTGAAGAATTTAAAAGTAAAACAGCACAAGTTGTTAATGAGAACAGGAAAGTATATAAAGTTGATTCTCTTTTCGATCCAGTTATGACACTGATTATTGGTGTTTCTTATATTCTAACAATTACACTAGGTGGATATATGGTTATGACAACTATCATTACCATTGGTGATTTTGTAACGTTTATTAACTATATTGCTATGCTTGTTTGGCCAATGTTTGCTATTGGACGTTTATTTAACATCTTAGAACGAGGCAGTGCAAGTTACGATCGTATCGAAAAAATTTTAAAAGAAGAAACAAAAATTATTGAAGATTCTCAAGCACTTGATACAGCAATCACAGGTGATATTGATTATAGTATTGAACGATTTTGTTATCCTAAAACAACGACTATGGTGTTAAATAATGTCCATTTTAAGTTGGAAAAAGGTCAAACTCTAGGTGTAGTGGGTAAAACTGGTTCAGGTAAGACAACACTCTTCAAACTACTTTTAAGAGAGTATGATCGCTATAAAGGAAAGATAACTTACGGAAATCAAGACATTAGAGATTATTCATTAGATGCCTTATTGCAACATATTGGTTATGTTCCTCAAGACCAATTTCTGTTTTCAACAACAATAAAAGAAAACATTCGCTTTGCGAGCCAGGATTATGACCAGTCGATGATTGAATATGTTGCAAAGTTGACGGCTATCCATGAAGATATTCTACAGATGGAAGATGGATACGATACCCTAGTTGGTGAGCGTGGTGTGTCTTTATCTGGAGGGCAAAAACAGCGATTGGCAATTGCTAGAGCATTGATTATTAATCCAGAATTATTAATTTTAGATGATGCTCTTTCAGCTGTTGATGCTAAAACAGAAGAAGCAATTTTATCTGATTTAAAAAAAGAAAGATCAAAACAAACAACCATCATTGCTGCTCATCGTATCAGTAGTGTTATGCATGCCGATGAGATTATTGTTATGGAAAATGGAGAAATTTCAGAACGAGGAACCCATAGTGAATTACTAGCGATTAATGGCTGGTATAAAGAGATGCACGACAAGCAACAACTTGAAAGAAATACTAAAGGAGGGACAGACTAGTGGAGCAAAAAAAAAATTGGTCGCAGTCCATACCACTTAAACAGCAAATAAAAATTATCAAGCGTATTTTTTCTTTTGGGTCTCCTTTTAAAAAGAAATTTTTTACTGGAATATTTTTTGGTATCTTGCTTTCTGTGACAAATGTTGTCTTACCTAGAATTATTCAAATCTTTATAGATGACTATTTAACAGCAGAAACAGCAACAATTCAGATTATTGCTCTATTTGCCTTAGCGTATTTTGGTGTGACGATTATCAAAATTATTGTTTGGTATTTAAATCTCTATTTATTTAACTTAGCTTCTGAACAAACAGTTGAAAATATTCGAAATAAAGTTTTTGAAAAATTGCAAACTTTAGGAATGAGATTTTACGATCAAACACCGACTGGTTCTATTGTTACTCGAGTGACCAATGATACTGAAACCATTAAAGAATTTTGGGAAGTTTTTTTAACTGTTTTGCAAGGAATATTCGGTGTACTAGCTTCATTTATAGCAATGGCTTTATTAGATATACAATTAACGCTATGGATTACGTTATTTATTCCTGTATTATTGATTGTTATTTGGTATTACCAAAAATATAGTTCAGCTATTTATCGAAGTATGCGCGAGAAACTGAGTGTATTAAATACGAAATTAGCTGAGACAATTTCAGGAATGAGTATTGTTCAACAATTTCGCCAAGAAAAAAGAGTGCAAAAAGAATTCGACGAAACAAATACATCTTATTTCACTTCCCGTTATGCTATGGTTAAAGCTAATGCACTTTTACTTGGTCCAGTTATTAACTTATTAGATGCATTAGCTTTAGTAGTTGTTTTAGGATATTTTGGATACGATGCGTTAAATGGAGCAGTAGGAGTTGGTGTTATTTATGCTTTTACTTCATATGTACAAAATTTCTTCAAGCCAATGGTAAGAATGATGGACAGTTTGAGTATTTTCCAAGACGGAGTTGTTTCTAGTAATAGAGTTTTGGCTATTTTAGACAACCAAGAATTAACCCCTCAACAAGATGCGGATAGTCATGCAACAATTAAAGAAGGTAAAATTGAATTTAAAGGAGTTAGTTTTTCTTATGATGGAAAAACCAACGTTTTGAATAATATCAGTTTTGTAGCTTATCCTGGAGAAACAGTTGCACTTGTAGGCCATACTGGGAGCGGTAAGAGTTCGATTATTAATGTTATGATGCGTTTTTATGAGTTTTTTGAAGGGGAGATTTTAATTGATGATATTTCTATTAAAAAGTATCCAATAGAAGAACTAAGAAGCAAGATGGGATTAGTCTTACAAGATTCTTTCCTATTCTATGGAACAATTAAAGACAATATCCGTTTGAAAAACACATCGATTACTGATCGACAAATAGAAGCAGCAGCGCAATTCGTTCAAGCGGATTCTTTTATTGAAGAACTACCAGATCAATATGATTCACGAGTTATTGAAAGAGGAGCAAGTTATTCTAGTGGACAAAAACAATTGATTTCGTTTGCAAGCACTATTGTCACTGATCCAAAAATCTTAATCCTTGATGAAGCAACTGCAAATATTGATACTCAAACAGAGGCATTAATCCAAGAAGGTCTTGAAAAAATGAGAAAAGGACGAACGACATTAGCTATTGCCCATCGTCTTTCAACTATTCGTGATGCGAATATGATTCTTGTAATAGATCATGGTGAAATTATCGAGCGAGGCAATCACAATGATCTTATTAGTCAAAAAGGCTCTTATTATGAAATGTATCATCTTCAAAATAGTGATGTAGTAAATTAAAAAGAGGCTGGGACAAAAGTCCCAGTAAGTAAGAAAAAAGAAATCTTTACTTCCACTTTTTTATGTGGATAAAGATTTCTTTTTTTATAGTTTTTTTTGTAGCAAATTAG
>JAGQHW010000128.1 GCA_020431645.1 Carnobacterium sp. | reverse complement strand
AAATCACCGTTGCTCGCTTTAAAATATCAAGTTCTTCTTTTAACCTCTTGTTTTCCATAATTAATTCGCGCTCTTTCACTGAAATAATATTAGAATCTTGACTTTTACTTGCTTGTTGAACCCATTTGCATACGGTTGAGACATTAATTGGATATTCTTTGACAAGTGAAGTGGTAGACCGACCGGTCTGATAGAGCTTAATGATGGACTCTTTCACTTCTGGTGCATATTTTGTTTTTCTTTTTTTAGTTGTCACAATAAAAAACCTCCTATAATGTATTTATCGAACATTTCTGTCCATAATTACATTATAGGAGCCATTTGCTATATCTACGTTTTGAATACATACGATAAAAGAATTACGTGTTTAAATAGTTCGACGTTGAACCATTTAAGAACTCTATAACTTAAAACAACCGACGTCGGTTGTTTCACCTCACACTATTTAAAACGTCAACGTTGTCGCTTTTGGTATTTCGTTATAAACTTTCATAAAGCTATGGGAGTACATTTCCAAATTTCGAAACGTTACGAAATTTTAACTGGTTTTTATCTAAGGGAAACCATTACTCATCTTAGGTATATATATTACTTGTATTATTAACTGTAGTATTAAAAAATGTATTATTATCTACGCAGATTTCTTCAGTAGGGGTACTGAAGTTTTCTTCTGTAGGGTACCGAACTTTTATTCGTTACTAAACAAGGTATAAAATAACTCTCATCAACACACCTATTAATTGTCGTTTATAATCGTTTTTAAGAGCTTTTGATAATCTCTAAGGTTTATATATTGATTTAGTTTTAAAACGTGTGTAGTGCGCTTATTTAGTTTCAAAAACACATTAAATCAAAAGAATCGTTGATAACCTTTTTATATTTGCTATATTTAAGAAGAACTAATTACTTTTTGTGACTTTTTTCTTACTTAAATTGTGTCACACAACATCGTTTAATTTCAGGATTTGATTTTTTCATTGGGGGGGCAAGCATCGGGTTTGTGACCACACCCATAAAAAGTAATTCTTTTTATCTTGTTAGGTTACACCTAAAACCGTTAGCAAAATACCGTCAATAAATTGTTGTATTTTTATGTCGCTTTGCTCGAATTTAGAAAGGAGAACAGGAATGAAAAAAAGGAAAGATAGTTTGAAAATTTCTGTCACAACAGAAGAAAAAGAAGCAATGAAAAAGAAAGCAAAAGATTTAGGTTTTGGATCAGTCTCTGCGTTCCTTCTGGACGCTTCAGAAACTTATTTTAGATTGAATGTTGACATGTCTGTTTATAGAAAGTTGACAAGAGAAATTAATTATATAGGAAAAAATATAAATGCTTTAGTAAGACGTATTAATACTGATCAGTTAATTACAGATTTAGATATTTATACGCTAGAAAAAAAGCTAGATGATATTCATAGTTTAATCAAAAAAGAATACAGGCGATTAGGTAGATTAGCATTTAATTTTACAAGTGATAAACTGACTGAAGATGACACAATTAGAATGATTGAATCCTTTCAAAAAAACAATTTAGAAGTACCTAAAAAAGTCTTACTAGAGGAAGTATATGAAAACATACATGGCAGCTTTGCTTTAATAATAGATATGATAAGAACATCAAAATATCAAGATGAATTAATTGAAGAATACGTATGGGATTTTATTTATAGTTCAGCAATTGATAAATTATCTGATGATGATTTAATTAAACTAAGTGATAAGTTATTTAAATATTATGAAAAATTAAGGAGAGTGTAAAATATTTTGTGTAAATGAAAAAATCCATACAAAAAAGGAAGTCCTTTCTGTAGAATAAAGTTAACGACAACCAATTCACAGAAAAGAGGACTTCCCTATGAATGATTTTACTACAGAAATTGTGCAAACTCTAGTCACTAAAGGCGATTTAAATGAATTATTCCGTTCGCACTTAGAAAAAGCGATAAACACACTCCTACGGACTGAATTAACGGCTTTTTTAGATTACGAAAAATATGATCGCACTGGTTTTAATTCAGGTAATTCGAGAAACGGTTCTTACTTTCGATCAATCAAAACCGAATATGGTGAATTAACATTGGAAATACCTAGAGATCGTAATGGTGAGTTTAAACAACAAACTTTACCAGCCTACAAAAGAACAAACGATACATTGGAAACCACTATTATCCATTTATTCGAAAAAGGTGTTACGATGTCTGAAATTGCTGATTTAATCGAAAAAATGTATGGGCATCACTATACTCCACAAACCATGTCCAACATGACTAAAGTTCTGACTGAAGAAGTAAACGCCTTTAAATCCAGAGCCTTAAATGATAAGTATGTCGCTATTTTTATGGACGCTACTTATATTCCATTAAAACGCCAAACCGTATCCAAAGAAGCGATTTATATTGCCATTGGTATACGAGAAGACGGCACTAAAGAAGTACTGAGTTATGCGATTGCTCCGACTGAATCAACATACGTTTGGAATGAGCTGCTACAGGATATTAACTCCAGAGGAGTTCAAGAAGTCTTGCTTTTTATTACGGATGGCTTAAAAGGCATGAAAGATACCATCCAACAAATTTATCCTAAAGCAAAATATCAGCATTGTTGTATCCATGTATCTCGTAATATTGCTCATAAAGTACGTGTCAAAGACCGAAAAGAAATCTGTGATGACTTTAAGGCTGTTTATCAAGCTAACTCAAAGGAAGAAGCGAATACATTCTTATCCTGTATGATTGAGAAATGGAAGAAAAACTATCCTAAAGTGACGCAGTCACTCATAGAAAACCAAGATTTATTGACTTTTTATGAGTTTCCACCCAGTATTCGTAGAACCATTTACTCAACCAATCTAATCGAGTCTTTCAATAAGCAAATTAAAAAGTACAGCCGCAGAAAAGAGCAGTTTCAAAATGAAGAATCACTAGAACGCTTTCTAGTCAGCATTTTTGATACATACAATCAAAAATTTCTAAACAGAAGCCATAAAGGTTTCCAACAAGTAACCGATACATTAGTTTCAATGTTTACTGAGTAACTAATTATTTTGCAGAAGGACGATTTATTTACACAAAATTATTGACGCTCCCGTTTGTTTCTACCATTTCAGTAATTTTTCCGACTGTTTAATATCTGTTAATTAACAATTCATGTCCTCTTTTAGTAAATTGACTCATATACAATGTCTTATACTGTTGAAGTTACAAGATAGTTGCTAAAAAAAGTTTGTCAACAATCAAGACCGATTGTCCTACTTACATCAAAAATCCTCCTAAGATTAGTAGATAATAGTCTTAAGAGGACTTTCCAATAAGTAATTTTAGTTTTTCACACTATATATTTCTCATTTACTATTTTTTAAAATCGTTTTCAATCGATTGATAAGTTGACACTATATTTTCTACTGTAAATCCGTATTCTTTAATAACTCTATCTCCAGGTGCACTTGCTCCATATTTATCGATAGCTATCATCGCACCGTCTAATCCTACGTAACGTTCCCAACCAAAGCTTGAACCCATTTCAATAGAAACACGTTTGCGAACAGCATTTGGTAAAACAGATTCTTTATATGCAGCATCTTGTTTCTCGAATAAATCAAAACTTGGCATAGAAACGACAGAAACATCTTTTCCAGTTGCTTTAAGAGTTTTTTGTGCTTCCATTGCTAATGCAACTTCAGATCCAGTTGCAATTAAGATACCTTCTGGAGTTTCGCCGTCTTGTGGTGAAAGGACATAAGCGCCTTTAACAACATTCTCTTTTGCTAATTCGTTTGTTTTTGGTAAAACAGGTAAATTTTGACGAGACAATACTAACATTGTTGGGTGATCTGTTGACATCATGGCAATCTTCCATGCAGCAACGACTTCATTTCCATCAGCAGGACGTAGGACAGTTAAATTAGACATACTACGTAAGCTTGAAAGATGTTCTACAGGTTCATGCGTTGGGCCATCTTCTCCAACAGCAACTGAATCGTGTGTAAATACATACGTTACAGGCAATTTAGAAATAGCTGCTAAACGAACGGCCGCTCTTAAATAATCTGTAAAAACAAAGAATGTTCCCACGTAAGTCTTTGAACCACCATGCAAGGCAATCCCATTTGCTGCAGCTGTCATAGCAAACTCACGTACACCGTACCAAATATTTCTTCCTTCGTATTGTCCAGGTTGGAAGTCTTTTTCACCAGCAACCATTGTATTATTTGAAGAAGATAAGTCTGCAGAACCGCCCCAGAAAGCAGGAACAGTTTTAGAAATAGCCGTTAATACTTGGCTACTTGAAACACGTGAAGCTAAAGCAGAATCTCCCTCTGCAAAACTAGGTAATTCGCTATCCCAGTCTTTTGGAAGTTCATTATTCATAACTTGTTCAAATTGCTCAGCTAATTCAGGGTACGAAGAACGATAACCATTAAACAATGCGTTCCATTCTTTTTCAGAATTTGCTCCTTTATCAACCATTTTTTCTTCAAAGCGTTGGCTTACTTCACCTGGTACAAAAAAGTCTTTCCTTTCCCATCCATAAGCTTTTTTAGCCGCTTCGATACCTTCAGGACCTAGAGGAGCGCCATGTACTTTATGTGTTCCTTCATTTGGAGCACCGAAACCAATAATTGTTTTTACTTCAATAATTGTAGGTCTTACTTTTTCAGCTTTAGCTGTCTCAATTGCAGCATTGATTTCTTCAATATCATTGCCATCTTTTACTAAAATATATTGCCAATTGTAAGCTTCAAATCGTTGACCAACATTTTCAGTAAAGGCTTTTGATGTTGGTCCATCTAAAGAAATATCATTTGAATCGTATAGCATAATTAATTTTCCGAGTTCTAAATGACCAGCTAAACTAGCCGCTTCAGATGAAACCCCTTCCATTAAATCGCCGTCTCCACATAATGCATAAGTGTAATGATCCACAATTTCAAAATCTTCTTTGTTATAGGTTGCTGCTAAATGTGCTTCTGCCATTGCCATACCTACAGCATTTGCTATACCTTGGCCTAATGGTCCTGTTGTCGCTTCTACACCATCTGTGAAGTGTACTTCTGGATGTCCAGGCGTTTTACTATCCCATTGACGGAAATTTTTTAAATCATCCATTGAAACATTATAGCCCGCAAGATGCAATAAACTATAAAGCATAATAGAGCCATGTCCTGCAGAAAGGACGAAGCGATCACGATCTACCCATTTTGAATTTTTAGGATTCACTTTTAAGTGTTGTGTCCAAAGAGTATAAGCCATTGGAGCAGCTCCCATTGGTAATCCCGGGTGTCCAGAATTAGCTTTTTGAACCCCTTCCATACTAAGTGTTCTAATCGTGTTAATCGCTAACTGGT
>JAGQHW010000127.1 GCA_020431645.1 Carnobacterium sp. | reverse complement strand
TCCACGCTTAACGATTTTACTAAATCAGAAATTCAGTTTTAACGTGAGTGCAGGTTTAATTTATCGCTTAATGAAAGGATTAGGGATTCAGTCTCGTATGATAAACCGGCGGAAGAAACCAAAAACTTATTCAACTGTTGAGCAACGTCCTAACTTAATTAAACAATTGAAGGACAAATCAACCGTCCTTTTAACAGATATTACCTATATTCTAGTTAATAACAGATGGGCTTATTTAGCTAGCTTATATGACCCTAAAACCCGTCGGGTTGTCTCACATAAAATGAGTCATCATATGACTCAAGAATTAACGGCTAGCGTTATTGATGAGGCTGTCATAAAAAAACTAGGTACCATAATTATCCATAGTGATATGGGAAGCCAATACACCAGAGATTTGTTTGAAGAAATACTTAAAAAATATGGGCTTAAACATTCTTATTCCCGTAAGGGATGTCCTGGCGATAATGCTCGAATTGAAAGTTTTCACTCTATTCTTAAGAGAGAATATGTTCATTTTCAAACCTTTAAAACTTTAGAGAAAGCCATAGTTGGAATCGACTCCTATATTAGGTGGTATAACTCTGAGAGGCTATCAGTCATTGTTTCATAACTGATTTTAATGAAATAGACTGATTTAAAATTGTTTTAAATCAGTCTATTTGTGCTGGGTACTTTTAAATCATTACTCAGTTTAATTTTTTAAATAAATAAATCGAATCCTTTTGTCCAAATGATTGACATATGAGCCCTATCCAACAAGTCGAAAAACAAGACAAAGAGGGTAAGAAAAAAAGCGTCGTTAAACTAGACTTTACCTTAGAAACACCTGTAGAACCTAATATGTATGAATTTTTAACGCAGAACACAAACTAAAAAAGCCACTTTCTAGAGGAAAGTGGCTTTTCCCATCCCCCCTCATCGAGAAGACAAAATTTCATAAATAACATAGAGTTCCCAGTTGGAAATCTCTATTCGATAAAACTGTTCTAGGGTATAGAAAATGTTTTTAGCATTTTGGAAAAATGGTTTTTGGTTAATGGTTAGTTCCTCTAGGTTAGCAGGGACTTCATAGTCTTCAACGCCGAGCATTGTTCGCTCTACCATGAGCGCGTTGTGCATCATTAAGTTGAATTTCATTTTGCCGCTGAGTGTGAGGTCGAAGCGCTTTTCAATGTTTTTTGTAACGTTTTCGACTTGTTTAATAATGACGTCAGGATTTAGAAATTCTAGTTTTTCTGACAAGCCCTCTTTCGAGAAGAAGTGAACAAATTCGTTAATCATGCTATCAATGTTATTGGGATGCATCAAGTTTTGGAAAGGTTCCATCAACTGGGTTCCTGCATCTTCGTCTAACATGTCTAAGAGATTCACGCTAGCAACATTTGTATGGTTGTCTAAGTAAGACGTCGTCAAAATGAGCGAGGTTTCTTTTAAATAATTTTCTTCGGCGTTGGCAATGTCTAACGTGTTTACCAAATCTTTGTATTTTAGGGTAATGACTTTAATGTCAGTATACAGGTATTTTTGACAGATTTGTTTGATTTGCTTGGCAATATCCAGACCTGAAATACTAGAGACAATGATATTTTTTTCCACTGAAAAGCCTTCAAAGTACTGTACATCGGTTTTAAATTTTTTTTCAGCGGTTTTAGCAATACCATAGAAAAGTTGTTCGTTCATTAATTGATGACCAATTTCCAACGCATAGGCAGTGGTCAGATTATTGATCACCAAAAGTTCTCCAAGAATTTGAGGTTTCAAACTTTTATAAAGTTGTGTCAGGGAACCCATATCGACGAGCATAATGACGCCTTGTGATGTGTCCCGCTGAGAAAGCCAGTTTTTAACTTCGGCGACGATATCTCGGACGGAGGAGGTTAAGGGCATGTTAATCGCATCGAAAATATAGGCACCACATAATTTGTTGGCAACGGCTTGAATACTTGTGGCAGTCGATTCACCATGCGCCACGAGGAGCGCTTGGTAAGGAATCGTTTCAGAAATTTCTCCGCTAAGTAATACAGATAAGAGTACCTCTGTAAAGAAACGGTATTCTTCTGGCAGCGGACTGACTAAGTTTTTCACGAGGGAAACCGTTCGTGGATAGTGTTCCTTTAACTGTGTTTGGATTGGGAGGAGCACTGTTTCGTTAAATGTTGGCGGTAAAATTTTCAGCAATTTGGCAACATCTTTCATCGGTTTTTCAGTTTGCTCAGGTTGGTTAATAATTAGTTTGTTTTTGGTTTGGACTTCCGTGACTAGATTTTGTAAAAAGTAATCATTTTCCAAGGTTATTTTATCGTCTAAACAATATTTAATGAATTGTGTCAGTTCTGTTTTTAAGTGGGCCAGTGTTTTTTCTTTTGTAAATAAGGCTTCAAATATTGCGAAAATATCGGAAGAAAGTGTGTCTTCTTCTAACACTTCTTTGTCTAAAGGAATCGTAATCATTGGTTGAGTCGCATCGCCAATGACGACGGGTTGATTGGGCAAAGTTTTTCGTAATTGCGACGCGCAAAGGAGCTGCACTTTGTTGGATAAACTTCCCACGTTACCAGGTTCGTCATTTTCTAATAATACTGTAAAGATTTCTTCGTCCACATTGATGTCTTTGGTCATTCGTTTCGCTTCTCGGTGGAATAAGTTTTTCAAAATCGCAATCCGTTCTCGAATGGGGCACTCTTTGAAGTTCGGAAGTGAGACGATTACGGAAATTCGGCGATAAAAGGTTGTCAATAAGACTTTTTTCGGGTTTTCGGTGGTCGCAAATAGTAGCCGGACTTTGGAATGCACCATTTTTCCTTCTTCACCAATGGGGCGGAAGGTCCCTGTATCCATAAACTGAAAGAGTTTTTCTTGGTTTTCGTTGGATAATCGATGTACTTCATCTAAAAAGAGTACAGAATTATTAGCTTGGGCCAAGAGTCCTTGTTTTTCTGATTCAGCCCCAGTGAATGCACCTTTGGTATGGCCGAAGAGAATGGATGACAGTAATTCGGGATTGTTGGCATAATCGGCACAGTTAAAGGTGTAGAATTTTTCCAGGCCAATGATTTGTTCATTTTTCAGATACTCATAAATCAGTTTTGCCAAAAAGCTTTTGCCGACGCCACTGGCTCCATGGATTAATAAAGGCATACCCAATGGGGGATACAACATAGCGGATTTGCATTGTTCAATGGCTTTTTTGGCGCTGCCTTGGCTACCGATGTATTGTCGAAACACATCGGTCGTGGGGGTTGTTGCACGGGTTAATTGCCAATAAACGGGTTTTTTTCCCGTTTGTTGGACTTCACCTTTTTCCAATAATTTATTTAAGTATAAGCTGGTTACCGAGCGACTTAATTGAATTTTTGTGGCAATTTCTTGTGTGCTCATCGGGGTGTCGCTGGTTTCTAAAATATCAACTAAGTGTTGGTAGGTCTCCAAGCGCATGATTCATCGTCCTTCCAAAAGAGAGGTCGGGACAGGGGTTGCTTCTGTTCCCGCCGTTTATCAGCTTTTAAGCCTGAGATAAAAAGGTTCTTCGACATTTAACGTTGGTGGAAGATAATAGTCTTCAATTCTTCCTGTTTTTGAACATATTTTGTAGCTGGTGTTAAGCAGCTGCAGAATATGTTTCTTTTTGTTTTTCGGTATTTTTCTTTTTAACCTTCGGTTTCATATTGAAGTGTAGAATGATCCGATTCTTATAATTTGAAAAGTTTCTATATCCATAAGCAACACGATTAAGAACTTTAATTTTATTATTGGTCCCTTCTATCTTACCGTTAGAGTAGGGATAAGTGAAGGTGTTTTTGATGTATGGAAGGTGTTTCTTTAAGGTCTTTAGACTTGTTCTCATGTAAGAAGAAATATCTTTACTTATTTTTTTGTTTAAAATTTCGCTTAGTGCATCGTAGTCGTTCTCTTCTACCGCTTTGATAATGGCTTGATAGATAGCATAAGTAGCATTCAGAATAGCGTCATAGCTTAGCATTTCGGATACAATATCGGCCTCAAGTCTTTGTCCAAACATAGAATAGTAAGAATAAGTTGTATGAGACAAATTACTTTCTTTTTTCAACATTTTCTTCCAGTATCGTTTCAGACGACGATATTTCTTTTTATTTTCTCCGTTTGAAGTATTGAATCGGTTCATTGCGCTAACTCTCGTTTTATTCATAGAGCGATTAATCAATTGAATAATATGAAAACGATCGATAATGATTTTTGCTTTTGGAAAAAGAATCGGTATGAAGCCTGTGTAACTGGCATTCATATCTATTGGTGCGCCCGGCATGGGTGATAACTTGGTGGTGAAAGTCCACTACAGGCTTTGCAGTAGGAACTGTTAGTGAATGACAAGGGTGTCCATTGTGAAGTGGAATCTGAAGGAAGTCGGACACAAATACTCGCACTGACGAATAGAAATCTCATATAAGGCTGACTGGAGATGGACGAGCTTGCCAAACAAAGCAAAGTCCAATACTGCACAAATCTCCTACAGTAAATGAGACAGTGACATGAGTGGAAGGTTATCATTCTTACCCGGGGAGGTCTCACTAGCGAGCAAATTCGTAGTAACAACGAATAGTGAGAAGTCAGCAGACGCCATAGTAGGAGAACGCTGTTCTCTGAAGGGCTGAACAATAATAATCTTGGGAAAACAAGGAGGTGAATACGTCACCACTATCGCAGAAAACATCAAGGTAAAGATCAAGAGATGGCTACCTACAGAGGGATAAGTTGGAAACGAAAGAGTATGTAGGAGTGCGTAGGGACGTAGCATAGAGATGGAAAAACAAGATGGTATCACACTTATCGAGAAAGTTATCGATAAAGATAATTTAGACAGAGCCCTGATTAAAGTTCGGAAGAATAAAGGAGCTCCAGGTGTAGATGGTCTAACTGTTTATCAACTAGAAGGTCACATGAAGAGATATTATCCTCATCTTATAAGGAAATTGAAAGATGGTTCTTATCAACCACAACCTGTGCGCAGAGTATCCATTCCAAAACCAGATGGCACCAAAAGATTATTAGGGATTCCTTCCGTATTGGATAGAGTGGTACAACAAGCTATTCTTCAGGTGATTGATCCGATTATCGACCCACAATTATCCGACAACAGTTATGGTTTTAGAAAAGGAAGAAATGCCCACCAGGCCATTCAAAAAGCAGAACAGTATTATGAAGAAGGGTATCGGGTAGTAGTCGATTGTGATTTGAAAAGCTACTTCGACACGATACACCATCAAAAATTACGGGCAAATCTAGAATGGTTTATTCAAGATAAAATCGTTCTAAAGCTGATATGGAAATTCCTAAAGTCAGGCATTTTAGACAAGGATAGTTATATAGAGACAGATACCG
>JAGQHW010000126.1 GCA_020431645.1 Carnobacterium sp. | reverse complement strand
CTATATTTTTTTACTTTTTCTTCTCCTAAGTTAAAATACAATGAGATTTAGCTTATCAATAGGCATATTTCAACAAAAAAAAGGCCTACCTCTCGAAAAAAGAAGTAAAACCTTTTGATTTATCTATTTTTACATAATGTATAACTTACTAAACATACAGAGCATTTCACGTTTATTCATTTATAGAAATTAGCTCTTCCTGATAGTAGCTTTTTTTTAATTTATCTAAATCATACTGAACTATTCGTTAACTATCTACCACTAACTTCATAATTAGTTTTTCTGCTACATTAATAGAAGCTGATATTCTTTAATAAAAGATTGATATAAACTTCCGTATATTTTTTTATTTCAAAAATAGTTTCTTTAGAAGAATTATAAAATAAATCTTTTGTCATATGAAAATTTTCGTTATTACATAAAACGGTCAATACTTGACTCAAAATATCATTTTCTATCTTCCTATATGAATAATCAAATTCTAAAGCTTCTGTTATGGCGTTTTCGGTTTTAAATTTTGATTTATAAAACTCTGTAGAACTTATTAATAAATTAGGGACATCTTCTTTTATTTGTGGTTGCAAATAAGTTAATATACCTGCTAACCGAACGTCTGTCAAATACTCTTGATTTTCAAACATAAATGTTATTAAATCTAAATATTCTTTATTCAAACAGTCAAAATAATTAATATTATTTATCATGCTTTTTTGGAATTCTTTAAAAGTCATTGCTCTATTTCGTTTTGTAAGAATGACACCTTTAATGTCACTTTGATATTTGAAACTATCAATCATATTGAATAAATCATTATAAAGAGAAGGAATAGTCATTCTTTTTTCCACAAAAATCACTCCTGTTCTTACAATTGTATACATGCTGTGAGAATACTTTATTTATCTAACCACACAATAGCTTACTTATCTTTAAACTTACATTAAAATCATTAGTCATTAACTTTTTATCATGTGAGTCTTCACGTATTAACTTTTTGATTAAGAATCAGCTTCAAAATAATAAAGATTGTTTGTTTTATTATCATATAGCCCAACAGTATAATTGTGAGAAGATCGAGAAAGTAAGTCTTCTCCTTTTGTTAATTGATTCTTGCCCTCGTATCGATCAATAAATAACCAGTACCCTTCGAAAGTTTCGGGCAGTTTATTACTCTTAGCTAAATTAGAATAATAAGTGGTGTTCTCTCCCATTTCACCACCGTAAAGTTGAATTTTAATAGCATTGGGAAGTGGAGTCTTTTTCCAGTCATTGTTTGATTGAATTTGATTGACGATATCCTCTGCTCTTTTTCCTTCAAATTCTATACGAACAAGCAAATTTCCATCGCCGTTAAGACCCCCATGACTATCTGTCGAAACGAGTATTGAATCTTCTGAGATGCATATACCTAAAGAACGTGATAGTTGTTTTATTGTCGAAATAAATAGAATATCTGTCCAAATAAAACTGACCGCTGTCACGATTAGACACAGATAAATAATTTTTTTCTTCATTTTTCCTCCTATAACAAGTGGGCAAAATTAGTGGTAAATAGCTTTGATAGGATCCATTTTTGCAGCATTAACGGCTGGCATAATCCCAAAAAATAATCCCGTTAAAACAGAAACAGATGTGGATAATAAAATAGTCTGCATCGTCAAGACCGGTTTAAGATCCATAAAACTACCCGCTAATACCGCAATACCATATCCTGAAACCAAGCCTAATAATCCACCAATGAAAGTAATAAACGCTGCTTCCAGGATGAATTGGAATAAAATAGTTCGAGGCTTAGCCCCAATAGCACGACGAATCCCAATTTCACGTTTGCGTTCGGTAACCGATACATACATAATATTCATCACGCCAATCCCACCTACCAAAAGTGAAATCGCAGTTATCGCCATTAAGAAATTAACGATTCCAGCCATATACGTTTCCATCTCTTGTTGCATCTCTTCATTTGATCGATCTTCCTCAAAGGTTCCTTGTTCATCAGGATAGGTTTCACCTAGTTCTTGAATAATCCCTTCTGTAGCAGCATAACGATCAGTGTTCTCATCAAATTTAATTTTTAATCCGACAATCGGTTTATATTTCGTCAACTCATTATAAGAAGAGCGCGGGACTATTGATGAAGAAGCGGTCAAATAATCTTCTCCGCCACCCGTTAACGACATGTTGTCGTAGTCATAAGGGGTTTTAATCCCAACTACTTGGTACATGTAACCATTTAATGAAATAGCTTGTCCAATCATATCTTCTGGATTATCAATCATAATTCCATAGTCAAATACATCATGGGATAATACAATGACATCCTGATTAGCATCTGCTGCAGTTAAATTTCTTCCATATAAGATTGTATGATCTTCACTATATGGTGTTAATTGAAGAGAAGATTGTTGTCCAAAATAATTAAAATCTGCACTAATGGTTTCAATCGAACTACCCATTCCCATTCCTTCTCCGTATTCAGGTAAAATAGACGTTACGCCAGTTGTCTTTTGTACTCGTTTCATATCCACTCTTGAAAAAGCAAAGGTTGATTCTTCATAATACGTTGGATCCTCAGACATCGGCATGATGTATTGAATCTTAACCTCATTAGAATTTGTTGAATCAGCTAGAGAAATCGTTTGCTGCCTAATTCCTTCTCCCAAAGCTGCAATTGTAACCACAGAAGCAATCCCAATAATAATGCCTAACATTGTCAAGAAAACTCTCAATTTATGTGCTTTAAGACTTAGAAAAGTACTCATTAAAATATTGCGTATCATACATTTGTCACCTCTTTTTCAAAACAGCCATCTTTCATGTAGATAACGCGTGAAGCATAAGCTGTCAAGTCGCTATCATGGGTAACCATCACGATTGTTTTTCCTTCTTCGTTTAACTGTTTTAATGTATCCATAATGACTTTACCTGTTTCACTATCAAGTGCACCAGTTGGTTCATCTGCCATAATCAATAATGGATCATTAACTAATGCGCGTGCAATCGCTACACGTTGTTGCTGGCCACCAGAAAGTTCTGTTGTTTTGTCTTTCATCTTCTCGCCAATACCGACTAAATCTAGAAAGTGTTGCGCTTTTGCTTTTTTCTCTTTTGCTTGATGAACGCCTTTATAGACCATTGGCAATTCAACATTCTGTTGAACATTTAGCGCTTCTATTAAGAAGAATTGTTGAAAGACAAAGCCAAAAAAAGCATTCCGGTAATCCGATTTTTTATTTTCATTTAAAGAAGAAACATCTTCGCCACGAAAATGGTAAATACCTGAACTAATGCGGTCTAAGAAACCAATAATATTCATCAGTGTTGTTTTACCACTACCTGACTTACCCATAATCATAATAAATTCACCTTCGTAGATTTTTAAGTCTAATCCTTTTAAAATGGTTACTTCTTGTTTCCCGCGTTTAAAGGTTTTTGTTACATTTATTAATTCAATCAGCGGTTGAGTTGTTTCTGTTTTTTCCATCGCGACTCCCACCTATTCTTCCATGGTCATAGGATCTATTGCGTCTAAATCAGTCGCCTCATTAAGCAATTGACCTTCTTCAACAGGAACTTTTGATGACAGGATAATTTGGTCTTCTGCTTCTAATCCGCTAGTTACAATGGTATTTTCTCCTTCTTGTTCACCTAATTGTATAATGCGTCTCACAACGGTCCCAAAATCATTTACTAAAACATAAGAGACCTTATCTTCTTTATGAATTGCTTTCGTCGGAATAGTAATCCGTTCTTTTCCGATATTTACAACTGCTTGAACATGATAACCATTGCGGATACCTTCTAATGTATCTAAAGAAAGCTTAACAGGATAACTAGACATTGTTGACGCTTGACCGTAGTCTCCTTCTTGGGCCCCATCTTCTGTTGGATTTAAATCAATAAAACTCACTTTACCAGTAACAGCATAGTCATTAGAAATGACTTTAATGTCAGCTGTTTGCTCGCTAGCTAACTTGCCAACATCTTTTTCATTAACTGTACCGGCTACATAAAACTGATCTGAAATTAATTTTAAAATCGGAGATTCTGCATCCTTCACTTCGGGTATATATACTTTCCCTGTAAAAGGAGCGACAATCTCTTTGTAGCGTTGTTCTTTTAAAGAAGCCATGTTGTTATACATTTCTGTTATCTCTGCATCTAAATCATCGGTACTCATATCCATTTTTATTTCTTCGAGTGTTTGAGTTCGTTCTTCTTCAGGTAGTTTATTCCAATTTTTAATCGCCAAATCTCTCTTATAACTAGCATTAGAACGTTGGGTTTCCATCCTAGCAACTTGGTTGGTTGTATCGCTTAGTTGTGTCGCTACTTCTGTATTTTCATAGGTATATAATAATTGACCTTTTTCTACCGTCTCACCATTTGCTACTTGCAAGTCTCCTATTGCTCCATAGGCTTCTTCTTTACGAAACTCTTGTGATTGTTCCGGTTTGACTGTTCCATTAACAAAAACTTGTTCCATGCTTGGAACAGTAAAATAGTCTATACCGTAAGGATCTTCTATCTCTTCTACAACAACTTCTTTTGAGGAAAGTACTTTTTGTGAAACAAAGACTGCGATAATAATAACTAAAACTATTCCTAATGCGATGCCAATTTTCTTTTTCATCTTCATTCTCCTTTATTGGTTACTCGTTCAGTTTTTAACAAGTCTAATGATGTGTACCCAGTTCTTGCTAGCTCCTCTCACTTTTTATACTAAACTACTAGCCTAAAAAGCACTTGTTTTTTTAAGCTGTTCTGCTAGCATCATACCCTATTTTTGTTGCTATTTCTACCGTTAATTTAATGGCATTCGGACTAATTTTTTAGGCAAAAAAAAGAAGCCAATAAACCCTTTAAATTGGGGCAATTTGCTTCTTTTTCTAGTACTCTATTTTATTAATTAATTTACTTCAAAAGTACTTTCACCAGTTGTTAAAATCTCACGGGTAGCATTCAGCGAACCTTCTACTAAATTCTCAACAGCTGTCTCTGTGTAGAAGGCAATATGAGGTGTGTAGAAAATATCTTCTCTAGCCATTAATGCATTAAAGACCTCGTCGTCAATTGTTGCACCTTTTAAATCTTTATTAACAAATGAATGTTCCTTTTCATACGTGTCTAAAGCAGCACCCGCTAATTTATTGCTTTCTAACGCTTCAAGCAAGTCATCCGTTTTAACGATGGTTCCTCTTGCTGTATTGATTAAGAATGAACCATCTTTCATTTGTGCAAACAATTCTTTATTAAATAAATGGAAATTATCATCAGTTGCTGGCATATGAATAGAAATCAAGTCAACTTCTCTAACCAATTCTTCAAGTGTATCCGTGTATCTCATGAATTTACGTGCTTCATCATTTGGATACAAGTCAAATCCTAGAATCTCTGCACCAAAACCAG
>JAGQHW010000125.1 GCA_020431645.1 Carnobacterium sp. | reverse complement strand
TATACTAACTTTTTGAAAGAAAGCAAGAATACTTAACTAACTTTCCTACTAAAAAAAGTATAAAAATAGGTTGATACCCTATTTTTATACTTTTCATTCTCTGGTTTACTTTTTTTCAAAAATACCTTTATTTGAAAAATCTTGCATGATAAATTTGTATTTTTCGCATATTTCTTTGAATGCATCGCCTTTATAAATAATGACTGGTCTCAAACCATTCATAGTTGTCGTTGCTATTTTCAATTTAGATAAATCTTCGGATATGACAATCTTTAATTTTACTTCTTGGTTAGCGACTGAATCACTGGTAAGTGTTCGAAGATATTGAAAATTACCTGTCTTTAATTCTTCAAAAGCGTTGTCTCTCAATGTATATTTCTTCAAATCTGGACTAAGTGTATATTCATCAGCTGATCCTTGAAGTTTTGCTGTTTTTTCAAATGCCAAACCATTCACCTCATTTAGTTTTTTTACTATATCTACTATATCATAATTATTGAATCAATCGTACTACCTAGTCGCTTCTTTATTTCTTTAATTTATTTGTTAACTTGATTAATTCAGTTGCTAAATGATCGATTGATTCCAGTGTTGTACCTATTCCGAAACTAATTCTAACAGATTCTTTTACTCGCTGACTTTCTTTTCCGTATATTGCCATTAATACGTGACTCGGATCGATATTTCCAGCTGTACAAGCCGAACCAGCAGAGATAGCAATACCAGATAAATCCATTAATAATAGTAGTTTTTCTGAAGAGACTCCCTTAAACCAAATATTAATAATGTGCTTTAAACGATTATGTGGATGGCCATTTATTTCAAATTCGACTTTTTCATCAGTTAATCTATGAATTAAATGATGACTAAAACTGTCGTACTCCTTTCTGCGTGATTCTTTCGTTAATTGTGCTATTTCTACTGCTTTTTGAAATCCTACTATAGCAGGAATATTTTCTGTTCCTGCTCTACGTTTCATCTCTTGTTCGCCGCCTAACATAAAACTTGGTAAATGAATGGTTTCATTTATATATAAAAAACCAATTCCTTTAGGCCCACCTATTTTATGACTTGCTGTAGACAACAAATCAATAGATTCTTTTTTTACATCAATTGACTCTAATCCGTAAGCCTGAACAGCGTCTGTATGAAAATAAGCTGATGATACGCTCTCTGCTATTATTTTACCTATAGATTCAATAGCTAGTAATGAGCCAACTTCATTGTTTCCATACATAACAGAAACAAGTATCGTATCTTCTCTTAACACTTTCTTTAATTCTTCTAAATCTATCATTCCGTGCTCATCTACAGAAAGATACGTAATTTCAAACCCTAATTTTTCAAGATAATCCATTGGCTTTAAAACAGCATGGTGTTCAATAGCTGTTGTAATGATATGCTTGCCTTCTTTTTCACGAGCAAAAGCTGTTTCAATGATTGCTGTATTATCACTTTCAGTCCCACCACTTGTAAGAACAATTTCATTCGGTTTGGCACCAATACTATCGGCAAATACTTTTTTAGCATTATCCATCATACGCCGACTATCTCTTCCAATATGATGAATACTTGATGCGTTACCAAAGTGCTGAATCATGGCATCATGAACAACTTCTATTACTTCAGAATGAACAGGGCTGGTTGCAGCGTAATCAAAATAAATTCTTTCCATTGTTACCCTCCATGTTGATTTATTTATCGTTATAGCAGTACTGTAAAGAATAAAGATAAAAAGAGATTCTCAACAATTTTGTCGAATCTCTTCTTATCTAGCACTAGATTACCTCAGGAAACAGCATTTTTAAAATACCCATTGCTAGTGGTCGTCCTTGTCCTTTTGATACATATGCATGCATGTGCATTGCTGGATTGAAGTTTGCTTCAATTACAGTATAGCCAGGATTTTCTTTTGTAGAAATATGAGTGTAATCAGGAATAATTAAATCTACTCCACAAACTTTTGCTCCTATTGTTTTAGTCATTTCTACTGCTGCTTTTTTATAGGACTCATCGATATCATCCGTTACATCGGTGGAATCTCCACCAGTACTCATATTTGAATTTTCACGTAAAAATACTTGACTATCCTTTTTAGGAATACTTCCAATGGTATACCCTTGTTCTTTTAACATAAGTTTCTCAATTTCGTCTAGTTGAATTTCTTCAAGTGGTGCACGATGATTTGTTCCTCTTAATGGATCTTTATTCTTCTCTGATACCAACTCTTCTATAGTGTGTTTTCCATCACCAATAACATTAGCGGGCGTACGCAATAATATTGCTGCAACTTGACCATTTAGTACAAAGAAACGATATTCTGTTCCTTCAATAAATTCTTCTACTAAAATAGTCGAATCTTCTTTAAAGGCAAATTCTAAAGCGGATTGGTAAGCATCTAGGCTTGCACCTTCTTTAAAAATAGAGATACCAACTCCGTAATTCGTCGATTTTGGTTTTATAACAATCCCTTTATTTTTATAGAGCCAATAATTTTTTTCAGCTTCACTTTTACTATGGTACTCCTCACCAGCTGGCACATTGAATCCATTACTAGCTAGAATTTTTTTTGTAACCGTTTTGTTTTCCATAATTAATGGAGCAATATATTGGTCTTTAGATGTCATATTCGCATTTTTGACATATTCAATCTGGTTTTTATAGCTTAATTTCAAAAATTGCTCTGATTCATCTAAGATTTCTACTGTTATCCCTTTTTGGATGGCATCAAAAATAAGCAACTGTGTTGATAATTCCATATTTTCAAATCCTCTTACTATATACGGTTTTTCAAGCGATTCTTCTTTGTATTGTTTAGCAAGTTTCATACCGAAAGAGACATAATCTCCACTCTCTTCAATTCCTTTTACCATTCGAGCTGCTAGTGTCATTTCTGGTTTTTCAAGTTTATTTTTAGCCTGTTTCACACAATTCATTTGATCACTTGACCCATTTGTCTCTTGAATCATTTCTGTCATTTGGTTAATCAGTTCGATTCCTTCTTGATAGTAGTGAGTAGTATCAAATGGATGTTCTAATGCAACTAAGTCACTCATTTTCTTTCCTTTTTCGACTTCTTCCATCGTAGCTGATTCTTCTTTATAAATCATTAGCATACAAAATAAATGAATAAATTGCATATCTTCTGCTGCTATTCCGAAAGCACTAAAAGGGTTTAAATCAAAAATTCTTAATTCCACATAAGAAATTCCTCGTTCTAACATTTCACGAGCTTTTTTAGTTCCTCTCAAACGAACACCTGAATAAAATTCTTTTTCTTCGGATAATTTCCCTTCATTTACAGCTGTTTCTAAATTTCCAACATATTCTTCGACTGAATCAAAGGAAATAGAAACATCATCTGAATTAGCATAACCAAAATGACTGCAACGAATACTTCTAATGTATTTTTTCGGAGGCGTCATTTCACATTTTTTATTTTTAAAAAAGGAAGAGTCAACTACTGGAGCTGCTCCTAATAGATAAGTCAAAATCCAACGATAACGCAAAAAGTTTCTTGCTAGTTTTAAATAAACAAATGACTGAAACTGAACTAAATTAGTATAATCCGTTTGGTTCAAGTACAATTGTTGCATCATTTCTTTGTCTAATTCAAAATTATAATGTATCCCACTTAACATCTGCTTGTTTTTGCCGTATTTAGCTGCTAAATGATTCCGATAAGCTACTGCATCTTGGTTATCTAAATCCGCTATTGGAATAGCAGACTCATCAGGCAAAGGAACTGGCATACTCATTGGCCAAATAAACTCATCTTTGGGGATTGTTCTGAGAGTGACATCATGAATACTCTTCAGCCAACGATTCGTCTCATAAATAGTATGAAGTGGAGGAGTAATTAGTTCTAATTGCGTTTCACTAAAATCTGTTTGTATATAGGGATGAAAAGAGCGGTTCCCAAAATCAGATGGGTGTTTTGTTAAAGACAACTCTCCAGAATTTAAAACACGTAATCCTTCTTTTTCTACACCATAAATAGCATGATAAAATGCCTGTTCCATTTCAGTTTCTTTAATATTGTCTTTAATTGTCTTCATTTTAAAATTTCCCTCTTTTTTCTTTAATTTGTTTTTCAATTTCAGCTTCAATTCTAGTCTCTGGAGCGTAGTTTTGCTCCCAGTTTTTTGGTTTTAATACTTTTCCATCTGTTAAACGATAGTGTGGTTTACCATCAGGAAATAATTTACCCATATTTGCTTCATGTACAATGGTTGAAATCGGTCTTGGATCTACACCCATCAAAATAAAGGAGCCATAATTAAAATAATTTGCATCTATTAAAGCATCTACTTGTCCGACTAAAATAGAGTTAATTTCTTTTTTTTCTACCCTTATTTTAGTAACAGATTGACTAATAGCATATTCCCACTGATGAATTATTTTTTCAAATAAAACTAGGTCTCCTTGGACACTTGCATATAAGAACTCTATAATTTCTTCTGTCGAAAAGTTTGCACGATTAAGTGCTTCTGTTGGAGTAAGTGCTACTGGAGTGAGATTATCTGTTGGATTAAAAATAGTATGAAATTCTTTTACTTGCTCGAATGTAGATACTTCAGTCATTTTTACTATTACTCCTATCTTTTTTGAAATATACAAAAAATTAATCCTCTATCTTATCTTTCATCAGTAGGTACTTTCTTAATGCCGCATTTTCTGACTCTAAAATTGTCCGCTTTATCTCCGATTCTTTTAAGTCTTGTTGCATAATTGTTAAAAATCTAAAATTACCAGCAAAAGAACGATCTATTTTATCCGAAATATTTTTTTTGCTCATTAAGTTTTTTAATTCTTCTTCGATAAAAAATAGTTCTTCTTTAAATTTTGAATGCTGTCCAATCAAAAATTGATTATAATAACTATGTTTTTTATGTTTTTTATATTTTTTCTCTTTTCTTCCTTGTACTGAATAAGTATAGAATAAGTACAATGCTGAATAAGCTATTATTATAGGTGTAACCGCTCCAATCGTGAATTGTGAATTTGATAATAGGACTTGTATAACGCTTATTATGGCTAAAAAAATTATAACTAAACTAATCTTCAAACCTTTATTTTTTTTTGCATTCGTTAAATTAGTATAATAGTCTAATTGATTAGCTAATTCTAATTCATTCAATTCATACTGTTCTCTTTTTTTTTTTTTTTTTAAAAACTCGTAATAAATGGAAACCGCCATCTTTGGTATTGCCTTCAGCGATTAGTTTTTTTGCATCAGCCAAAACACCGGTTAGTAAATTACGTTGTGTGTTTACAATTTTGTCAACCTTTGGCTTTAGCTCATTAAATTCATGTCTGTCACCTTGTGCAACTGCACCGGAGATAATTAAGGGAGTACGAGCATCATCTACCAAAACAGAGTCCACCTCATCTACAATAGCGTAATTATGAACACGTTGTACCAGATCTTTTGGTGAATGTGCCATATTATCACGTTAGTAGTCAAAACCATACTCGTTGTTGGT
>JAGQHW010000124.1 GCA_020431645.1 Carnobacterium sp. | reverse complement strand
TATTGGAATTCTTTTTTTATCTTTACTAAAAAACTTCATATTATTTTATCAGTTCAAGTCAACCCTTGAAGCAGATACTCTAACTGTCGAATATGGGTTATTTGAAAGGAAAATTCAGAAAATACCCCTAAAAAAAATACAGGCAATTAAAGTTCATAAACAAATCCTACGCAACTTATTTGGAATGTCCACTGTGGAACTTATTCTAATGGGTGGGCAGGAAAAAGAAGGAGAAAGTTTTTCTTCAAAAAAAGTTCTACTTTTTCCACTTATTCAAACAAAAATTATGTATAAAAAGCTAGCTGAGTTTCTTCCTGATAGGGCGATAACAGAACCCACTATTCAATTCGTTACAAAAAGAGAACTCTGGTATTTCTGGCGTTGGACAATAGTAGTGGGACTACCTTTTGTTCTGGGTGGCTGGTTTATAAGAAGATGGGTGAGTTTAATTATTTTTATTATTCTTGTTTTTTTACTTATCTTTCAATGGGTCAAGAGTCAAAAACAAGGATATGCTATTCAAGAAAATCAAACGATATGGTTGCAGCAGTTTCAAGGTCTTTCAACCGTTCAATTAGTTATTGCACGACCAACTATTCAATCCTTTACTCGCTCATCAACCAAATGGCTTATGGAAAAAAACTATGGGCACATTCAAGTATGCTTTAAAGCAGGGGATAGTCCAGCTTATTTTGACTTGCGCTTTATTAAAAAAGAAGATGAGCAGTTTATTTATGAAAATTTTTGGAAAAAAGTCGTCATAACTGATTAAAAAAGATGCAACTAAAAAATCTGTAATAGTATTAAAGAAGGTGAAGGATACAATCTAAAGCAAACGTAAGATAGAAATATAAAAACTATCCACTTTACTATTTATGATAAGGATAATGACTTTGTTCATTTATTTAGGCAGAATGTAGATTTTACAAGAATAAATAATGAAATTAAAGAAGAAACAGGTACTATTATCGATAGTAAAAACGTTAGAACGAGTGATAAACTAAAAATGGAAATAACTTATACTTTTAATAATGAAATAGAAAAATCATTTGCTACTAAAACAATAGTTGAAGAATACGTGAAATAATCTATTTTTACTAAAGATAAAAAATTTGCGTTATCTGAATCTACTATCTAGTTTAATTAGAGAATGAAGGATAGACTAATCGATTATCTTTTTCTAAAGAGAATTTCATAGAACAAAAAAGACTTTATTTATCAACTTGATAAATATAAAGTCTTTTTTGTTCTAACGTTTAACTATAAGTGGGTTGCTTATACAAAATTTTGAATTATTTCTTAAATATGATTAGTTTCCATTTAAAGACCACTTTATTTGATCGTTTTCTTTTATTTCGTAGTCACTAGCACCAACTGCTCCGTCCTCACCGTTTATAGAATAAAGCCACCATTTATTTTTTGATTTATCTTGTTCAATACCATTGATAGCAGTGATGAATCCATCTGTTTCTTCTACTTCATATTCTGCGTTCATAGCATCTAATAAGGTTGTACCTTCTTCAACTTTTAAAGATTTCTCCATGTTAGTTTGCTCTATTTCGTCTACTTCAAAGACAATAGTTGCCTCTACTGCTTCTGGGATTGAAATGGAGCTAGCTTGTTCAGTCATGACCTGACTATTAGCCGCTTCATTAGTTGCTGGTGTTGCACAAGCGGTTAAGATAAGAGTTAAGCTTAGAAGTACTAGTGATTTTAGTTTATACATATTTTTTTCCTCCATTTGGATAAAATGAGTAGTTTGAGTAAGTAAAATGTTAGTAGGATAAGTTAGAGACAATCTTTTTAGTAATGTGTTTTTGGAATAGTTCTATTTTTTAGTTCAGGATGAAAGACTTTTCCTCCTTTTTCATAAAAGGGTTCTTTAATTTCTTTTCGTGAATTTACTACACGTGCTAAGGCAAAAAAATAATCTGATAGTCGATTGATAAAAATCAGAACAACTTGATTAATCTTTTCTGCTTTACCTAAAGATACGATAATCCGCTCTGCTCTTCTGGTGACGGTTCGAGCCAAGTGTAAAAAACTCGCAACAGGATCGCCACCTGGAAGAATAAATTTTTCTATTACAGAGGGCTCTGTTGAATAATCATCAATTCGACTTTCCACCCATTCTACTGCTTCTTTTGTGACAAGGTAGTCTCTTGTTCCATCTAATGTAGCTAAATCTGTTCCGCAATCAAATAAAAGAAGCTGAATTTCGGCTAACTCTTCTTTGAGGATTAGTTCTTCATCAGTCATTTGACTAATGATTACCCCAACTAATGAATTTAGTTCATCTAATGTACCATAGGATTCTACTCGGATAGCATCTTTTGAAATTGTTCGTCCACCGATCAAGTTTGTATTTCCATAATCGCCTCTTTTTGTATAAAGCTGCATAATACCCTCCTGTTATATGAATTTCTTCATTCTCATTTAGTTTACACAAATTAATAATAAATACAAGTCTTTACAAACACTATATACGGTGTAAAATAAAGTTTGTATACTATATGTAGTGTTTTTCCTGTTTTGAAGATACCTAAAGATACGTAATGACAAAAACGATGGAGTGATGAGAATAATGATAAATAACGGATCAAAACTAGTATTAAACGTGGAAAAATTAAATAAAGATATTTCAAATTTTCCAACTGTTTTTCCTATCACAGAAAAGATGTCGACAACTTTCAACGGTGTTTCGCGTCTCATTATGATTGATCGCTACGCATTTAAAGATACTGCTCAATTAACTTTAACAGAAGGAGATTTAGTTGTTGTAACCTTAAAAGAAGATCCGCACTATCCTGCACGTGGGATTGGGTTTATTTCTGAACTTCTATTGGTAGAGCAAAAAGCGATTATTTTAGTAGATGAAGAATATCGAGGTCAAATAGAAAATGAAGAAGAACAAAAAACAGGATTGATTACCCGTTCATTATCAGTAGTTGAAAAACCAGTAGAAATCTATTACGAACAAATTGCAAAGCGTAATGCAACTGGACTTTCAGCAGTTGAATCAACGATTGAAAAACAACGAGCTTCATTTGAAAATTTTTACAAAGAATTGATGGCATTAAATGTTATCCCGGCTGGTCGAGTACTTTACGGAGCAGGTTCTGGGATAGACGTCACTTACTTTAACTGTTACGTTATGCCCTATATACCAGATTCACGAGCCGGTATATCTGATCACCGTAAACAAGTTATGGAAATTATGAGTAGAGGCGGCGGCGTTGGAACAAATGGTTCTACCTTAAGACCACGCCACGCATTGGTTCACGGCGTAAATGGTAAATCTTCTGGATCAGTTTCCTGGTTGGATGACTTAGCCCGCTTGACGCACCTTGTCGAACAGGGGGGTAGCCGACGTGGAGCTCAGATGATTATGTTAGCAGATTGGCACCCAGATATTTTAGAATTTATTATCTCTAAAATGCAAAATCCTGCCATCCTACGTTTCTTGATTGAAACAAGTGAAGACAAAGAAATTAGAGAATTAGCAAAAAACAAATTAGTATTCACTCCCTTTACAGCAAAAGAAAAAGCTGTTTATCAAATGGTTTTACAATCAAGCGAGCGAACTAATGACGAAAAAATTGATTTAGCGATTGTCCAAGAAGCAAAAGAAAAACTGGAAATTGGTGGAACATATAGTGTCCAAGATCCTGACTTTTTAACTGGTGCTAATATTTCTATTTGTTTAACAGACGACTTTATGCAAGCAGTCGAGAAGGATTCTAATTATGCCCTTCGTTTCCCGGCTATAGAAAAGTATACGGTTGAAGAAATGAAAGATTATGATCGGAATTGGTCAGGTATTGGAGATGTTCGTGAATGGGAGAAAAATGGTAGACAAGTAAAAACGTATCGTTCTATTCGAGCACGCGAATTATGGAACCTAATTAATATCTGCGCAACCTATGCAGCAGAACCCGGTATTTTCTTTATTGATAATGCGAATAGAATGACAAATGCAACAGCTTATGGTCAAAAAGTAGTCGGGACCAATCCCTGTGGCGAACAACCGTTAGCACCTTATTCCGTTTGTAATTTAGCCGCACTCAATCTAGCTAATATGGTCGAAAAAAAGACTGGGATAATTGATTATGACAAACTTATTCATACTGTTAAAACGAGTATTCGCATGCAAGATAACGTTATTGATGCTACCCCGTACTTTCTTAAAGAAAACGAAAAACAAGCACTTGGTGAACGTCGAATTGGGTTGGGTGTTATGGGATTAGCTGACTTACTCATTTACTGTGGTCAAAAATACGGATCTAAAGAAGCTAATGCCTTACTCGATACACTTTTTAAAACAATCGCCCAAAGTGCTTATGAAGAATCAATCCATTTAGCAAAAGAAAGAGGCAGCTTTCCGTTTTTAATTGGAAAAACAGAGTCAGAAACACAAATGCTACGCCAACGGTTTATTGATTCGGGGTTCATGCGTCAAATGCCTGAACAGATCCGTCAAGATATCTTGACTTATGGTATTCGTAATTCACATTTGCTGACGATAGCACCTACTGGTTCAACTGGTACGATGGTAGGTGTTTCAACTGGTCTAGAACCTTATTTTTCTTTCAGTTATTTTCGTAGCGGACGTCTAGGGAAATTCATTGAAGTTAAGGCGGCTATCGTTCAAGAGTATTTAAAGGAACACCCAGAAAAAGATAGTGAACAGTTACCGGATTATTTTGTCTCAGCAATGGAGCTATCTCCTGAAGCTCATGTTGATACACAAACAACGATTCAACGATGGATTGATAGTTCTATTTCGAAAACAGTCAATGCACCAAGTGGTTACAGTGTCGAACAGGTTCAAGCTATATATGATCGATTGTATCAAGGAGGCGCTAAGGGCGGAACTGTTTATGTGGATGGTAGCCGAGACACACAAGTGTTAACTTTAAAAGCAGAACAAAAAGCAGGGGATCAAGCAAATTCTTCGTTTGATATGGAGTCGCCTAAGAAGCAATTTAATAAAACAAAAGAACAAGCTGTTTACGGAAATGAGAGTGGCAATACTTGCCCTATTTGCCGGATTGGAACTGTTGAAGATATAGGTGGTTGCCACACGTGTACGAATTGTCTTAGCCAATTAAAATGTGGTTTGTAGTCATTAGGTGAATAAAGAAAGAAAAGCTAAGGAACATAGAACTAGTTTTTTTGTTGGTACTCTTAGTTCAGTTCGTTTATTAATTCAAGGGTATTCTCTAGCTTTATTGATACACTTAATGATTTAGATAAAAGTAAACAATTCTAGTAAAGTGAAATAGAATTTAATGAGTCAATGATCGAAGCTGCATGTATTAAAGAAATGATTCGGAAAATAAGTTTTCCGGTACTATCTTCAAGAGTATTTTAATAAAATTAGGAAGATCTTAGTGTATAGACTGAGATCTTCTTTAATTATGAAAGACCTGAATAATTCATAGATTTTTTCAAAAGCTACTTAATGTGTGTTGTAGCGCTACTTTTTATTTAATTTTCTTGCA
>JAGQHW010000123.1 GCA_020431645.1 Carnobacterium sp. | reverse complement strand
TAAAAAAAAGCAATAAAAATTTTTTATTTTAAGTAATTTTTTATTTTTTTAACAAAATAAAAAATAGAGATTGAGACTTAACTGGTCTCAACCTCTTCTTCATTCTATTCATTTAGTTAAAGAATTCGTAAAAAAACCTGTTAAGCAACATTCACCAACTGATAAAACTAGTCTTTTATTGCAGGCCATTTTTGATAAACGATAAGATACACTCAACAGATTTGTCAACATCTTGAACAGGTAAAATTAAATCTGTTTCTAAAGGTGCCTCAAACTCATTTGTCTCTCGAGCAAATGCTAGTCTTTGTTGAATACTTTCTAGACTATCGCCTCTTTTTTCCATTCTTTTTTTAATTTCATCTTCAGAAACACATAAGTAAATAATTTTTGTATAAAAAGGATTAACTTCTTTTAATGCAGCTGCACCATTTTTATCTAAAACGACGCTCACAACGTCATGAAAATCTAGCCCTTTTTCTACTGTATCTATGGTTAAACCATAAAGATAATGATTGTATAAAGAATTTTCGATAAATGCAATATTCGACATTTCAGACATTTCTCTAAAATAATAATCTACTCCCTCTACTTCTCCTTCTCTTTTAGGTCTAGTTGTTGTTGTGACTAATTTTGGAATACCGGTTTTCTCCAATGCGTTAGCTAAAGTTGTTTTCCCACTCCCACTAACTCCAACTAATACTAAGATGACTTTATTCTGTTCAATACCCATAGCTATTCCTCCGTTTTAAAAAAACACGTTATCTCATTGCGATTCGTTGCCTTACTCTTTGTGCTCACTTTTATCGTAACGAACCAGTAATTTTCTAGCCGCTCTTACTTCATCGATTCGTCTAACAGATGTCTTGTGTGGAGCTTCCAAAACAATCGTTGGTGTTTCCTCGACTTCTTTTGCAATAGCAATGAGTGCCTTTGCAAAAGCATCTAACGTTTCTTTTGTTTCTGTTTCTGTCGGTTCAATCATTATGGCTTCTTCAACAATTAGTGGAAAATAAACAGTGGGTGCATAATAGCCAAAATCCAGTAATCTTTTAGCAATGTCCATTGCTTTAACACCTAATTTTTTCTGCTTTAATCCCGACAAAACAAATTCATGTTTACAAAATTGAGGATGCGATAGAATATAGTAGGGTGCTAGTAATTTACGTAAATAATTTGCATGCAATACAGCACTTTCAGAGACTTGCTTTAAGCCATCTGCTCCCATCGTTCGAATATACGTGTACGCTCTAATATTGACACCAAAATTTCCAAAATAGCCTTTGACACGTCCTAATGAAAGAGGATAGCTTGAATTTAGGACATATTCATTGTCTTGTTTTTCAACACGCGGAACTGGTAAGTATGGTGCTAGAAAACCTTTAACTCCAACAGGTCCTGATCCTGGACCTCCTCCGCCGTGAGGTGTACTAAATGTTTTATGCAAATTAAGATGGACAATATCAAAGCCCATCATAGCAGGAGTCGTTTTACCTAAGATTGCATTCAAATTTGCCCCATCGTAATATACTAAGCCACCGATTCCGTGGATTAGCTTTACTATTTCTTCAATATCCTTTTCAAATAAACCAAGTGTATTAGGGTTAGTCAACATCAAGCCAGCAATATCTGTTCCTAGTTGTTTTTTTAACGCTGTTAAATCAACTGTGCCTGAAGCATTAGAGGGAATTTCAACTACTTCAAAACCTGCAATAAATGCACTAGATGGATTTGTTCCATGAGCTGAATCAGGAACAAGGATTTTAGTCCGTTTCTGGTCTTCACCATTTTGTTTATGAAATAATTTCATAATCATAAGACCAGTCCATTCCCCTTGTGCACCGGCGGCAGGTTGCAAAGAGACAGCTCCCATTCCTGTGATTATCTTTAAGTCTTCTTGCAATTCATACATTAATTCAAGTGCACCTTGAACGGTTTGTGTTGGTTGGAAAGGATGGATATTCGCAAAGCCAGGGAAACGAGCAACGTCTTCATTAATTTTAGGATTGTACTTCATTGTACATGAGCCCAACGGATAAAAGCCGTTATCTACCCCAAAATTTTTATTAGATAGGGTTGTATAATGGCGCATCAATTGTGGTTCTGAAACTTCAGGCAATTCAGCTGGTATTTTACGAATCAACTGCTCAGGGAATTTTTTTGATAAATTAACCGAAGGCACATCGCTTTCTGGAAGACTAGCAGCTGTTCTACTTGGGCGGCTGATTTCAAAAATCAATTCATTGTAATCGGTCATTTTATCATCCCTTCCAATACAGCAATAAATGCATCTATTTCTTCTTTTGTTCGTTGTTCTGTTACTGCGACCAACATATGATTTTTAAGCCCATATTCTTTTTCTAAATTATACCCACCAATTATTTTTTGTTCTAGTAGTACGTTATTTGTTTGTTGGATTGAAAAAGGGAGTTCGACAACAAATTCATTGAAAAAAGGAGCTTGGTTATTAACAGAAAATCCTTTTTCATTTAAACTATTAGCCATGTAATCAGCTTTATCAATATTTAACTGAGCCATCTGACGCAATCCTTTTTTACCCAAAGCAGACATAAAGACTGCTGAAGCTAATGCATTTAATGCTTGATTCGAGCTCATGTTTGATGTAGCTTTTTCACGTTTGATGTGTTGTTCACGTGTTTGTAACGTTAATACAAAGCCACGTTTCCCTTCTTTATCTAGAGATTGGCCAACAATTCGACCCGGTATTTTTCGGATATCTTTTTTCTTAACAGCAAAATAACCACAGTGTGGACCACCATATGACATGGATAAGCCTAATGGTTGAGTATCTCCTACAACAATATCTGCTCCCAAGTTACCAGGTGCTTCTAGTAAGGCTAATGCTAAAGGATTTGCTGAAACAATAAACAGCGCCTGATTCAACTCAGCGAGTGCTTTTATTTTCGTCAAATCCTCTATTGAACCGAAAAAATTAGGGTATTGAATAATAACAGCTGCGGTTTCTTGATCAATCAATTTTTTTAATTCTATCAAATCCGTGGTATCTCCTGCTAGTTTCACTTCTATTACATGATAATTAAATCCCACTGAGACTGTTTTTAATACTTCTCGTCCTTGCGGGTGTACACCTTTCGAGACAATAATGTTCTTTCTTTTTGTACTTCTAACTGCTAACGTAGCGGCTTCTCCCAGTGCCGTAAAGCCATCATAAAGTGAAGAATTAGCTGCATCCATTCCTGTCAATTCGCAAATCATTGTTTGAAATTCGAATAGTGCTTGTAACTCGCCTTGACTTGCTTCTGCTTGATAAGGGGTGTAAGCCGTATAAAATTCTGAACGAGAAAGAACATGATCTACTGTACTTGGAATATAATGATCATAAGTCCCCGCTCCTAAAAAAAATACGTACTCTTTGCTATCTTTATTTTTATTTGCCATCTTTCTCAATTTTTTCTCTAAGGCAAATTCATGTAAAGCTGCTGGAATAGCCAATGGTTCTTTTAACTGAAGATGATCAGGAATATCAGCAAATAATTCAGATAGCGAAGAAACTGCTAGAGTTGCTAGCATTTCTTCACGATCTTTTGGTGTATCTGGAAGATATCTGAAAGAATTCCCCACTTTTATTCCTCCTCGTTGTCTTCTTCATCTTCTAATTTTTCAACTAATTGTGTGTATTCTTCTTGTGTCAATAAATCCGCTAGCTCACTAGGATCGCTCAACTGGACTTCTGTCATCCACCCTTCATTTAGAGGTCCTTCGTTAACAAGCTCAGGTGCGTCTTCTAGTTCTTCATTAACTGAAAGAATTTTACCAGAAATAGGTGCAAAAATAACGGATGCAGACTTGGTTGACTCGACTGTACCTATTTCATCTCCTGGACTAACATGACTTGCTGTCTCTGGAAGTTCAACGTAGACAACATCACCTAACGCTTTTGCAGCATAATCTGTTATTCCTATTCGAACTTTCTCGTCTCCTATTGGCATAACCCATTCATGCTCTTCTGTGTAATAGCGTTCCATTTCTTTTTCATTCATCTAAATCGCTCCCTATCTGCTTTATCTATTCATTTTATTTTTCGTCCATAAAAAGGCGTTTCTACTAAAATAGCATCAACTAACTTCGTACGAATCTCTATTTTAAGCTCTGAGCCTATAGCGCTGTTTTCTGTATTTATGAACGCTAAACCAATACTTTTATTCAATGTGGGCGATTTCGTGCCTGAAGTTACTAGACCAATTTCTTTTCCTTTATTATCGTATAGTTTACAACCCGCACGTGCAATTCCTTTACCAAGTAATTCAAAGCCTCTTATTTTTTGTTGCATACCTTCTTTATGCTGTTGTTTAAGGGCTTTTTTTCCAATAAAATCACTTGATTTAGTCGTCTTCACTGCAAAGCCGATACCTGCTTGAATTGGACTACTCTCAGCTGTTAATTCATGACCGTAGAGTGAATAGGCCGACTCTAATCGAAGCGTATCTCTGGATCCTAGTCCACAAGGTTTTAAGCCCCTCTCTTTTCCAACTTCAAGCAACTTTTCCCATAATTCTTCTGTTTTATCTGAAGCAAGGTACAATTCAAAGCCATTTTCTCCTGTATAACCGGTTCTTGAAACCATAATATCGTCGATTCCAGCTATAGAAAGTTGCTGTTTAAAATGAAACGAGTGGATTAAACTCAAATCATCTTTTGTTAACTCTTGTAACAGTTTTTCAGCAAGTGGTCCTTGCATTGCTAACAAGCCAATACAGTCAGATTTATTAGTTAACGTAACTTTTCCTATTATTTTTTCTTTCATCCACTCGTAATCTTTTTGAGTGTTACTAGCATTGACGGTTACTAAGTAACTGTTAGCTGCTAATTTAGAAAGAATAAGATCATCAATTGTCCCACCATCTGGATAACACATTGCATGGTATTGCGATTCTCCCACCGCTATCTTGGTTACATCATTCGTTAACAGCGTATTAAGATAGGCTTTTGCATCTTCTCCTTCTACTAAGAATTCTCCCATGTGGGATACGTCAAACAAACCTGCTTCGTTTCTTACAGCTTTATGTTCCTCAACAATACCCGTAAATTGAATAGGCATTGCCCAGCCACCAAAATCCACCAGTTTAATTTTATTTTTTTGATAATAATTAAAAAGAGGGGTTTGTTTCAATTTTATTTTCGAGGTCATTTTATTCCTCCTCTTAAGAGTGTTCTTTTTTAATCTCCTCTTGGAGCAAGCGAACTTATGGTACTTTGAGATGATGGAGCAACAGATTCTTCAAGAGAAGACACAGGTGTTTCATCTACTTCTGGCACTTCTTTAGCAGTCAGTAAATAAATACCATAGGCTATCACGGTTACACCAACCACGCTAGAAAGTACACGTGTAGCTTTGCCTACATCTTTCATATCTACCATTTAATCACTCCTTTTCATCAGTGTACTCTTTTTCTTCATTTCTATCATCCATTTGTCATTTTTTCTGCTTTTTTTTTGCTTTTAGTTGGCTGATTTCTTTTGAAAAAGACTTTCTTTAAATCAATTTCAGATACCAATACACCTACTAAGATTAGTGCTGCTCCAATTGCCATTTGTATCGTTATTATTTCTTTCAAAAGGATAATTGAAAATAGCATTCCCCATAATGACTCCATTGATAAAATAATTGCCGTTTCAGTATCTGTAGTAAATCGTTGAGCTGCTGTTTGAAGCATAAAACCAAACAGTGTACAAAAAAGGCCTAGATAGACTACTGAAAGA
>JAGQHW010000122.1 GCA_020431645.1 Carnobacterium sp. | reverse complement strand
AAAAAGCAGATATTAAAAGCGGAAAGATTAAAGCAGAAAATAGACTATTAAATTATTTGAAAGTTCCAGTTTTTGATATCACTCAAACAGATTGTCCGTCAGAAGATTATCCTAGACTTTATCCAAATAAACCAGAAAACTTTACTTTTAAAGGTACAGGAGAAGATTTCCATACTTTTAATAGGGCAATAAATCAATACGTAAAAGAACAAGGTTTAACTGTCACTACTGGAAAAATGGAAAGTGCAGCTAAAGGATATTTTGTACCCTCAACAAATAATATTGTCCTAAGAGATTCTTTAAATTCAAGAGAAATGGCAAAAGTGTTATTACATGAAATGGCACATGCAGAAATGCATAATGCTACAAAAATTTCTACTAAAGATAAAGATCTGAGAACAGTAAATGTTTTAGAATACCAAGCTGAAATGACTGCTTATGTCGTAAGTAATAATTTTGGTTTAGATACAGAAGATTACTCAAAAAATTATCTAGCAAGTTGGACCAAACGTGACGTTGATCATTCAGTTTATATTAAATCATTACAAGAAGTGAAAGATGTTTCTTTAAATATGATTGAAAAAGTTGTTGGGAATTATAATGAAATAAAACTGAATATAGTTGCAGACCAACAATCAAAAAATGAAGATATGAACCAATATAAAACATTAGAAACAGAAGATAAAATAGCAATGAAATTAAATTTTTTATCTGATGGAAAAGGAAAAAATCATTTTTTAGATTTAAAAGATGAACCTTTAAAATGCACTGGAATAGAAAAAACAAAAGGTGCAAAATCGTTTGCTGATTACAATATAAAGTTAGAAGATAAAGACGGTAATAGTTTTAATTATCATATCCGTTCAGAAAAAAATAAAAAAGAAATTAACAAAGAATGGTCTAAAGAAATGACAGGTAAAGAATGGTTAGACCAAGATATTAAAACAGAAGTTTTAAAAAGAAAACCAAATTTAAATATCGACAATCCAGTACCAGAAGATACTTCTAATATGAAACCAATAAAAGAATATACCGAACAACAAGAAGCACCAGAAATGACAATATAAAAAAATAATAGGTCAGAATAATTTAATTATTCTGACCTATTATTTTTTTAAAAGTAGAAACTAGTTCTTTTAAAAGTTCTTCTGTTTCGTCAACACTTAAATCTTTTATATCAAAATAAGATTCTAATAATGCACCTTTTTGTATTAAATTATGTGTTCTTAATTTTCTTTCTTTTTGTGAATCACGTTGTATATCTCTTTTTAATCTATTTAATTCTTGTTCTTTCTTTTTAATATTTAGATTATCCATAAGTACCACTTTTTCTATAATTAATAGTTAGAATTATTATTAAATTGTTGGTGTAAATTTTGGTTATGATTGTTATTATTTGAATCATTTTTTACTTCGTTTGAATTTTTTTCTTGATTTTTAAAAAAGTCAGTAGGTAATTTTTCTTTAATTTTTTTTACTATTTTATTTATTTCTTTTTTAGAAGATAATTTTTCATAATCTAAACCTAAATCTTTTATCAATGTTTCTCCTACTGTACTATTAATATTCTTTTTTGTAGCTTCTATTTCTTTTTTTAATTTTTCCATTTGGTCTATCTTGGCTTGTATGTTTTTAATTGAATTCATTTGAACTTCCCCCTTTATATTTCAACCTATAATACCATACACTCAAAATATTGTAAAAGATAAAAAGAAGTGATAAAATGGAAACAAATAAAGGGCGCACTTACCTACCACTTTTTCAAAGTGGTAGTATGCTAAAATAATGTGTGAAAAATGCTTTGCATTTTAAAAATTCGCTTTGCTCATGTAGAAAGAAAGGAGATTTTGATAACATGGCTATATATCATTTAAGCGCTAAAACTATATCAAGAGGAAAAGGACAATCAGCAACTGCAAGTTCTGCTTATAGAAGTGGCGAAAAATTATATAGTGAACGTTATGGAGAATCGAATTTATATGTGAGAGAAGTTAAACCAGAAACCTTTATATTAAAACCTAATCATGCACCAGAATGGACTTTAAATCGAGAAAAGTTATGGAATGAAGTTGAGAAAATAGAAAAGCAAAAAAATGCAGTTCTTTCTAGAGAGATGAATATTGCATTGCCAAATGAATTATCAAAAGAAGAGCAATTAGAATTAACAAAAGAGTATGTTCAAAGAAACTTTGTTGATAGGGGAATGGTAGCAGATGTCGCTATTCATAGAGATGATTTAAACAATCCTCATTTCCACGTTATGCTTACTGTAAGACCATTTAATCAAGATGGAAGTTGGGGAAATAAACAAAAAAAGATTTATATTTATGACGAAAAAGGAAATAAGTTAAGAACACCTGCTGGAAATATAAAATCAAAAACTGAGAACTTTGTAGATTGGAAAGATAAAGAAACTCTTTATTCTTGGAGAAGAAATTGGGCTACTTTAACAAATAAATATTTAGAGAATGCAGGGAGTACGCAACGCATTTCTGAAAAAAGTTTTGTAGAATTAGGAGAAGAAAAAACACCAACTATTCACGAGGGTTACGTTGCCAGAGAAATGGAAAAAAACGGAAAAATCAGCGAACGTGTAGAACGCAATAGAGAAATAAGAAAAGAAAATTATGATAAACAAAAAGATAATTCTACTGAAACTATTAGAGTAATCATGCAACCTTTATCTCCAAAAGAAAAAGGGGAATTAAAGTTGATTGCTAAGAATTTAAAAGTGTTTGTTAACTATGATAATTTAGTAGATAAAGAAAGAATGATAAAAAACTGGCAACGAACAGAAGCTATAAATAAAATTATAAAACCAGATGAATTTGATTCTTCAATTTTAGATAAAATAGAATTAACAAAAGAAAATATTGCTAGAGGTAAAGAGATTTTAGAAAATCAATATTTAAGAATATTTGAAAAACATTATCCAGAGTTAGTTGAAAATAATTTTTCGAATTACGCTAAGATTAATATTGCAAAACGATCATTAGAGATAGATAAAGTTTTAGAATTAGAAGAAGTTGTTTCAATACTAAGTGAATCTAGGGATAATGAAGTTAGAGATATATTGAAAACAATTTCAAACAATTCTTATGTTAAACCATCTATTGAATATAATAGAGCGATAGTAGTTGCTACGAAAAAATTAGATGATTTTTACAAAGAAAATAATGTAAATGAGGAAACAGTTAAGAACTTACCAGATGATAAAAAAGAAGAATTTAAAAAGCTATATAGTTACCAAGATTTACAATTAAACACAAAAGAACTTATTTCAAATTATTATAATCAAACGATTTTATCAGCTTATCCAACAGCCAATTTATCTGAACTTAAATTTGGAGAAAGAGAAGAATTATCTAAGGCAATAAGTTATTATGGAAACACATTATCCTATACGAAATTAGTTGAAGCGAGCCAAGAGAAATTTATCAGTAAATATAATACTTATGAACAAAGAATAGGCATGAAATTTATTGATAAAATAGAAAATGAAACGTTCACTAAAGAAGAAATGCAAGACATAGAAAATGATTATCGTAAGAAAGAACTATTTGATACCGTATCAAAAGCAGGTACTAAAGAATTATTTTTAAATGAAGTAGCAAACAATAATGAATTTACTTCAGAGGATACTTTTAATAGCGAAGGAGCTATACAGCCCTCTCAAAGTTTATTACAAAAGCTTGCTAAGAATAGTAATTTATACGATAATTTATTAAACGCAAGTCAAGATAATGCAAAAAGAACAGTAAATCGAGAAGATAAACATAAAGTTAAGAAAGCAAAATCTGTAATAGATAAAAAACAACAAACGAATGGAAATCGCAGTATGTAAAGTTGAGAGGAGGTGAACTATGAAGAAGAGGATAGAAGTATCATTAACAAAACGGAATTATCAAAAACTCATTAGAAGAATGAATTATCTTGCTTCAAATCGTACAAATATTGTTTTACTATGTATCTTTTTATATCAAGATTCTGAATTGACAGAAGATCGAATAAATAAACAGTTGGAGAAGATAAAAGAAGATAAGGAAAAAGAGACATTTTATTTTATGGCACTACCTTATGTTCAAAACATTTTTAAACATAAAAAGAGATATTTCTTTTCGCTTGATGAATATGTTTCAGCTTTTTTAAACGCACTTTTAGAAGAGGAAGAATTGAATTGGGAAGAATTAGAAAAAAAACAACCCAAAATAACTTCTATCTATTCCATAGATAAAAATTTAGTAGACTGGCTAGAAAATTTTTCTGAAAAAACAGGGGTTAGCCAAACAACCTTACTTAATTATTCTTTTATGAACCCTATTCGTTTTGAGCCATATATAGTCGGTAAAAAGAATAAGGTGAGAAAAGGTGTATATCTAACTCAATCTAACTTTGAACGCTTTAAAGACGTTGAAACGGCTAAAAGACCGTCTATTGTTGAAGAACAGATTAAAGCTTTAAAGACATTGACAGAATAGTTAAGCTTATAAGAATTAAAGGTAATAAAAGCTGAGAAAAGCTAGTTATGTTATTCCTTGATTCTAAAAGCTTTTTTCTGTATTGTTAAATTATAAAAAATATAATTTTTTGTCATTTTCTATAATTTTATTAAAAAGGAGTTGATTCATTTGTTGGAGAGATACAAAGACAGTGTTAACGTATCTCATAAAGAAGGAGAATCAAAAGAAAAACGAAACGAAAACAGGCATGAGGCGATAGGGGAACATTTCAGCAATCATTTCATGCTTAATAAAGATCAGTTTGTTTCTTATATAAAAGAAACTAAATTAAATCAAGGAAATAGTGAAGATATAGAAAAGATAAATAGATTAGATTTTTCTAAAGCTAACCCTAGAAATAAAATATTTATGAATGAATTGGCATTCGCAGGTGGAGCTATTACAGAGGGTTTTCTAGAATGTTTTTCGATAGAAAGAAATAAAGCATTAGAAAATTATACAGATCAACTCCAAGTTATCGAGAAAACAGAAGATGGAGAAAAGCCTAAGTTTTATATTGGAACATTTGTAAAAAACAAATTAACTAGAGTGACTCCTTATTCTGATAATAAAGAAGAATTAAATGAACGATTGAAACAACAGCAAGATCAATTAGCAAAGAAACAACAAGAAAATAAGATAAATAAAGAGCGCAGTTTAAATTTAGCAAGAAGAGAGGAAGATTAAAAATGAAATTAAATAAAAAATTAGTAGGTTATTTATCAACAGTATCAGCTTTGACAGCTTTAACTGTTCCAGAATTAACGGTTTATGGTGCAGGAGCAGGCGAAGTCCAATCAAGATTAACTGAAGTAGGGAATACCATTCAAACACTTTTAACTGGTTTAATCGTAATTGTAGGTATTTGTGTAGCGTTATTCGTTATTATCAAACGTATGCCAAGTGCCGATGACCCCCAAGAAAAAAATGAAGTTTATAAAGCAGTAGGACGTGTATTAGGTCTTGTAGCAATTGGAGCAGCGATTGTTTGGTTGGTTCCATGGGTATATAGCTTATTCGTATAAAAGAGAAAAGAGAGGACAATTAAATGCCAAATAAAAGAAAAGCAGATGCTAAAACTTTTGTTTTCCCTGAAAATGTTGATTCTTCTTATGGTGTTTTTCTAGGCTTATCTATTAAAGATTTAGTGTTGTACGTTTTACCTGTAATCGTGGTTGGACTAATTTTTATTGTTATTCCACCACATAATTTTGCATTTGTTCTTACAAAGATTATTATTGTAATCTTTCTTTTAACCATTGATTTAGCGGTTATTTCTTCTAAGCCA
>JAGQHW010000121.1 GCA_020431645.1 Carnobacterium sp. | reverse complement strand
ATACTTATTTTTTAAAGCAGCATGACAATAAAAATAGACTTTTTCTTGTACTAAAGGAGTGACATAATGAAAATAAATAAAAAACAATTTTGGATCCTAGCAATTTCATATGCAGCTGTAACGTTTATTTTGAATAACGTACTTCACACTGCTATTGGTACTATTTTAATGCAATTAAGTTACTTAGCTTTAGCCACTGGAGTAATTTTATGCATATATAAATTACTTAAGATCTCAATCAAACAATCTATCTATAATCGTAAAAAATAAAACGCTACTTTTTTACGATTAAAAAAGTCCAATCCTTTTACCTTTAATTTTACATATTAGTTCTTTACACTTGTAACTATAAAGAACTGTTTTTTTAATTGATAACTATAAAAGTAAGATAAGGAGAGCTGAATTACTAGTGATTACTTTATTAGAAAATATAAATATATTAGCAACACTTTTGTTAGTTCTATGTACACTAATTTATTATAGAAGTTTACGAAGAAAACGAAAGAACCAATCACTAACAACATTCGAAAAAGCTATGTACATAATAACGTCAATTTCAATGGTTTTATACGTTTTTAGTTACTTTTCTCTCTATTTTGGAACCTAAAAAAATCTTAGATTAATTAATTAGTCTAAGATTTTTTTAGTCTTAAATAATTTTTTATTGTTAAAATATTAGAAACCTAACCTGAAATTCAACAGTGTCTCACTGATTTCATCTTCATTGATTCCTATATAGCGTTTCGTAATTTTCTCGCTACTGTGACCGAATATTTCCATCAGTGTAGCCACGTCTTTGGTTTTCTTGTAATAATGGTAGCCGAACGTCTTACGCAGCGTGTGCGTCCCAATATCGTCTCTTCCTAATAGCTTAGCGACCTTTTGAAACATCTGATAGACCGTATTCACTTCCACATGACCGCCTTTGGTGCTGGGAAACAAATAATCCTCTGGTTCTAGATCTTTTGTATAGTCTTGGATCAAGTCCTGCAAACTACTTAAATACAAAATACGGGTTTTCCCTGTTTTTTTCTCGACGATTCGGGGATTTTTTGAGGAAATCAGGTCTTGTTTCTTTAATTTGACGATATCCGACATGCGCAAACCGCTATTAATGCCGATCAAAAACAGAAAAACATCTCGATCTGCGTTTTTATTTCTTCTCAAACAGAATAAAAAGTCGTTTATTTCTTGCTGGGTTCGTAATGGTTGGACGTTGTAACTCATTTAAAAGCCCTCTCCTCTCACAAAATTGATACATGATTTTGTTTATTATACCACATAATCGTGTGTTGAAGGGTGATACAAAAAAAGAACCCTATTAAAATAGGATTCCGGATACACGTTTTTATCTAATTTCATGTATCAATTTATACAAATAATATATTAAGGAGCGGATTCTATGGAGACTGGAGAGAATATTAGATTTGATCAAGTCAAACATTTTAAATTTGTTAGAGAACTAGGCAGCGGTGGTACAGGAGAAACAAACTTATTTAAAGATGAAACAACAAGTACGTTATTTGCTATAAAAAAATACCGACCTTCGAAAGAAAATACAAATCATAAAGAAGATTTTTATCACAGATTTGTAGAAGAAATAGTAATATTATTTAAACTATCTCATCCAAACATTGTGAGGGTTTATAACTATTATTTATATCCTAATTTTATAACAGGGTTCTTGCAAATGGAGTATATTGAAGGAGCTTCTATTGATATTTATGTTGGAAATAACTCTACAGACTTAGACAAGTTATTTCGGAGCGCAGTCAATGCATTTGAATGTTTAGAAGAAAATAATATTTTACATAGAGATATTCGTCCAGCAAATATCATGATCGATAATAATGGCGAATTAAAACTTATTGATTTTGGATTTGGAAAAATTTTAAGTAGTACTAACACTGAGAATAGTATCTTACTAAATTGGCCAGTAACTGAGATGCCTGACGAAGTTGTTAACGGTAAAGAGTATACTGTAGAAACTGAAATATATTTTTTAGGATGTCTTTTTAAAAAGCTAGTGAGAGAAAACAATATAAAAAAATTTAAATTTACAAATATTATGAATAAAATGTGTGAGATAAGTATTGAAAACAGGTATAAGAGCTTCAAAAATATATCAGCTGATATAGCCAAAGGTATTCTTTTAGGAACCGATTTTTCTATAAGTGATAAAACAATATATCAAAATATGGCCAATTCTCTAATCAATATTATAGACTGTTATGATAGTAATTTTATGCCTGTTTTAGATGTAGAAAAAGTTCAAGAAAAATTGGGGAAAGTAATTAGTAGTAGTTCATTAGAACAATACATACAAGATAGCACTGCATTGATTCGCTGCTTTATAAAAAATGGCTGTTTTTATCATCATAATGAATTGATAAAAGTTGAAGTTATAAAAGATTTTTATAAACTTCTTATGGATAGTGACTCCCAGAAAAAGAATATTATACTTGATAATTTAATAACTAGATTGAGTTTAGTAGAAATACAAAAGCCTAAATCTGATAATAGCGATGATGACTTACCTTTCTAAAATAAAACCACAATAAATCAAGATTTCCAATACATTATCCTAATTTATGTATTTTTTTAAACAGTAAAAAATACATAACATTAAATTAATTATGTTACAGGGGGAAAAAAATGAATCATACAGAACAAAAAAGAGCAGCAAAAGAATTCGCAATGAAATGGGAAGGAATCGGTTATGAAAAAGGAGATAGTGCTCGATTTTGGCTGTCCTTACTACAAGATGTTTACGACGTTGAAAAACCTACTGATTTTATCCTATTTGAAGAAAGAATAAAGCTAGATCATACCAGTTTTATCGATGGTTATATCCCTTCTACTAATGTACTAATTGAACAAAAAAGTATCGATAAGGATCTAGGTAAAGCAATTCGTCAGTCTGACGGTTCTTTATTGACACCATTTCAACAAGCAAAAAGATACTCTTCGGAACTACCATATTCAGAAAGACCACGTTGGGTTGTCATTAGTAACTTCAAGAAATTTTGCATATATGATATGGAAAAACCAACAGGCGATCCTGAAATTTTATATTTGAAAGATTTGGAAGATGAATACTATCGATTGTCCTTTTTGAGAAATGTAGATGATAAAAATATTCAAAAGGCAAAAGAAGTTTCTATAAAAGCAGGCGAACTAGTAGGGATATTATACGACGCATTACTAAAAGAATATCAAAACCCTGAAGATGAAGAGACTTTAAAAGATTTAAATACGCTATCTGTACGATTAGTTTTTTGTTTTTATGCTGAAGATTCTGGTCTTTTTGGGAGACAAAGAATGTTTCATGATTATTTAGAAAAACATAAAGGAATTCACTTCAGAGGTGCTTTAATTAAACTCTTCAGAGTACTTAACCAAAAACCTGAAGAAAGAGATCCTTACTTAGATGATGACTTATCAGCATTTCCTTACGTAAATGGTGGCTTATTTGAAAAGAAAGACTTAGAAGTCCCAAGGCTTAATGATGAAATAATCGACATTATCTTAAATCAGGCAAGTTCTAACTTTAATTGGAGCAACATTAGTCCCACAATATTTGGCGGGGTATTTGAGAGTACGTTAAACCCTCAAACAAGACGTTCAGGAGGAATGCACTATACATCTATTGAGAATATACATAAGGTAATTGATCCTTTATTTATGAATGAATTAAATAAAGAATTTGAAAAGCTTCAGCTTCTTAAAACTCACAATATCAGAGAAAGAAGGCTAGAAGAATTTCAAGAAAAAATTGCTTCACTTAGATTCTTAGATCCAGCCGCTGGGAGTGGAAACTTCTTAACCGAAACTTATATTTCTTTACGTAGACTGGAAAACGAAGTTATTAAAAATATACATGGAATACAAGTAGTTTTAGGTGATATTGTCAATCCAATCAAAGTTTCTATTAATCAATTTTATGGAATTGAAATCAACGACTTTGCTGTTACTGTTGCAAAAACAGCCTTATGGATTGCAGAATCTCAGATGATTCAAGAAACTAAAGATATTATTCACACAAACATTGACTTTTTACCTATAAAAAGTCAGGCAAAAATAGTAGAAGCAAATGCTCTAAGAATAGATTGGAACACTGTTATCGAAAAAAATAAGTTGACTTATATAATTGGGAATCCTCCTTTTATAGGAATGAAAGAGATGTCTGATGAAAATAAAGAAGATATGAAAATATCTATTCCTATAAAAACATTCAAGCAACTTGATTATGTAGCCAGTTGGTATTTTAAAGCAGCTGCCTATATGTTGGATACCGATATAGAAGCAGCTTTCGTATCGAGTAATTCTATTGCTCAAGGAGAACAAGCTATAACTATTTGGGAGCCTTTGTTATCAAAAAAAAAATTAATAATAAATTTCGCTCATCGATCTTTTATATGGAATAGTGAGACTAAAAATGTAGCAAAAGTACATTGCGTTATAATCGGATTCTCTTATAAATCTCGGTTAGATAAACTAATTTTCGATAATTCAATAGCTCAAAAAACCAAAAATATTAATCAATATTTATTGCCTACTGAAAATATATTTATAAAGAAAACTGGTAAACCTATATTAGGATATGAAAAAATGACAAAAGGGGCACAATTAATTGATGGAAATAATTTTAAGGTCGGTGGGCAAAAAGAGTATGAGGAAGTCATTGCTAAATATCCTGATGTGAAAAAGTATATCCGTAGATATTTTAATGCCCAAAACTTAATTAATAATGGCGCCACAGTTTATGTGTTATATCTTGAAGACTGTCCTCCTGAGATTATAAATAATAATAAATATATTAAAGATAAAGTCAGAGGGGTATATGAATATAGAGCAAATAATCCAAGTCCCTCTACAAACAAATTAAAAGATTCTCCAACTAAATATTTTCAACCTCAAGTTCCAATGGATAAAAGTATTGTTGTACCAGTTGTATCATCTATTAATAGAAAATATATTCCTATTAGTTTTATGCCCGAAGGAATGGTATATTCCAACGCATTATTTTTTATAGATAATGCGAGTATATATACTTTTGGAATTTTAACGTCTAATGTTCATATATCATGGATCAAGACAGTCTGTGGTAGGTTGAAATCTGATTATAGATACTCTAATACTCTAGGATATAATACATTTCCTTGGCCAACTGTAACTACAGAACAAAAAAGTGAAATAGAAGATACAGCAAATATGATTATTAAAGCAAGACAATTATATCCTAATGCAAGTTTAGCTGATTTATATGATGAGCTTAGTATGCCCGTTGAATTAAGAACAGCACATCAAGAAAATGACAAAGCAGTAATGGAAGCTTATAACTTTGATTGGCGTACTATGACTGAATCGGACTGTGTCGCTGAACTGTTACAAATTTACGAAAATAATTAGAAAATTTGATTGTTTTTCAGCTGTCATTTATACGTATCGATTTCTAAAAAATAATGCTCCTTCTAAGAAACTATTTTTAAAAGGTAGTTTCTTAGGTTTTAAGAAAGAGCATAAGGGAACCTGATATCACTTTCTTTCGAAAGTGATAAATAGGCTGTGCCTATTAAGTTTCTAACTGATTTTTTTGCTACCACTTTTTACTATATATGTATATTACCTTGTATATGATTTTGGCTGTTTTTACCTCTTTTTTTGTCTCATGTATATTAGCTCATACACCTTTATTTTTACTATTTGTTGCTATTTTTAAAATAAATAAAATCCTTATTAGCAAAAAATAAAATAATTAATCATACATGAGTGATCCTTTTTTAAAATTATTTTGGAAT
>JAGQHW010000120.1 GCA_020431645.1 Carnobacterium sp. | reverse complement strand
TTAAATTTTTATAAAAAAACCTTATCTAATCGTTTTTGAGAAACGTTTAGATAAGGTTTTTTTAGTTAGTATAAAGTGTCAACCTTTCAACCTTTCAACCATTCAAGAAGTTCTTGATATATTTGCAGAGCTTCTTTGTTTGTCGGATCACTATCAAAGTCATGATTTGCCTGTTCAAGTGAAATAAATTTAGCCGCTGGAACTTTTTCGCTCAAGTTTTTTCCTTGTTGGTAAGGAACGTCGTTATCTGTTTTGCTCTGAGCGATGAATACTGGTGGAAGGCTAGCCAATTCATCATCTGAAAGAGAAAATTGATTCTGATTCTTTTTATCAGGCAAGACTAAGTCTAACCAACTTCCTGATTGTCTAGCGTAAAGATAAATAGCATAGCGTGTTTGCAGTGGACCTTTTGCAAGAGGAGCGGGTTGAGTTAATTGAGCAACTAAAGATTTAGGCATAATTGGGTATTGTTGATAGTGCTTACTTGGTAAGCGATAAAAAGATTCTTGGATAGAAGAGTAGCCATAAAAGCTAATAATTTTATGGGGTCTTTTTCCTATGCTTAAGTCGCTACCAACAAGTAAAGCTAAGTAAGCTCCGGCAGACCGGCCAAATAAGTGGTATTCATTTGAAGGCAAATGTAAGAGAGTATCAGAATGATGAATAAACCATTTAACAGCTTCAACGGTACTGCTATATATTTCTGGTAACGCAGTTTCTGGGGCCAAAGGATAGTCGACAGTTAAAAGATGGTAGCCGGCATTTAGAAAAAGGGCAATGTAAGCTGGTGGCAAGTCGTCACGATCTCCCCAAATTAGTCCGCCACCGTGAAAATAAATGATGGTTTCATTTTTAAGATTATCTGTAGCTCGATAAAAAGAAGTGGAGAGAGTAAGAGAAGAATGAGTAGCATAAGAAAATATTTCTGGTTCCATGTTGTTAAACCTCCTGAAATTTAATTGGAAACGGGATATAGTAAGTCAAAGTATAACAAATGAAAGGCAATAAGAGGGAATGTTTTTGGCTTTTTGGCTAAAACTATACACGTAAGACAATAAAAGGGTGTCTTTTTTAGCCCTATAGTACAATGCAATTATAAAAGAAAGACGTTATAATTTATGTTGTAAGCCTTTCCTTTAGCAGCAAATTTATGTCGTATTTTAGTACTGTTTGATTAAAAAAATACTTAGTTTTTAAAGGGGGGCAAATTTAGTTCATTAGTAGGTAGAAATGGTCTTATCTTTCTAAAGAAGAATGAAGCCGAATTGAAAGAAACTAGAACCAAAAGTTTTGAGACTACTTTTAATCGGAAAACCAGTAAAGCGAACAATGCAACTAAATTTTCAACTTATCATGCTAACTAAAGGATTGGTTAAGCGACCAATTAAATTAAATAGATTGCGAGGAATCAAAATGTTACACACAATTATTAAAGAAAATTCTTATCAAGACTCAATTGTATTAATGTTGTTAACAAACAAACTGAATACAATCGAAGGCGTTAAAAAAGTTTCTATTATGATGGGAACACCTGCGAATAAAGATTTATTCGAGGGAAGCGGCCTAAAAACACCAGAACTTGCATCAGCTTCTGCAAATGATATGGCTCTTGTCGTAGATGCAGAAAATGATGGTGTAATGGATGCTGTCTTAACAGAAGTGGACGAATTCTTAGCTTCACAAGCAACAACGGATTCAGAAGACACGAACGAATCAGCTCGTACATGGTCAACGGCTATGAAATTAGGAAAAGACGCGAATGTTGCTTTGATTTCTGTTCCTGGTACGTATGCAGCTCTTGAAACAGAAAAAGCATTAGATGAAGGATTAAATCCATTTATCTTTAGTGATAACGTATCAATTGAAGACGAAGTTCGCTTGAAGAAAAAAGCAAACGAAAAAGGCTTAATCATGATGGGTCCAGATTGTGGAACAGGAATTATCAATGGCGTTCCAATGGCCTTTACGAATATTGTTAGACCTGGAAGAATTAGTATTGTTGGTGCTTCTGGAACAGGTATTCAAGAAGTTTCAACGATTATTGATAAATTAGGTGCAGGTGTAACCAATGCTATTGGTACCGGTGGCCGCGATTTATCAGAAGAAGTTGGCGGAATTACTATGCTAGATACAATCGTAGCATTAGAAGAAGATCCAAACACAGATGTCATTGTGGTTATTTCTAAGCCACCTGCAAAATCTGTTAGAGATAAAGTACTCGGTTTATTAAGACAAGTGTCTAAACCTGTTGTCACTATTTTCTTAGGTGAAAAACCAACGTACCATGAAAAAGATCTTTACCATGCTTACACATTAGAAGAAACGGCTAAATTAGCAGTTGCTCTATTAAATGGCGAAGAAATTAAAGCCTTAGATGAAACAGTTGAAATTCCTGCTGTTGAATTAAAACCAGAACAAACGCTAATTAAAGGGTACTATTCAGGTGGAACACTAGCTAACGAAGCTGGAATGTTGATTGCTGATGGCTTAAACCTTGAAGAAGGCTTAACTCATGAAGATGGCTTTATTCTAAATTCTGCAGGACATGAGATTATTGACTTAGGGGATGACATGTACACACAAGGAAAACCTCACCCAATGATTGATCCTGAAAAGAGAATTGAAATGATTCAAACAGCCGGTGACAACCCAGAAACAGCAGTTATTCTGTTAGATGTTGTACTTGGTTACGGTGCTCATGATGACATGGCTACTGAATTAGCTCCAGCTATTAAAGAAGCTAAAGAAAATGCTAAAAAAGATGGACGCGAACTATTGGTTCTAGGAACGGTCGTTGGAACTTCAGCTGATCCACAAAACTTAGTTCGTCAACAACAAATTCTTGAAGAAGCTGGCGTTATTGTATGTTCAAGCAACAACAAAGCTGTTCGTACAGCTTTAGGTTTACTAGGACACACAGTAAAAGATGAAGAAAAAGGGTTCAAAGTAGTTGAAGAAGCAACAAACGCTTCATTACCAAAAGCCTCTCAAGCTGTCTTAGACTTGTTAAACACAAAACCTTACGTAATCAATGTTGGTTTGAAGAGTTTTGCTGAAGCCATTGAAGAAAACCAAGGGAAAGCTGTTCAATTTGACTGGAGACCGAGTGCTGGTGGAGATGTAAAACTTCAAAAAGTCTTGTACTTCTTAGATAATTACGTAGCTAAATAAAACGAATAAATTGTAGAACAATATAGGAGGGTTTTTTAAAAATGAATTATAAAACAATTGACGAAGCGAACCAAGCGGTCATTGACAAAATTGTAGCAGGATCTCCATTTTTATTAGATGTTGTACCCGCTAAATCCGTTATCAAAGAATTAAATGGAAAAGTATTATTGCATGCTGGACCTCCAATTAAATACGAAAATATGACTGACCCAATGAAAGGCTCATGTGTTGGAGCTTTGCTTTTTGAAGAGTGGGCTACAACGGAAGAAGAAGCAAGAGCCATGCTTGATAGAGGCGAAGTATCCTTTACTCCTTGTCATCACGTAGATGCTGTTGGACCAATGGGTGGAATTACTTCTGGAAACATGCCTGTTTTAGTAGTAGAAAATAAAACAGATGGCAATCGTGCTTACTGTACGTTAAATGAAGGAATTGGTGCTGTTTTACGTTTTGGAGCTTACAATGAAGAAGTTGTTACTCGTCTTCGCTGGATGCGCGATATCCTAGGACCTGCATTAAGTAAAGTGTTGAACAAGATGGACGAAGGAATGAACTTGAACGTTATCATTGCAAAATCGATTGCAATGGGAGATGAGTTCCACCAACGTAATATTGCGGCTTCACTAAACTTCTTAAAAGAAGTTGTTCCTTATATGTCTGAAATCGATATGAACGAAAAAGATCGTCAAGATGTTTTAGTCTTCTTAGCAGATACTGACCAATTCTTCTTAAATCCAATGATGGCAGCTGCTAAAGTTGTTATGGATGGAGCAAGAATGATTGAAGAAGGCACAATCGTGACAGCTATGACAAGAAATGGTGAAAACTTTGGTATCCGTATCAGTGGTATGGGAGACGAATGGTTCACAGGGCCTGTTAACACGCCAAAAGGACTTTACTTCTCTGGCTTCTCTGAAGAGGATGCCAATCCAGATATTGGAGATAGCTCAATAACAGAAACATTTGGTGTTGGTGGAATGGCAATGGTTGCTGCTCCAGCGGTTACACGTTTTGTTGGTACCGGTGGTTTTGGTGATGCATTAAAAACAAGTAATGATATGATGGAAATCACAGTTAGCCACAATACAAACTTCCCAATTCCAACATGGGACTTTAAAGGTATTGTTCTAGGAATTGATGCAAGAAAAGTTGTTTCAACAGGTATTTTACCAGTAATCAACACAGGTATTGCAAATAAAGTTGCAGGTAGAGGACAAATTGGCGCAGGAACAGTAAATCCTCCAATTGAAGCTTTTGAAAAAGCTGTTACAGCGTATGCAAAAAAATTAGGTATGGAAATGTAACTTAATCTAAAATCGATGATCAGTGAGTGAGTAAAGCGAACAAAAAGTTTGAAAGCTCACTGATTTATTTTTTTCATCTTGTTTATTAGAAAGGACTAGCATGATTTTTATTCAGAAGATGTCAAAACAGTTAAAAGAACAAATGCAAATTGACCAAGATAAATTGGTGTCTTGGAAAGTGCATAGTATCTTTAAAAATGGTTTTAATTTAATGAGTGGGAAGCAGTTACTTTTTATAGGAACAGATAAAAATGGAGAACTGCCTTTTTCTTTGCATCTAACTGCAAGAGATACTAAAGCAATCTTAAAAAAGATCAGTATTGGTGACACTTTTCATTACAATCACGAAAAGAAAGTAATGACTGTCCAGCAACTTATCCTTTCATTTGATTATTGTTATGTTTATGATTCTATCTTACCTTTGCAACAAAAAATTGGTTTAGATCAGATAGACTCGGCTTTAGAAGAAGCTGAAAAGATTTTAGAATTAAATGGATTCAAAAAACGACTGCCATTATTTTTTACTAGTATAGATTATGATGAATCTTTTATAAAATCAATTGAAGGCCTCTTTTCAAGTGAAGAACGAATCTTGAAAGAAAGTATGCTATATTTTATAGGACGTGGAATGGGATTAACGCCTTCGGGAGACGATCTCTTAGTCGGTTTACTGAGTATTGACTCAGGCTATTCCATATTAGATAAACGTTTTCGCAGTATTCTTTTGGAGCTGCTAGAAACAAAGAGTCTAACAACTATTGTGGCAGAAACGTATTTACGTTATGCCTCTCAACACAAATACAGTACAACGATTGTATCTTTTGTTGGGGAACTGGATGAACACTCAAGTGGAAATCAACTTAAAGTAGATTTCAACACTATCTTGACAAATGGAAGTACGTCAGGCTTGGACACTATGACCGGAATGCTTTTCGGAATATTATCAGAAAAAAGGAGAATAAGTTTATAATGGTGAAACGTGTAGTTATCGCTCTTGGCGGAAATGCTATTTTAAGACCAAATCAAAAAGCAACATTTGAAAACCAAATGGAAAATGTTGGCATTAGTACAGATTCTATTTCAGATGTAAAAAAAGCGGGACATCAAGTTATTGTTACCCACGGAAACGGCCCACAAGTTGGGAATATTTTGAGACAAAACGAAGAAGCTAAAGAGGTTGTTCCTCAATTGCCTTTACACGTTTTAAGTGCACAATCACAAGGATTTATTGGTTACATGATGGAGCAATCATTGAAAAATGCGTTGATTTTAAAAGGTATCTCAGGAAACGTTGTGACTGTTTTAACACAAACAGAAGTAGACGCAG
>JAGQHW010000011.1 GCA_020431645.1 Carnobacterium sp. | reverse complement strand
ATTTAGTTATAAACCCTATTTTTTTACTTAAGTTTTTTGATTCTTTGCTCTTGACTTAAAATATTGGTAATTCTAACACCGAAACTTTCGTTGATGACAACGACTTCGCCTTCTGCTATTAGTTTATTGTTAACGAATATTTGCAAGGGTTCATCGGTCATTTTATCTAATTCCACAACCGATCCAGTACCTAATGATAAAATATCTTTAATTGTTTTTTGTTTTTCTCCTAGCATAACACTGAAATGAAGAGGAACATCCATAATTAAATCTAGATTATTGACATTAGTTGATTTGTTGCTATCAACTAATTCCTGAAATCCAGGTGTTTGAATAGCTACTCTATCTACATTTCCAGTTTGCTCTAGTGATCTATTTTCTTGAACGGGTTGTTGCCCTTTTGTATCTGGTCTTTTATAATCTAGCACTTCTGCATCGTTGCTGTTCATCATAATTGTAGAAATATCTCGAACAGTATCCAGTGTGAAAATTTGCATAATTTCACTTTCAATTAAATCATCTACTGTCATTTTGAAAGAAATTTTACAGACAATCGAATCCGAAGCAATTTTGTCGTATTGCACCGTTTCAATATCTTCCCAGACTTCAACATCTGGTGGCAAAATATCAACTTTTCGTCCGAGCATAGTCGCCATTGCGGTTGAAGATGAACCAATCATTTGATTCATCGCTTCACCAACTGCACTTAATTCTAGTTCGGTAAATTCTTTGCCAGTCGCATCCCCATTACCATCCATCATTAAGTCCGCAATAATAATGGCATCTGTCACATTCATCATCAACAAATTGCTGCCAACTAAACCAGCTTTGTATTCAATTGTTGTAACCACTTTAGGTATGGTACTTTCTTTGATAATTTCTTCGAATTTCACACAAGAGACCCGTGGTGTTGTAATGGTCACTCGATGGCTTAAAATGGAAGAAAGAGTCGTTGCGGCTTGGGACATCGTAATGTTTCCAACTTCACCAATGATGTCTTCTTGATCGTTATCAATTACCGCAACAGGGTCACTAGACGTGTCTGCTGTACCATTTATCATTGCGTCTATTTCTTCTTGAGATAGCATTTCATTACTCATCAGTTTATCTCTCCTTCAATATACTGTAATACTTCTACTGCCCTGTTTTTGCCTTTTACTCCTGGCTTAACAAGATAGTGTGGGCGTTGTTCGACTGACATAACCAAAGGATCGGACGTTTTTCCTTCTAGTGGAATAATATCACCCAATTCCAACTGCAAAAAGTTTTCTAAGGTCATGGTCGCCTCTCCTAAAAGTACTTCCAGATTTACTTTGGCAAAATTTAAACTGGTTTCTATTCTTTTGTTATCTGAACGGTCCGCTCCTCTTTCAGTATCAAACCAATTCTTCAAACTTAATTTATCCAAAATCGTTTCAAAAAATATGTAAGGAACGCAAATATTCGCAAACGTCCGTACATCGAACAGATCAACTGTAAAGGTTACTAAAATAACGGGTTCATTAGGAGACATGTTTTGTAATAGTTGTGGATTGGTTTCGGTTGTTTCTAATTTAACATCTAGTTCCACAACATCACGCCAAGCCAATTCAAACGAATGAACAAAATCGCTTAAAATATCTGTTAAAATCGCTTTTTCAATATCTGTAAAATTTGTTTTTTCTGGTTGGTCATCTCTAGACCTTACTTCAGAACTGCCACACAATAAATCGATCAACTGTAAAGAAAGCTGTGGGCTTAGTTCAATAATTTGTGTGCCTTCTAATGGCTTAGATTGAAACAATCCCATCAACGTGAAACGTGGAACGGAATGGACAAACTCATCAAAACTAACTTGTTCAACTGAAGCAAGGTGCAATTCAACGTTGTGCCTGACTTGTGTCGATAATCGGTTTCCAATAATTTTTGAAAATTCTTCAAAGACCATGTTCAATGTACTGATGTACTCTTTTGAAAGACGAGCCGGGCGTTTAAAGTCATAACTTTTGACTTTATTTTTCTCGTTTTCCTGTTCTTCGAGTCCTTTTTCATCTATCTCACCGCTTTTGACAGCTTCCAATAAAGAATCAATTTCTTGTTGTGATAAAACTTGTTTCACTATTATCCCTCATTTTTATAAAATAGTGTCTCCATATCAATCATATTCACAATCTGATCTTTCACTTTGATTAAACCAGAAATGTGAGCATCCGTTTGACTAGTCAACTGTTGAATGTTTGCTGGATTAATTTCAGTAACCCATTCAACATTATCTACCATAAATGCTAATTTCTCATTATTATTCTTCACGATAATAATGTTATTGTAACATAATTCTTTTGTTTCAACAGAAGGAGACAAAAGTTTGTAAAAATTTATCAATGTGATCACGTTACCTCTTAAATTAATTAAGCCTTGTACCCAAACTGGAGATTGAGGGATGGTTGTCCAAGGCATTTTTTTCAAGATTTCTTCAACATCTTCAGATAGAAAGGCATAGTACTTATCATTTAGCGTAAAAACAATTATCTGTATCATATCAACAGCCTACAGTGCTGCTTTGTCTAATGCTTTAATAACACGATCTGTGTCAAAAGGTTTGACAATAAAATCCACTGCTCCAGAACGGATGGCATCCATTACCATTCCTTGTTGTCCCATAGCACTACACATCACGACTCTTGAAGCTGGATCAAAGGCTTTGATGCCTTTTAGGGCTTCTACACCGTCCATCTCTGGCATAGTGATATCCATCGTAACTAAATCTGGTTTTTCTACTTTATATTTCTCAATAGCTTCTATGCCATTTTGTGCTTCTGCTACCACTTCGTAGCCATTTTTTTCTAAAATATCCTTTAGTTTCATTCTCATAAATGCTGCATCGTCTACTATCATTACTCTTTTTGTCATATTAATCTTCTCCTCCGACTCCTAATAATTCAAACATTTTTTCTATTACTCCTGGTTGGGGCACAAAGTACAAAGAAGACTCCAATCGATCTCCAGCATGATAAAATTCATTCTTGATAATCATGATAGATTCATCGTATTGCCCTTGTTCCAAATAGACACTACTCATAATCGCCCCAAACATATCTTTTGTCAATAGTGGAACCGAAGTTACTAATTGGATATCTAATAATTTAATAATAGCGTTTAAGAATGAATGAACTAAAATATTAACCAGTTCTTGCAAAGCTGACTCCGCTAATTCTTGTGAATACGCCATTTCTTCTGGTATCATCATCGCAACAATTGTTTCAAACGCCTCTTGGTCAACTGTGAAAAGAAAGATACCTTCTGCGTCACCAAACATTCTCATCATAACCGCTCTAACGACTGCATCTTCTGGCATAATTTGTTCATAGACCTCTGAGTAGTCCAGCATTTCAATAACAGGAACACTCATATTAACGGGTTTATCAATTAGTTGTGATAAACTTGTTGCGGCATTCCCACCACCAATGTTAATCACTTCTTTAAGAGCATCTAATTCTAAAGCAGAGTAATTAGAGTTCATAATTATTCTCCTGACTCGTTTCTTTACAGATATTTGCGATATCTAGGATCATGATAATGCCACCGTTTCCCATAATCGTTGCACCTAAGTACTTCTTCATCATACTTAGTTCTGTTCCGAGTTTTTTAATCGCAATTTCTTGTTGTCTAAGGATATCGTCTACTGCTAAAGCGTATTGCTTATCTCCTTGATTGACTAAAATCAAATGCAAATTGTCTTCTTCTATCGCCGGAATATCAAAAACTTCATTCAAGCGAATCACAGGAATCGCTACTTCTTCAAAAAGATAAATTTCTTGATTGTGTACTTGAATGATTTCTGTTAATTCTGGCTTGATGATTTTTTGTACGATACCAAGTGGCATAGCAAAGGTCTCTTCTCCTACTTTAATCAATAATGATTGAATGATGGATAAGGTTAGGGGCAAATTCACTTTAAAGACCGTTCCACGATCAACCACGCTATCAATTTCAATGGTTCCACCTAATAGATTAATTTTTTGTTTCACGACATCCATTCCAACGCCACGACCAGAAATATTGGTTACTTCTTCTGCAGTCGAAAATCCAGCATGCAAGATCAATTGTTGTAGCTCTTTATCGCTTAGCCCTTCTGTTGGAATGCCTTTTTTATCGGCACTTTTCTTAATAGCTACAGGGTTTACACCTTTCCCATCATCAGAAACTGTTAACACAACGCGGTTTCCTTCTTGATAAGCTGTAATTTTAATTTGTCCTTTAGCAGGTTTACCTAACGCTAGTCGTTTATCAGGAATTTCAATCCCATGATCGGCAGCGTTTCTGATTAAGTGAATCAAGGGTTCCCCTAGTTCAGAAACAACTGTCCGATCTAGTTCTGTGTCTTCTCCTTCGATTACTAATTCGAACTCTTTGTCTAAATCATTGGCTAAATCTCGTACCATTCTTGGGAAACGACTCATTACTGCACTGACTGGTTGCATTCTAATTTTTAGAACCAACTCTTGTAATTCTGAACTGATTCTTGCTACTTGTTCCAATGGCTCATTTAATTCTGCTGATTGAAGTTTTGCACTAAAGTCTTCTAGTTGAGTTCGGTAAATAACCAATTCTGATACTAAGTTCATAAAAGTATCTAGTTTGTCGATATCCACTCGAACAGAATGATTCATCACTTGTTTTGACGAAGCTTTTTTCTCAGTTATTTTATTTTCCGTTATTGTTGGAGTCTTTTCTTCTTGTTCAATCACGTTAATTTCTTCTTGTTCATTTTTCTCTATTAGATCAGACTGGATAAGCGCTTGAGCATCCGTAACGGTTTCAATTAAAACTGCATCAATTTCACTATTATCTAAAGCTAAATTTTTAACGGTCTCTTCATCTGCTTTACTTAAAAAGATGAGTTTAAATACTTCTCCAAATTCTTCACTTTCCAATACTTCTGCAGATGGCTCAATGTATAATACGTCGCCTTGTTGTTCTAGTTTACTCATCACTAAGAAAACACGAGCATTTTTCATGCTGCTATCCTCAGCTATTTTAACTGCTATTCTATAAGCATTAAACCCATTCTCATTTGCACTTTCTATTACTTGAATATCGGAATCATCTAGTTTATGTAGCTCCAGATTAAATTGGTCATCTGTTGAATCAGCTTCTTCAATCGTTTCGTCAGTTTCTCCTTTTACAACAACATTTAATCGTTCCACCAATGCTGAAATATCTCGTTCAACTTTATTGTCTTCACGCAAGTCTTCAACTAATTGGGACAACGTGTCTAAACAATCAAAGATGAGGGCAATAGATTGTTCATCTGCTTGGATGGTCGCTGACTTTAATAAATCGAACACATTCTCCATATTATGGGTCAATTTAGTCATCGTATCGAATCCCATTGTAGCTGCCATTCCTTTAATGGTATGGGCTGATCTAAACATCACATCAACTATTTCAGATTGTTCTGGTTTTTTTTCTAATTCAAGTACTTGTTCGTTCAAACTTTGTAAATGCTCATCTGCTTCCTCAAAAAATAATTCGAGGTACTTACTATTTTCATCCATCGTATTCCTCCTTTTTCATTTTCTTACTAGCAAATGGGAGCATTCTTGTATCCAGTTGATTTTTGCATAAACACTAGTCGTCTACAGTTTTTCATACATAAATGCAGATATTTTTTTCAGTCCATACATTTCTGGATTATAAATAGCTTCTGTTGCTCCAGTAAAGAAGATGCCGCCTTTAACAAGTGAATCACTGAATCGTTGATAAAGATCTTCTTTGACTTCAGCCTTAAAGTAGATTGTCACATTGCGACAAACAATGATGTGAAAGTCTTTACCAAACGTATCCGCAATTAAATCATGGCGTTTGAATTGGACCTGATTTTTAATCACTGGTTTCAAATAAAATAGTCCCTCTTTTTCATCAAAATACGTTGCTCGTTCTTTGACTGGAACATTTTTCATTTCGTGATTTTTGTACATACCTACTCTAGCCCTTTTTAAAATTGTTTCATCAATATCTGTAGCCAGTATTTTTTCTGCCATTCTCAATTTATGTTTATCAAAAATCATCGCCATTGAGTAGGCTTCTGCTCCAGTAGAACAGGCCGCACTCCAAACTTTCATTGATGGAAAAGTTTGAGACAAGACATTCAGTTGTGTTTCAAATTCTTCAAAAATATCTTGGTTGCGAAAAAAATCCGTTACATTGATGGTAATATAATCTAAAAATTGTTGTTTGACTGTTTCATCTTTTGCTATTTTTTTAGAATAGTCTTCTAATGTTAAAGAGCCAGCATTTTTCATCACACTTGCAATTCTTCTTTGCAATTGCTTTTCTTTGTAACCGGCTAGATTAAGGTTTAAATTCTTGTTGGTCCATTCATAAAAAAAATCATAGTTTAGGCTCATTGTCTCATCCTTATCATCCAATTTATCCTGTCAGATAGTTCTGTTAAACTAGCTACTTCATCTACTACCCCTTTTTTGATTGCACTGCCTGGCATACCATAAACAACAGATGTTTCGCGATCTTGTGCTAGGGTAAAACCACCTTGTTCTTTTATGTGCTTCATCCCTTCACTGCCATCGTGTCCCATACCAGTTAAAATCACACCTACCAGTGTTGATTTATAGCGCATAGCTGCTGATTGAAAGAGATAATCCACTGCTGGTCGTACTCCTAAAATTTTTGGCATTTGATTCAAGATAATTTCATTTTCCTTGATAGTCATATGATAATCTCCAGGAGCCAAATAAACCATTCCTTTTTCAATAACCATTCCATCTTTTGCTTCAACGACGGTTACTTCTGATTTCAAATTTAACCGTTCAGCAAACGATAATGTAAATCCTTTAGGCATGTGTTGCACAATAAACACTGGTATAGCCAACGTTGTTGGCAAGTGACGAATAATGTGTAATAAGGCTTTTGGTCCTCCAGTAGATGCGCCAATAACAAGTGCCTCTATTTTTTCAGGAACATTTTTTTGCCATTCTTTCGTTGTTGTTCCTTTTTCTAATTGCTTTTTTGGAATTTGTTCTTCTTTTGCTTTCATTAATGGTTTGATTTTTTTTTCAATCTCTTTCTTGAATTCTGCTGCTTGGTTTTTTAGATCAACTGGCTTTTCAATAAAATCCATTGCACCTAGCTCTAACGCTTCAATCGTAATCGCTTCTCCACTATGGGAACTCATCATGACTACAGGAATATCAAACTCTTTTTTGATTCTTTCAAGAGTCTCTAGCCCATTTAAACCTGGCATTTCAATATCTAACGTCACGATATCCGGCTTTAACAAGGGAATAGATTTCAGTGCATCATGGCCATTTCTAGCTATTCCAACAACAGTTAAACCTTTTACCTCTGATATCATTTCAGTTATTATTTTTCTCATAAATGCAGAATCGTCTACGACCAATACTCTTATTCCCATCTTTTCTACTCGCTCCTATTCGCTGTTACAATACGATAATGTCTCGGTTAACCATTCGAACCGTGACTGAAAAAGTTGCTAAATCTACAATCATTGTTCTACCCATATTGCCTCCTGTATGAGTTCCTAATAAAGGAATATTTAACAGCTTTAAACTTCGTTCGACTGCAGCAACATTTCGTTCACCAATACTTCCTATATATGAATCATTAGCTGTTTGGAACATACTAGCACCACCAGCAATTTTGGCTATCAGCCTTTGGTTTTTTGTTTCTTTTCTAATCTCAGATACCATCTGCGGGATAGCTAAATCAGCAAATTTTTCAATTTTTTGGGCATTTTTAAACGAACTGCTATCTGGCAGCATAATGTGACTTAGTCCGCCAATTTTTGTTTTAGGATCATAAATGGCAATCCCCACGCAAGAACCTAGCCCAATTGTCATCAACACTTGAGGTACACTCGCTACCTTATAGTCTGAAATACCTACTTTTATTTCGTTGAGCATGCCTTTTCCCCATTCTTTTATCTCACGACTCATTTTTTATTTATTGATTAACTCGATTAATTCTCTTTCATTTCCTGATGAGAATAGGTCATCTACATCTAACACTAAAACAATGCCTTCTTCTGTTTTAAATAAAGCACGCACGTACTTAGCTGCTTGCCGCATATCTTCTTCTGCCTCGTCTTTTGGCAATTCTTCAAAATTACTAACAGACAGGACGTCTTCTACTACTAAACCAATTTTTAATTCTTTCCACTCAGCGACAATAATTTTTGTGCTATCTGTTTGAGCCGTTTTTTGACCAAATAAACGTTCGCATAAATCGATGATTGGCAACAATTGATCGCTATAGGGAATCGCTCCTAATAAATAAGAAGACGTATCTGGAATTCTAGTTGGAGCTTGCATCATGATAATTTTTTCAATTGCTGTAATAGGGATAGCGAAGTTTTGAGCTCCACTAGTAAAGACAATAAACTTTTCCATCTTGTTCCTCCAATATTTTTTTTGATTCTCTTTTTAAATAATAACAGAAAAACAGCAGAAATCTTTTGTACAAAAAAGATCTATTCGCTTCTTTTTTGCACAATCGACTCCGTGCTGATTCATTTCCCTATTAATAAATGCTTCATTGATTCTTAAGAGAGAGTCTACTCTAATTTAAATTGACTTGTTTCATCAGCTAATTTTTTCGCAATGTTATCTAAATCATGAATATTTGCACTGAATTCTTCCATTGTTGCTAGTATTTCCTCAGCATTTGCAGAAACCTGTTCTGTACCCGCTGAATTTTCTTGTGCCGAAGCAGCTATATTTTCTACTGAAGCAAGTGTGTCATCTTTTTTGCTTTCAATTTGACTACTTAAGCCAACTACATTGATAATATTTTCTACTAAAATTTCCATTTGATCGGTTACGGTATTAGCTGAATCAATTGCTTCGTCGATTGTTCTCGTTTGTTTTTCGCTCTCTTCAAAAGATTCACTCATCTTAGCAATCATTGTTTGAGAACTCTTTTGAACCGTTTTAATAATATCTGTGATACTTCGTGTTGATTGAGCACTTTGTTCGGCTAACTTTCTTACTTCGTCAGCAACAACCGCAAAACCTCTTCCAGACTCTCCCGCTCTTGCTGCTTCTATAGAAGCATTTAAAGCTAATAAGTTTGTTTGTGCTGAGATACCACTGATTGCTTTACTGATTGTTTCAATACTTTGAATGTCTTCATCAACTGCATTGATACTTTCTGTTAATTGGAGCATCATTTGAATATTGGCTTGCCAATTTTCATATACATCAAACATTTTTTCACTATTACGCCCATTAGCTACAGTTGTATCGTCGGCACTTTTCCCAATTATTTGAACACTTTCTTCAACTCCTGCAAGGATTGTTGAAAGTTCGTCCATTTTATTAGCTGTTTCTTCTGTGTCTTGCGTTTGTATACCCGTTGCTTCAGCAATCCCGCTGATTGTTTCAGAAACTTCTTCGGTTGCAGAAGTCGTTTGTTTTGAGATTTCGGTTAATGATAATGTCATATCTAATATTGTTTGGCTATTTTTCTTAATGTCACCAACAATTGCTTTGTAATTCTTGACCATTCGATTAAATGAGAAGGCTATTTGGTTTAACTCGTCACCATTTGGATTCACTTCTTTTTCAACAATCAGCTTAGTCAGTTCTTTAGACAATTTTTTAGAATTTGTCTTGCGTTTTTTCAACCATTTTATTTTAGGAGTGAGTGTAATATCTGAATGAGTCATTTGAACCGTTAAATCTCCTTGCTCAACTCGTGTAAATGCTGAAATAATAGCATTAGCAATTCTTTTAATCATTAAAGTAAATAGCAAAGCCGCTACCAAAGCTACAATTAAAGATAGTACCGTGACGACAAAAGCACTTCTAATACTTGCTTGATTTTCTTCAACCATTTCATCAGCTTGAACTGCTCCGTAAATAATAACACCTAGACGTCCAACTTTTTTGTAGTACGTTTGAATATCCTTATTAAACGTTTTATCTAAGATAAATCCAAATTGATCATCTGCTTCTTTGAAAATCGGTTTATTTGAAACGTCCTTCTCTACTTTTTCTTGATCTCTAGAGATTAAATAGTTACCTTTATCTGAAAGAACAAAAATTTCTCCTGTTGTCCCTACTTGTGATGAAGTAATCAATTTTGTAAGGTTTTTAAGACTTAAATCCAATCCTATTACGCCGATAACTTCACTTTCTTTGATAATCGCTTTAGAAACAGTTAAACCAACTTCTCCTGTAACATAATCTGTGTAAGGTTCTGTCCAGAATATTGCTCCTCGTCTTTCAACAGCTCGTTGATACCATACTCTTGATGCGCTATCAAAGTCTACAATGGCTTCTTCCCTAATCAATCCGCCTTCTATCGGTGCATAATAGGCATCTTCTATGTAAAGTCCACTTGCTTTAGCTAATTTTAAATCTTCTAAAATAGCATCGTCTTTTTCCGGTCCTTTTTCCATATATCTAAAACTAGCTTTTTGAGCTAAAGCTTCGATTGTGTCTTCTAATTCTTGTCCTGCCCAATCAAATTGATTGGCTACTTGAGTTGTGGTACTTTTTTCACTCGCTTCGATTCGTTTAGCAATAGAGTTTTTTGTGTTAATCGTTGTTGCTGATAAAACAATTATGACAGGTATAATAAATAACAAGAATAGCGTAACTCCAACTTTCATTCCTATACTCTTTTTTCTACTTATTGATTTTTTATTTTTACGAACCACCCAAAAAGCCTCCCCTTAAGTCATTAAAATTAACTAGTCCATACCATATGTGGCGTATTTATTTTACCCAACTTATCACATGATTAAAATCTTATTAAACATCAGATTACTAGCCATTATTTATATCGGCTAGTTTTGATTTTTTTTAAGCATCCGTTTGAACTATTATTAAAAGAAATACGTTTATTACGTAAAGAATAGAAAGGGCTCTCATTTTAATTAAATTAGCTGTTCGATTACCATAAAATAACCGTTAATAAAAATAATGACGTAATTTTATGTAGGCAAAAAAACAGCAAGAACTTTATAGTCCTGGCTGTTCTCATCTTTTATTTGATTACAACGTACCTGAACGAATAATAGAAATAAGCAGCCAAATACCCATTAATCCTGCGCCTAGAAAAATGATAATCCCAATGATAGAAACACTTGAACTTTCTGCCATTGCAACAATGATTGCTGAGGAAAGAATCAGTGCCGCAATAATTAAAGCAAAGACCAATCGGTTGACCATTTTATTAAGGCCCTTCCACTTATTATCCGCATCAACTAATTCAATATGCAATTTCGCTCTGCCACTAGTCGCATTCGTCAAGAGTTGCTTTAACTGGTTGGGAAAATCAATTAGATCTTTCGATAGTTTGTAGCTTGTAATCAACAATTTTTCTTTAGAGATAGAATCATATAAGGATAAATCGTCACTCGCTTGCATATATAGATTAGCAACTTTCAAGACGTTTATTTCTGGATCCAATTCTGCCAAAATGCCCTCAATCATCCCCATCGACTTAACTAACATCGTAAAATCATTGGGGATTATAATACGATGCTTTTGGGTTACTTCCAACATATCAGCAAATAAGATACTCATATTGATTTTTTGGTAGCTAGTTGTTAAATAGGTTTCAAAAAAGTACGTTAAATCTTCATAAAACTCGTATTGATTGATTCGCTCTTTTGTTACACCCATTTTCAACAGAATGTTCATCACTAGATCAATGTCATTAAAAACAATGGCTTTTAATAGTTTAACTAAACTTTCTCTATTTTCAATCGCTAGTTCGCCCATGATACCAAAATCAATAAAAATAATTTTTTTATCTCTAATTAAGATATTCCCAGGGTGTGGGTCACCATGAAAATAACCATCTTTAAAGACTTGTGAGAAAAAAGAGACGACTAATTTTTCTGCAATATCTTTTTTAACATAACCTTCTTTTTCTAATTCAGGTAAATCAAGAATTTTTATTCCTTCAATGTATTCTTCAACTAAGACTCTTTTTGAAACGTAGGTACTGACTAAGTTGGGTACGCCAACAGATTTAAGTTCTCTATTGAATACTTTAAACTTCAGCAATGCAGTCGCTTCATTTCTGAAATCTAGTTCCATTTTTGTTGCTTCTTCAATTTCTTTGAGAGCTAGATCAGGATCAGAAATCAACTCTTTTATCGTATGTGGAGCCAATGATAGAATGCGAGAAAATAGAGCGATGTCTCTCAATAAGTTTTCTTCGATATCCGGTCGTTGAACTTTTACAATCACTTCTGCGCCATTTTTCATCCTAGCCCGATGAACTTGCGCAATAGATGCACTGGCTAATGGTGTTTCTTCTATTTGGTCAAAAACTGCCTCAATGTCTTCACCAAATTCTTCTTTAAAAATACGTTGAATAGCAACAAAAGAAAAAGGAGGAACGTTATCTTGTAGTTTAGCTAGTTCGTCAATATACTCTTGTGGCAACAAGTCTGGGCGGGTAGAAATAATTTGCCCAATTTTAATAAAACTAGAACCCAATTCTTCAAATGCTTTACGAAGACTAACGGCATCTTGCTTTTGATTGGCATTTTTGAATGCCGTTCGATAAAGGTAGCCAAATCCATATGAAGCAAGAACCGTTACAATCTCTCTTAATCGTTCACCACCTGACTTTTCCATCTCTTAACCCCCACCAGTCGCTAGTGACTTATCGCTTGCTAATTAATTCATCTACTTTTTGCGTTAAATCTGCTACTTTTTTTTCCAATTCCTCGAGGTCTTTTCTATGCGTCGCTGTCATTTCGATTAAGTGCGCCTCAACGTCTTCGTGATTGGTTGCTTCTTTTTCACTGCCATTTTTACGTTGCACCAATTCTTCTTTTAGACGCTTGCCTTCTTCTACCGAAAGTTTGCCTTTCTTTTCTAAATTCTCGACGACCTCTTGAGCTTTCTCATAAGTTAGAGCCGCCCCTCCGATTCCTGCGAACACCAATTTCTTCAATTCTTCCATCATGATTTTTTCCTTCCTCTCTTTTTTTGAAATGGTTTCTAGTTGTTTACAGTATAACATGAGAGCGATTTCTAATGAAGAAAGAGCCTTTAAGATAGCTTCTCCTAACTTTATACCCCGCTGCCTTTCTTTCTAGTTACTCTATACTCTTCTTATTTGACCCTATCTTCTAGACTTTATTTCTAAACTGGACAAGTTTGGTGAAACTAGTCGTCCACTTGTCCGATATTCTGGTTTTTTAGCCCAGTGGAGTGAATACTACTCGCTACTTGTCTAATCTTCCCTTAAAGGAGACAAGTGGGACTAAATACTCTTAAAACTTGTCTATTTAAGCGACCAAAAGCCAAGAAGCTCTTTAAAAAACTTCACCTGCTGATGCGAAAATTTCCCAGCAAGTACTACCGAACCTTCATTTTTCAACCACCTATCAAAAAAAGCTTTCCTAACACAACTAATCTTGTGTTAGGAAAGCTTAAAGAGTGACGAACTAGATTAACCGAAATAATTGATCCCCATAGCAGCTTTCACTTCAGATAAGGTCTGCGCAGCTACTTTTTCAGCAGCTAGGCTACCATTTTTTAGCATACGGTAAACTTCGTCTTTGTCTTTACCAAATTGTTCTCTGTTTTCTCTTATCGGCTGTAAGAAGTCTTGCAAGATATCATTTAAATACAATTTGATTTTTACATCTCCCAAACCACCGTGTTGGTACTCTTCTTTCAACGCTTGAATTTTTTCTTTGTCTGTTCCAAAAACATCTAAATATGTGAAGACAACATTGCCCTCTACTTTACCAGGATCGGTTACACGGATGTGAGTAGGATCTGTATACATGCTCATCACTTTTTTCTTGATGACATCAGATGAATCGGATAGATAAATGCCATTGTTTAACGATTTACTCATTTTACCTTTGCCATCAATGCCGATTAGTCTTTCTTGCCCTTTTTCAGGAAGGATACCTTCTGGCATAACCAATGTGTTCGTATTGTAGATTCGATTAAAATCTTTTACGATTTCTCTTGTTTGCTCGATCATTGGTTTTTGGTCTTCTCCAACAGGGACATGTGTGCCTTTAAAGGCTGTGATGTCAGCTGCTTGACTAACCGGATACATAAAGAATCCAGCTGGTATACTTTCGCCAAAATTCTTTTCGTTAATCTCTGATTTCACTGTTGGATTGCGTTTTAAGCGTGACACGGTTACTAAGTTTAAGTAGTACATTGTCAATTCTGCTAGTTGAGGGATTTGAGATTGCACAAAAATTGTGGATTTAGCTGGATCTAAGCCTACTGCCAAATAATCCAACGCAACTTCAAGTAAACTATCTTGTATTTTTTTAGGATCTTTTGCATTATCTGTTAATGCTTGTTGGTCTGCAATCATGATAAAGGTTTGATTTTCTGAATCGCCTTGTAACTTTAATCTGTTTTTCAAAGAGCCAACATAGTGCCCCAAATGGAGCTTCCCGGTTGGTCTATCACCTGTCAATATTATTTTACTCATGGGTTGATTCCTCACTTTTTATTGGTATCGTTTTATTTCTCTTATTCATCATAACACATTCTGAATCGTTCTTATCATTGATTTTTATTAAAAAGATGATGAAGCTTTGTTCCCAAAAGCTCTATCATTTTAATCTGTTAGTTTTTTTGGTATAATTAACCTATGAAAACGATTACTGTCTAATGTAAACAGATAAAAAACAAGGAGGACATTTAAAGTGAAAGAAAAACAATTTACCTTTTATAACGGTACAACTATTCCCTATATCGGTTTTGGTACGTGGCAGATTCCAAATGAAGAGGCCTATGATGCGGTAACAATGGCCATCAAAAATGGCTACACACACATTGATACAGCCTTAGCCTATGGAAATGAAGAAAATGTTGGAAAAGCGATTAAAGATTCTGGCCTATCGCGTGATGCTATTTTTCTAACAAGTAAATTGCCCGCACAGATTAAAGGATACAATGAAACACTCGAAGCTTTCGATACCACTCTCACAAATCTAGGAATGGACTACATTGATCTTTACCTTATCCATGCCCCTTGGCCGTGGGATGAAATTGGCAAAGATTGTACGAAAGAAAATATCCAAACTTGGAAAGCCATGGAGAAATTATACAACGATAAAAAAATCCGTGCAATTGGTGTCTCTAACTTTTCAATAGAGGATATCAAAGCTTTAATTGATGCTTGTGACATCGTACCAATGGCTAACCAAATTCCTTTCTACATCGGCAGAGACCAAAAAGAATTAGTGGCTTTTTGTAATGAGAATGAGATTCTTATTGAAGCTTATTCGCCATTAGCAACAGGCGATATCCTAGCTAGTCCTGAAATAATTACGATGGCTAAAAAATATGACGTGACCCCTGCTCAATTGTCTATTCGTTACTGTATAGAAAAAGATACGGTGCCTTTACCAAAATCAACTCATGAAAGTCGTATCATTGAAAATAGTCAACTGGATTTTACTATTTCTCCAGCAGATGTGGAAACATTAGATGCAATGAAAGATGTACGCGAAAACTAATTGGTCACTGCAAATAAAAAAAGAAAGAAAAAGTCAATGTAAGACGCTTTTTCTTTCTTTTTATTTTTTATCCATCCTGCTTATTTTAGTTAAATTCAGTTTATTTATCCGTGAGTATTAATACTAAACTTACTTTATCGCTATACATTTTCTCGCTTCCTTAAAGGATAATTAACTTTTTACTGTTAAACTAAATATGCTTACTAAAGCTAGATCATACAGAACATACGCCAACTGTTACTCGCTACTTAAAAAGAACTTATCCAGAACCACTATTCGTCTTCTATGAAGAAAATTTGATTGGATCCTTAGTTATTCAAGACCGCTAGCTCGCTTCATTAAAAAACTATGCATTTATCTGTAGAAGAAAGGAGAATGAGTTATGTTTATCATCATAAATTACGTCAATTCTATTTTTGAACAATTGCCGCAAACTCCAGAGATGGCTAAATTAAAACAAAAAATGTTATCAGATATGGAAAAAAGATACGTACAGTTAATTAAAGAAGAGCAAGGTCAACAGCAAGCTACAGCTAACGTTCTAGCTGAATTCGGTGACCTAGATAGCTACTTTACTAAAATAAACTTATCTACTGAAGAATCTGAGGTTAACGAAACAACACTTAGTTGGTCAAAAGCTGAAGTTGAAGCATTTAAAACTCATCGTTCAAGGTTTAGTTTGGCTATCGCTGGTGGTGTCTGGCTTATACTATTCGCGCCCGTATTCTCTTTACTCATTCAAGCGACAGTCTCTTTTCTCCCGTTCTTTTCTTCTTTAGATTCTATGCAAGTGATTTTATTTTCTTTGATTCCAGTTTTACTTTTAAGCGCTCTGGCTCTTAGCTTATTCGTTACTTTTGGAATGAAAGAACGAGCGTTTAATCTAGAAGGAAAAACGATTTCAGTTGATTCTTTAACACAGTCTGAGTTAGTTCAAGAAAAAAAAGAATACCAACCACAATTTACAAAAGGAATCACCACAGGAATCCTCTTTTGTATCGTAGGAGTTGTTTTCCTTTTACTGTCTTTACTTTTTGTCCAATCAACTCCACTTTGGTCACTCATCTTTTTACTCAGCTTTGTTTCTATTGGCGTCTTTCTCTTCATATTTTTCGGTATTATCTATGCAACATACGACAAATTACTTTCAATTGGCGACTACGCTCCAAAAAAAGTTGCTAGTGAACGGTTAACAACCAACGTGGCTAACATTATTTTTCCACTTGCTACAGGAATCTACGTTATCTCAGGTTTATTGTTCCAAACATGGTCGCCAGGTTGGATGATTTTTCCTATTTTAGGTATCGGCTTTGGACTATTTGCTGCTGTTGCTGAAAACACTTCCTTATTTTATCCAAAAAAAGCTAAAAAATAAAAAACAGCCTTCTCTCTTACATCATTTTCCTGATAAGAGTTTGAAGGCTATTTTTATGGCGTACTCATTTTTTAAGTCACTCACTAATAAAATCTAAATTTGCATTCGTTTTTCCCACTCACACATAATAATTTTTCTGTGAGAAACAAATAAAACCACAAACATGATCGCACTAATAATGCTGGATAATATAGACGGAATAGGATTAGTCGTCCAGTCAAGGAAAAGAAATAACGCTGGAAAAAAGCCTAAAATGACTATAATCAATAGGTAAAGAATGTAGTCTCCTACTTTTGAAAAAATAAGTTTCATTGAAATCGTTAGCGCTAGGTCAGCAAAAATACAAATAACTGGAATCACATACGTTGTTGACCAACCATTCCACTCCAGTGAATAGTCTAAATAGATGCTAATTACTGAAACAATAATCAATAAGTAGAGAATACTTTTGGCCGTATTTCTTCTTTTTCTAATCAAAGTATAAACCACTGTCCACAAACTCACGATACCAAGTACAGCTAATTTCAGTCCTTGATTTCGATCTAGCCAAATTTCTTCTATTCCTAGAAAGAGTAACCCTATTATTATTGTAAAAATCATTAATAAACTCAAGACTCTTTTTCTATTGTAGCGTAACGGAATAGGTGGATAAGGGTTGGATTGGACTGTTACAGCCTCTTGCTCAAGTTCTTGACCACATAACGGACAGTTTTCCCAATTGCCTTCAATAGTTGCCTGACACGCTAAACACTCACTCATCCGCTCTCCCCCCCTAACTCAGCAGTGGTCACTTGATTAACCGCAATACTCACTGGCAAGCCCGCTTCACTCAAAAAACGACTAAATTCTTTTTGAATAGCTACATCAATAAAAGGTGACGTAAAACTAATCGTTAAGCTATCCTCATAACTAATCATACAAAATTGAGGTCTGACGGCTGATGTTTTAAAATAAACTTGTTTAATATAAGTATTCATTGGATATGGTAACGCAAATTGTCCCAAATTGGACATCGCGACCGTTACCTTTCGATTGTTTTGTCGATTAATCAATTTTAGAATCATATCTTTAAAGGGACGAAGCGAAATTCGTGCAATTGGATGGTATTCTGCTTTAATTAATTTACTTAGTCGCTGTGACAATCTTTCCGGTTCCAAATGGTCATGCAACTGTTTACTTAAACTCATGCAAAGATGATTAAACTCTTCTTCTTCTCCTGAGTAAGTATATTCTAGTAAAACTGTACTAAAGAAGTTACGAGCAGAATTTGATTGGTAAAACTGTCTTAGATTGACTGGAACAGAAATAGCAATTGTATCTGTTTGTTTGAAATTTGTTTCAGCTTTTCTAATAGACTCAAAAAATAAAGCAATCAGATAAATGGTTAATGAGACTTGTTGTTCTTTAGCCAATTGGAGTGTTTCTTTTAATGGGACACTCAAATCCACTACTCGAGGACGGTTATCTGGCGTTTTTTTATTTTTTATTTGATAGACACGTTTTTTATTTGATTCTATACTCGCAGATGAACCAAACCAAGAGGATGTTTTCTTGCTATACTTTACAACCACTTTACCTGCTTGCTTACTTGTTTTGACGACAGAAAAGAAAGCCGATCGAGCAGCATTACTAAAGGTATTTTGACCTTCTTGACGGAAATGTTGATTAAAACTATCTTCCAACTGCTGTTCTATCTGAAGTGGTGTTTTTTCCCACTTATTTTCAGCAATCTCATGCACTCGTAGATAAACATACTCTTTAATCAGATCCTCAAAAAACCACATGGCACCTATTCCATCTGATAGCACATGGAATACTTCTAGATGAATACGATTTTCTTGATATATGACTCTAAACAATAATTCTTTTTGGTCAAAATGATACAGTGGGGAACAGGGTGGCAAGGTTTCTGCTACCACTTTAGGCTTTAGGTCGCTCATCACTAAATAATACCAAAAAACTCCTCGTCTTAATACACTATGGTAAAGCAAGTATTGTTCATAGGTTTTATCTAGTGCTTTTTGCAACAGTTTAGGATCAACAATGCTAGTCATTTCTGCTGTTAAACGAAAAACCTTTGTATCTCTGTTCGTCATCGCAGCTAAAAAGATATTAGAAGCATTATCCAGTCGTACCCAGGTTTTTCGTTTCATCTTATTTCCTCCTTTTCCTTCTTATTTCTTACTCCTCATCTAAAAAGTCATTTATCTGCTGATAAGCCTCTACCACTAACTTTGAGATTTTAGGATACGTAATAAAACCATGAACACTTTCTTTAACTCGGTGAACACGTACCCTATTCCCAGCATTTTCTAGTACTTTTGCATACGCCTCACCTTCGTCTCGCAAAGGGTCATTTTCAGATGTCAGAACTAATGTGTCAGGTTGTCTGGTAAGATCGGATGCCATTAATGGAGAAATATAGGGACTTTTTCTTTTCTCTTCATCTGGTTGATACAAATCCATATATTCACTCACTTTTTTTGCAGTTAATCCATAATCTGTCCCCTTTGTTCTAATCGACTCATAAGGAGAGTTTTCCGTATGATCCCAGTACGTAACAGGATAAAGTAAAATTTGTTTTTGTGGTTGGTCTTTTCGATTGTCTCGTAGCAATAAAGAGACAGCAGCTGCCAAGTTTCCACCAGCTGAATCACCAATTAAGGTTAATTGAGATGCGCTTGTTAAACCGATTAACGATAAATTGTCTAACATCGCGTCTGCAACACGGTAACAATCTTCCAGTCCAGCTGGATAAGGGTGCTCAGGTGCTAGACGGTAATCCACTGAATAAACCGTTCTTCCAGTTAAATCCGCCATATTTATACATGGCTTTGTATACGTATTGATATCCCCAATTACCCATCCGCCACCATGAAAAAATAATAACACATCATCTGATTTTTTTTCTGCTGGCTGGAAAATACGTACTGGAATATCGTGACTTTTGTCTGCTGAATAAATTTTTCGATCTAAAATTCGATAGTTTGAGCGAATCGGTTTTCCTGAAAAAAAACGCTGAACCTTTCGAATCCATAAATAATCTTCTTCCATATTTATTTTTGGAGAAGACACTAATTTTAAAGCTAGTTTAACGATTGGATTCATTTTTTCGCCTCTTATCTATTATTTCCTTACTACTTCAGCATGCTTGATTTCTGTCTGTTACCTTTATTTTTATTATACAGTCTTTTAATCAACTAGACTAGCATGCTCAATTGTTCTATCTTTTTACTCTCATTTTATAACAAAAAAACGTTCACCTCACACTAGTTGTGTCCGTGAACGTTCTTTTGTATTTTATTTCTAAATAGTTAACGAGTTTAGTAAATATACTATATATCCTTACCCAATCAATTGTTTTTGCTCATTATAAAAATTCTTATAAGCCATGTAACTCGCAATGACAGAGGCTATACTCGTTGTAGAAAGCAGCATGAAGGTTACCATAATTTGATATTTTATTGCATGTGTAGGATCGACTCCAGCAAACATTAAACCTGACATCATACCTGGTAAACTAACTAATCCAACCGTCTTGGCAGAATCAATCGTGGGTGACATGCCCGCTTTAATACTGTCTCTGACAATAGAGATAGAGGCTTGCTTTAAGTCTGCTCCTAAAGCTAGTTTCTCCAGAACTTGTTGCCTTTGATCAGCAAATTTTCCGTTTAAATTCCGGTAACTAATGCCAATAGCAATCATTGAATTACTCGCAATCATACCTGTAATAGGAACAATTTGAGACGGTTTGAAAACAAGTGAGCCAGACAACAACAAGATTACTAAGGTCAATGATGTCGCTGTTAAAATAGCAATAAAAGAGATTTTAAAAGCATTCGGAAGCCCTTGACTTCTTTTGCCAGCATTATAAGAAGCATTAAAAATAATAACCAATACCATTGTGAACGTAATAATGTTATTGTCTAATTTGAAAACATAACCCAGAACATACCCAACGATAACCAATTGAATGACTGCTCTAATAACGCCAATAATAATATCTTTTCCTAGATCTAATTTTTCTCGATAAACAATGGCTAAGGCTACTAAAACTAGTCCCATTGCAAATATCAAAGAGGTATTATTGATTCTCAAGTCCATTTTTTTCTTTCACTCCTCCATTAATAATAGATATCACTCGATCTGATTCCGCTACTTCACTAGGGTTGTGTGTCACCCACAAAACGGTAACTTGCTCGGTTTGATTCATTTCTTCGATAAAGTGACCAATTATTTTTTTATTTTCTTCATCCAATGCACTAGTAACTTCATCCAGTAAAAGAACTTCTGGTAAAATTAAGACGTTGCGTATCAAGGCAATCCGTTGTTTTTCTCCACCCGACAAATCATTAATATTTTTTGTCAAATAAGTCTCATCCAAGCCTACTTTTTCTAAGTAACCAATTGCTTTATCTTGATCGAATAATTTTTGCCTAATTTCGTATGGAAAAACCAAATTATCTTTTACTGTTTTCCCAAATAATACAGCGGTTTGAAACCCATAAGATACTTCTTTACGGTAGTCAATCGGATCATACTCTTCAATCTTTTTCCCTTTATACTGAATGGTTCCCGCTGTTTGAGAAAGCATAGAAGCTATTATTTTTAGTAACGTACTTTTGCCACTTCCAGAAGGTCCAGTGATTGTTACAAACTCGCCTTTGTCTACTGAAAAGTTGACATCATTCAAAATTAATTTATCTGCTACTTTAAAACTTACGTGGTTCAATTCAATTATCGGCTCATACATAAGTGGTCTCCTTTTTTTAAAAAATTTGCTTAAAAAATACAAAAAGTTGCTCTGTTAAGGAGCAACTTCTATTATAGCAAGTATGAAAGCAAAGAAACAAATAAATTTGTCTCTTTGCTTTCTGCTACAGTTGTTTAATTGATTGGGTTTAATCTTTTATTGATTAGCGGTGCTTGTCAAAGATCCTTAGACAACGTCGCCTCTCCATGCAGAAATACCACCCATGACATTTGTAACAGTAAATCCATCTTTAGCTAGATATTGACAGGCCATAGCAGAACGTCCACCTGAATGGCACATAACAAAATACTCTTTTCCCTTTTCAAGTCTACCTTTTAAGTCTGGAAAATCACTGAGGGGCAAATGGATAGCTCCTTCAACATGACCATTTTCCCATTCGTCTAACTCGCGAACATCAACTAAAGAACGCGTTGTTTTTTTCCACTCTTGTTCGAATTCTGGCATTGAAATAGATTGATACATTAGTTAACCACCTTTTGTGAATTTACTACAGAATAAAGTGCAAAAGCACCATCTAAGTTTTTAGCAGTAAATCCGTTTTGTTTTAAGATTCGTTCTGCAATGTAGCTGCGTAAGCCACTTTGACAACTAACAATAATAGGTTGTTCTTTTGGTAATTCATCCAAGCGCTCACGTAAATCATCTAATGGAATAGATAAAGCGTCTTTTAATCTACCATCCGTTGCTAATTCGCTTTCTGTTCGCACGTCTAATAACAACCAACCGTCTTCTTGCATACGTTCTAATTCGTGCCACTGAACAGATTCAGATAACCCTTCCATCATGTTCACTGCTGCATACCCTGCCATATTGACTGGATCTTTAGCTGAACCAAATGGTGGAGCATATGTGAATTCTAATTCTGGTAAATCTTCAACTGTCAATTCACCTTTAATCGCTGTTGCGATGATATCAATTCTCTTATCTACACCATCTTCTCCAATGGATTGTGCTCCATAAATTTTACCAGTAGTAGCGTTAAATAAAAGTTTCAATAAAATAGTGCTCGCATTAGGGTAGTAACCTGCATGATTTTTACCTTGCACATGAACAACAGCATAGTCTAAACCACTTTGTTTCAATTGGCGCTCATTTAAACCTGTTGATGCAGCTACTACGTCAAATACACGCACAATTGCTGTACCGATACTGCCTTTGTTCTTTCTATTTAACCCACTAATAACGTCAGCAACTTGTCTGCCTTGACGGTTAGCAGGTGAGGCTAGCGCAATCATTGTGTCTTCACCAGTAATTTGTTGTTTAACAATAATAGCATCACCAACAGCGTAAATATCTTTAACACTTGTTTCGTAAGTTGAATCTACCACTATTCCACCACGAATACCTGTTTGAATATTCGCTGTTTTCGCAACAGTTGTCTCTGGAATAACACCTACAGACATTAGTGTTAAGTCACTTTCTAATTCTTCACCATTTTCCAATACCACTATTCGACCTTTTTCTTTAAAAGCACTTGCTGCAAGATTGGTATGCAATTTAACGCCATTTCTTTCTAGTTCTTTTGTTAAAAAGGCAGCCATTTCTTCATCAAAAGGTGGCAATACGTGCGGTACTTTCTCAATAATCGTAACATGAATACCACGATTAACTAAGCTTTCCGCCATTTCTAAACCAATAAAACCAGCTCCAATAACCACTGCTTTTTTAGGGTTAAGTTTTTCTACGTGATGCATAATCTTATCTACATCTGGTACAGAACGTAAAGTGAAGACATTTTCGGCTTCAGCTAGCCCTTCAGCTGTTGGTACAAAAGCTTTAGAACCAGGAGAAAGAATTAATTTATCATAAGATAACGTATAGGTTCCTTTTTCAGACTTTACTTCAACTTCTTTTTTATCAGAATCGATTAGCATCGCTTCACTATTAGGGCGTACATCTAATCCAAAACGTGCGTGCAATTGTTCTGGTGTTTGAACCAATAAGTCGCTTCTTTCCTCTATCTCACCTGCAATGTAATAAGGCAAACCACAGTTAGCGAAGGATACGTATGGTCCTTTTTCTAATACAATAATTTCTGCTGTTTCGTTTAAGCGTCTTAATCTTGTTGCCGCAGACATTCCACCGGCTACTCCACCAATAATGACAATTTTCATTACAACTTTCCTCCTCTGACAGAACCTGTCCAACTTGACATTCCGCCACGTACGTTCACAACATCTTGTCCTTTAGCTAATAATTGTTTGGTTGCTCTCTTGCTACGCATCCCAGATTGACACACAACATAAGTCGTTCCTTTTGTAGTATGATTTGCAACTTTCCCAAGTGGGACATTTTTAGCACCTGATATATGTCCAGCCTTAAATTCATGAGGCTCACGAACATCAATAATTTGTGGTTTATCTGCTAATTTATTTTCTAACTCTTTTGTAGAAATAGATGGTACTTTTTTAAAAAACATAGTATTCCTCCTAATTTTCATCCTATTTCTTAGTACAATTTTATTCAAAGATAACGATGACTAAAGTTTTGTTACTCATTCTTTTATACTCTTAAATTCAGTCTGTTTGCTTTTTAACTCTATACCCTTGACCGTATACACATTATACCTACAAGGGTATTTTTTGTAAAGCTTTTTAGCTTAAAAAAAGGAAAGTAAACATAAAGGCTGTTGAAAAATTAAACACAACCCTTTCTGATAATAGTAAACTGCAAAAAAACGATTCCTGTGAAACGGAATCGCTTTTTGTTTTTGTTGAGTGACAGACTCAAATATGAAATTTAAAGTGAGAAGTTTTAGTATGTTCGCAAAAACATCCCATCTTTTTATATTAATTTTCAATAATTTCTTATTTTAAAAATTTTCATTCTGTCTCTATACATCTATGTTAAGCCAACAGCGCAACGACTCTATTTCTACCCTGATCCTTAGCTTGATACAAACAACGATCCGCTGAACGATACAGTTTTTTTAAATCTTTATTTCTAGTTGAAGCCAACCCTATCGAAACAGTCACTTCTACACTATTATCCTCTTCGAGCTTAAAGGGTTTAGAAGCAACGACCGCCCTTACCTTTTCAGCTAAATCATTTAATTCATTAGCTGTACAATTAGTTAAAATGAGACAAAATTCTTCTCCACCTATACGGTAAATTTGCTCAGTATCTGGAGCATTTATCCTCAAAATCATCGCTAATTGCTGTAAAACTAAATTGCCATTTGGATGCCCGTACGTATCATTGATTTGTTTAAAATGATCAATATCTATCATTAAAAATGCAGTAGTGTAATAAGCATCATTTTTTTGATTTAATTGCCATTGTTTATTGAACTCTCGCATATTTAGTAAACCTGTCAAATAATCTCGTTTTGCATATTCTTTTTCATTTAGGTACATTTGTCGATTTCGTATCATGTCATCAACAAACAACTTTTCTAAAACAACTACTATAGTAGAAACAAGCAAAAATAAAAAGAATACATTAAGACTGAATAAAATATTTCCAGTCAAATAATACATATTAAAGCCAGATGCTATTACAAAAAGAGTATTATACATAATCAGCGTTACACATTTATTAATAAAATCAGGCAAGTGTTTATTTAAAAGTGGCAATACAACTCCTATTAAAATATAGGCCATAGCAGATAAAACAGAAGCTTGATTGACTCCCCAATATAATCGTAAAATGGAAACAAAAATAGTTATTGGTATAGAAAATGTAGGACCAAAATAATGAACTAAGAATATGATAATCACATGTCTCAAATCAACTTTCATATTTTCCGGCAAATTCACAGAAAAAGACATCACAATAAAGCTTGTTAATCCTGCAAATAAGAAAATCAATAGTTTCTGTTGTCTAGTTAGAATAAAGTTTTTTTCATTAGGAATGAGTTTTATGCCTAAATAAGACATCATACTAATAACAGAAAGATTAGCGATTGCACCCTGAAAGATTAATTTTATTATTTTAGTACCCTCCTATCCTTTAGCTTAATCCTGTTATTCCACTTTTATCGGTAATCTTAAGATTTGAAACTCTTTGATGGTTTACCAAAGTGATAACCTTGTTGGAGAAGAATTCCTTGTTCTTTGAAAGCATTGCTAGTCAACTGATCTTCGATACCTTCTATTACCAATTCCAACTGATAGCTTTCCGCGAAATTTTTCCAAGCTTTTAAAAAAAGTTTAGTTGTTTCATCATCCATTCCTTTATGGGCATACTTTACCAATGAAAATTTTATTTGATTAATATGCTTAACATATTTTAGAACTTGTTCTAGCGAATTCCGTCCAGAGCCTACATCATCTAAAGAAAGGCTATATCCCTTTTCTTTTATTGATAAAAGAGCACATTCTAAATAGCTATCAATCATTTTGACCGTTGAGAAATGGGCTGTTTCAACAAAGAGTATCGGCGCTTCTGTTATTTCTATAAGCAACTGCTTTTTAAATGGCTGCATCGCACTTAAAAAAAGATGTGTTTCTCTATAAAGCAACTGTTTCGGCGCTAAATTAATAGAAAAATTTACCATTGGATATAATGTCGCTTTTTTTGTTAATTCTTTTTGAAACCAAGTTAGAAACGCAGCATGCTTTTGTTGATTGTTAATAATATCCTCCATATCAGAAGCAGGATAACAAGGACAGTTTTGTCTGTTCCTCAATAAAACTTCATAACCGAGAACTTGATCATTTTGCACGTTTACTTTGGGCTGAAAATGGAGCTGAAAGGCGTCCATGGAAAACCTCCTTTTCTACTATTATAATTCGGCTATTACTCGTTAATCTTAATGGGAAAAAATTATTTTCACTCTATTCTTTTAGCCTAGTTACAATCAAAAAATTGAATGACCATATAGTTAACCTAATTCTTAGAATTGAAGTAGATCTTCCGCACCGATTCCATTGATTTGTTCTCTTTTTGAATTTTCATTTCGATTTTTTATTTATTTAACTACCTTTTTTAATCATCTGAATAATCCCAGATAAGTTGAATATGTAATGATTAGCTTTTTTAAACACATGACTCCTCTTTTACTACCTTATCTTTTTACTATAAATTTGAGCAAGAGACTATGATTTCACTTTGGAATAATCCATTCTCACTTCTCAAACGCTACATTTGATAGAGTTGCTTCTATTATAACACTTAACAATGATAGAACGATAATAAAAGGTGATTTTTGATTTAGATTCTCTTCAATTTATCTATTCTACTAAGTTACTTTCCTCATTTATATCACATCTTTTTTTGAAACTTTACTAAAATCAACTGTTTTCTATCAAACACACTCCTTTATAAAAAAGCTCTTTCAAAAAATAATTTTTTGAAAGAGCTTTTTTTTTACTATTTAATTATTCTCAACAACACGTGTAAACTTATCATATAAATCATCCATTACTACAAAACGAGCTTCTCTGATTGTTTCTTTTCCTTCTACGAAAAGTAGGAGTGCTGGAACTGTAAAGACTGTGAATTGGCCTGCTACTTCTGGAACATCATCTGCGCTCACTTGGATGGGGTGAATCGTTGGAAACTCCTTGAGCATTTCTTGAACTTGCGGTTGAACGGAATGACACACACTACAATTTTCTCTCGAGATATAAACAAATGAAAAGCGGTGTTCTTCAATAAACGCTAAAATTTCTTTTAATGATTTAGCTTGTGGAAATGTATTCATACTCTACCTTCTCTCTGATTGCTATTCGTTACTTAATTAAATCAAATTTTGTTGTTAAGATGTCCTTCGTTACTGGACCTACGATTCTCTCTTGGATAATTCCTTGACTGTCAATAATATAAGATGTTGGCAAGGATTGGACGCGGTATAAATTAAACATTTTTTGCGTGCCATAAACATTTGGATAATCAACATCAAATTCATCTAAAAATAGCTGCGCATTTGCAAGATCTGTTTCTGACGTAGTCACATTCACGCCTAGTACAACGACATCTTCTTGTGTTTGGGAAAATTCTTTTAGGTGTGGCATCTCTACTTTACAAGGAGGACACCAACTTGCCCAAAAGTTTAAGAAGACTTTCTTTCCACGATAATCTGATAGCTTCACCATATTGCCAGCCATATCTTCTGCTTCAAATTCATAAGCTAATTGCCCTGAGTTATTGCCTTCTTCAAGGACTTGTTCTGATTTGCTTTCTTCTTGTTGTATTCTAGCATCCGAAGCAGCTTGTTTTTCATCTTTTCTCTCTTGGACAAAGTCATAGCCAAAATCAACAAGAACAAAAATAAGTACCAATCCTAAAATAGCCCAAATTATTTTTTTCACTTTTCTGTCCCCCTCATTTATCCCAACAGTTCAAATTTTGTTCCTTCTAATAAACGAGCTACCCATTCAGATATACTTTCTAAGGTACCTGTCAAAAGCAATATACCTAGTAAAATTAAAACGACTCCACCAATTTTCATAATTAAATCACTGTATTTCAAGATATTCTTTAATTTAGTTATAAAGAAAGAAACCAGTAAAAAAGGCAATGAAAAACCAACAACATACATAATTAGATAAAGTAAAGGAGGAGAACCGACTGCTGTTCCTAATAATAAGATAGAAGAAAAGATTGGTCCGATACAAGGCGTCCAACCTGCAGCAAAGCCTAACCCTACTAAAAATGTAGAAGAAAAACTAACCGACTTATTAGCTTTTAAAAACCGATAATCTCCTAACAAAGCAGGAATTTTAAGGAGTCCTGTAGTTAAAAGTCCCATAAAAATAATTAATAAACCAGCAAATCGCTGCAACAGCAGACTGATTGAACCAGTCATCAACTGACTAAAGGCATCTCCCAAGTAACTCATTCCTAAACCAAGACTAATATAAACAACCGATACGCCTGATAGGAACACTAAAGAGTGCAATAAGACATTCTTTTTAAATTTAAATGATTTGTTCTCTTTTACTTCTTGAATATTTTTCCCTGTGATATAGGAAATGTATAACGGCAATAGCGGAAGTGTACATGGAGATAAAAAAGATAAAACTCCTGCACCAAAAGCTACCCATAATGTTATGTCCGTTTCGATTGTTTTTGCCTCCTTAATAATAGGACTAAGACTACGATCCATTCAATTGCTATAAAACCAAGTAGTTCTGGGGTAACAACAAAACCAAAATACAAAACAGATTGGCTTCTTGTTATTAAAAGATGAAAAATAGTGCCTAATAAGCCACCTGCGATTATCCAACTGTCTCCCCCTAAGGGTATAGTAGAAGACAACAAGAGTAAACCAGAAAATAATAAAATCAATCCAACCATTAAAGGACTCTTATATAAGAAGTAATAATAAATGTGGTTAATGATTCCCAATAAAGATACCAACTGAAAAATAGCCACTACTATTTTTTGTTCTATTTTTTCCTTTTTCAAAAAACGGTAAGAGCTATACGCTAGCACTAAAAGAAAGCTAGCAGATATGGCTGTGGTTGACAAGATTAATGCACGATAAGGTAGTGCAATAATCTCAAAAAAATGAACGAATCCGTTCCCAACAAAGGCAATCACTAAAAAATAAACTACTTTATCAACGAAACGATTTAGCGTTTCTTTCTTTTCATTTACTGCTAAGGAGGTCAATAGCCACCACAATCCAATTCCTGTACTAACCAAAAGCAAAGGAACGAAAACTGGATTAGAAAATAAGTTCAACACATCTAAAACTCCTTTACATTCTTTTTAATTCTTTTAGATACTGTTACACCATTATACGGATAGGGGTATTACATGTAAAGCCCTTTAACTTATTCTCTCTTCACTAGCTAACTCTTATTCTTCAGCTCTTCCAATTGTTTCTCATTCTCACTCTTGTTTTCATTTGTTTTTCTTTGTTTGACTTTGTTCGTTTTTAATGATAGCTTTTATTGAGTAGTCTCTTAATTTTTTCAACCCTATCATCAAATTGTGAGCGTATCCAAAAGAAAAAACTGAATAATTTAGACCAAGATACTAGATGCTGCTTACTGTTTAATAAGCTAGTCTAAGTTTACTATCATGACAGGTTGTTCAATCAAGATGCTATTTATTTGATGTACTAACTAAGGAGGAGTTTAAATGATTACGATTGAAAATGAGTATTTAACTATTCACATCAAAGAAAAAGGTGCCGAGCTTACCAAAGTTTATACTAAACTAGATGCTTTTGACTACCTTTGGACCGGAGACAGCCAGTATTGGGGAAGACAGGCTCCTGTTTTATTTCCTATTATCGGTAAATTAAATGAAGATACTTATACTATCGAAGAAAAAGAGTACACAATGAGTCAACACGGCTTTGCTAGAGAGTTTGACTTTGAACTTGTCAGTCAAAGTGATAAACAAGCATTATTTTCTTTATCAGCAAATGAACAGACTAAAAAAATGTATCCTTTTGATTTTAACTTACAAATCACCTATCTATTAGAAGGAAAAAATCTTACTGTTCACTATAGCGTTGAAAATCTCAGCGAAACAGCTACGTTACCTTTTGCTTTAGGTGCTCACCCTGGATTTAATGTCCCTTTAAATCATAATGGAACCTTTTCAGATTATCAGTTAGCTTTCGAGCCAGCTTTAAAAAATTCTATTAGCGTTTTAGACATTGACGATGGACCGTTCCCATTTATTACAGGAAATAATAAACCGTTAGCTTTAACAAAAGAGAATGTGTTGGAATTAGACTACCCAACCTTTGACAACGGTTTAATCATTATCGACGAAGATATTGCACGTGTTACTTTATCTAGTCCTCTTTCTAAGCATAGTATTACACTAGAAGTTAGCGAGTTCCCTTACTTAACCCTATGGACCGTTGAAAACAAACAAGCACCTTTCTTATGCATTGAACCATTTTATGGATTACCTGATCAAGTTGGTAAAGTAGGCGATTTGTATGATAAAAAAGGCAATTGTATTTTAGCTCCTTTAGATACTAAAAAATTGCACTTTTCAATGACGTTTGAATAAACGCTATCTTTTCTAGACAAAAAAGCCAAGACAACTGTCTTGGCTTTTTTGTCTAGCTTGTTAATGAATCGGTTTAAGAACGATTAATTCGCCAACCAACCCAACTTTAATGCCTTCTGCTATTTTATCTTTTCTCGTTTCATGTACCAATTGAAATTTATTTGTTTTAACAATTTCTTTGTTTTGGGTCTTGAATTCTCCTTCAAAGGGTTCATTTGAGCCTTTAATTAAGATAACAATCACCTTGAATCCAGGTTCATCTACCACACAAGGGCTGTAGTGAAGCGTAGCACCATACATCTCGATTAAAGTACCTGCTGGAACATAAAAAATCTTCGCGTCTTCTTGTGCATTAAAAACACCATCTACCACTTGTTCTCTTTTACCTAATACCATTAAAACGTCTGTTAAAACAATGTTTACTTCGCTTCCCTGATGGTATTCATATGCTGAAAATGAGGTGTTGTTACCCGCACATTCACCTGCTTCGATTGGAAGACCTGCGTAAACATCTGCTTTTATTTCTTTAATGATTTTGAATGCTTCCAAATCATTATTGGATGGAGAATAGATATTGCCTTCTTCAGGAATAGCAATGTTCTTTTCTGCATATTCCTTTATTCCTGTTATATCGTACCCTTCAAGTACACGACCGTATGCTTTAAATTCTGAACTCGTTACATCATAAATCGTATATTTTTGATTTTCTTTGCGAACAGCGTCTATTTTTTTCATATTTTTCATCCTTTTCAAAAAAATATCTTAAAAGATAGCAGGACCAAAATGGCCCTGCTATCTTTTAAAATTGATTTAGCTTAGTTTAGTTTATCAAAATATGAAACAGCTGTTTCAGCAATAACAGCGTTTAACTCTTCAATATTTTTCTTACCAACTGTGTTCATCCACTCTTTACCAGCTTCTTCGCCATCTCTAGCAAATACTTCGATTCCATTAGCCCAAGTTGCACGGCCACATAGCACACCGTTGAATTGAGAACCTGCTGAATGAGCAAATGTTAACGTATCTTGGAACATCTTAGCAGAGACACCTGCACTCAAGAAAATAAATGGCAAATCTGTTGCTTTCGTTTGCTCAACGAAATAGTTTTTTGCTTCCTCTTTAGTGTAAACAACTTCGTTATCTCCGTTGTATCCTTCAACATAAGCCATGTTTACCGGTACTTCAACTTTCAATACGTCTACTTTGTATTGAGGTTTAGAAAATTCTTTCATCATTTCGTTTACTTTATGAGGTTTTACTTTAGCGTATTCTGGGCTCTTAGCATCGTCATTTTTTGCATCATAAGAAACCAATTCCAAAAAGAATGGAATATCTTCTGCTGCACACTCTGATCCAAGTCTTTCCATGTAAACGTGTTTGTAATCATTGATTTTTTGGTCTTCATCAATATCATAATACAATAGGAATTTAATGGCATCTGCGCCAGCTTCTTTCAAGCGGTAAACAGACCATTCTTCCAATAAATCTGGTAAACGACCTGGTTCAGTAGCATCGTAACCTGTTTTTTCGTAAGCTACTAATAGACCTGTTCCATCTGCACGTAATTTTGATGCAGGTAAACCATATTCTGGATCTAATAAAATAGAAGTCGAATAGGGTGTTAATTCTGAAGAAATCACTTTTTTAAATTCAACAATATCTTCTTCGTTAGCGGGTTTGTTTGCTGCTGCACCTAGCATTTTTTTAAGTGAACCACGTTGATCAATTGCTAATGCTGCGATTACGCCTCTTTCGTTTGATAATGCTTTAAGAGCTGCTAATTTATTTGGTGTCATGCTGTCTCATCCATCCTTTTAGTTTAATTTTTTTAACAAAACTTTTTGATAATACTCATTAAATAATTCATTATTAATAAATCCTGTTTGTTTTTCTATCGTATTTAACATGCCTGTTGTCATGCCTGTCTTCATCACCTCAACATCGTCTGCGTCAGCTGCAATGGCACTAGCCAGTCCAGCCACCGTTGAGTCCCCTGAACCAACAGGATTAACCACATTAATTTTAGGAATGGTTAAACGGAAAAACTCTTCATTGTGCTTTACAAGTGCACCATCAGCTCCTAGAGAAATGACAACCCACTCTACGCCTTTAAATAATGAATTTGTTGCTAAAACTTCTTGTAATTCAACTAAATCACGGATTGGTTTTTCTATCAGTTGAGCGATTTCTTCTTGATTTGGCTTAATTAAAAAGGGCTTATGTTTACCAGATAGACTAACTTTCAACGGTTCACCAGAGCTATCTAGCAGAACCGGAATTTCTCTAACAGAGGCAATCTCAATCATTTTTGCGTATAATTGTGTACTTAGGCCTTTAGGTAAGCTACCAGATATTGTGACAACGGATATCCCATCTAAATTTTTTGCAAAATGACTTAAAAAATTAGCTTCATCTTGCTCATTTAATAGAGGTCCTGTTTCTAATATCTCTGTTTGTTGCATATCGTCGTGCAAAATAGCGATACAATTGCGTGATTCTTGATCAATTGGCATAAAATTGTGTTTGATCTTCGTTTCATCTAATTTTTTTTCAATAAATTGACCAATCGTTCCTCCTAAAACACCAGAGGCAATAACTGGAGACTTAAGTTGATGGAGCACTCTTGCAACATTTAACCCTTTTCCACCGGCCGTCTTAGTTACTTCTGTTACTCTATTGACGCTATTCAACTGAAGTGTTTCTAAAGGATACGAAATATCTACAGATGGATTCATCGTTATCGCTAGAATAGATTTAGTCATCATTACAGCTCCTTTTACTTAATCGTGGTAATAGCCTTCATTCCATAAGTCTAACTCTTTTTTAAAGAAGTCTGGATTGTGTTGATCTTCATTTTTTGGTGCAAGATTATCAATTTTTTCAATTAATTTTTTGTTTTCAGCTGTTTCTTTGTATTCAGCATTTAAGAATGTTGCTACGATGTCTTCAGCTAAAAATTTACCGACCGTTGTTCCACCGAAGCCAATGACATTTGCATGTAATTCTTCTGTTACATATTTAGTGATTGCCGCATTGCTGACTAGTGCAGCACGTACCCCATCATTTTTATTCGCTGCTACTGTAATACCAACACCTGTTCCACATAAAACAATGCCTCTATCTGCTGTTTTATTGCTAACAAGTTCGCCAACTTTTTTACCAAAAATCGGGTAATGTGTCCGACTTGTATCATAGGCTCCCACGTCAATCACTTCATGTCCTTGTTCTTTTAAATAGTTGGAAATAGTTATTTTTACATCTGTTACAATATGATCGTTTCCTATTGCAATAATCATTTTTCTTGTTCCTCCTCATTAGTTTTCATTGGTTTTTTTAAATCATTTTTTCAAGCATGTCTACACGAACTTGGTGACGTCCACCAGCGTATTCAATCCCTAAATAAGAATCAACAATACTTTTTGCCAATGCAACCCCAACAACTCCAGCTCCTAGAGCAATTGCTTTTGCTCCGTTATGTTCAGTCGTCATATGTGCTGTTCGTTCTTCTGTTACGTTAGCTGTAATCATACCCTTGATTTTATTACTAGCCATAAATGAACCAGCTCCAAATTCATCAAACATAATGCCACGATCTGCTTTTCCTTCTAATACAGCACTAGAAACTAATTTTGAAGACTCAATAAAATCTTCAGCTGGTTCTTTTGTTGTGTCCACAATAGTATAATTTTGTTCTTG
>JAGQHW010000119.1 GCA_020431645.1 Carnobacterium sp. | reverse complement strand
ACTTCTTTTTATATCTTTATAAATAAAAAAATAAAACGCGTAAATTTTCTTGAGTGTTTGAATAACGTACTATGAAAGTAGTCTTTAGATCAAAGGAGTGTAAACATGACCGTTTCTTTACGAGCAATAAAAATAACCTTTGCAACGACTATTTCTATTTTACTCGCTCAAATTTTCCAACTGGATTATAGTTTATCTGCGGGAATTATTGCTATTTTAAGTGTTTTAGACACTAAAAAATCATCCGTCAACATTGCTTTGCAGCGAGTAGGATCTACTATCTTAGCGTTAAGCGTAGCAACCGTGTTATTTCAATTATTTGGATTCAGTACCCTTGTATTCGGATTGTATCTTTTGATATATATTCCTTTAGCTTATAAATTAAACGTAGAGGTAGGAATCGCCCCTTGTTCTGTACTAGTTTCCCATTTAATGTTGGAGCAAAGCACTTCCATTGAATGGCTCACAAACGAATTTTTACTCATGATTATTGGAGCAGGTATCGCTATTTTATTTAATCTCTATATGCCCTCAAAGGAATCTCAATTAAATCAATTAAAAGATGGTATTGAAGAGAAAATGAAGAAAGTGCTTATTGGGTTTAATTTGATTTTAACTGATTGTACAACAAACGAAAAAGTTGAATGGTTATTAAAAGAGCTTGATAGTGATTTAAAAAAAGCTGAAAAAACGGCCTATACAGAATATAATAACCAATTATTTAGCACCAATGAAGATTATATGATTCAGTATTTTTATATGCGGCAACAACAAGTTAAAGTCCTTTCAGAGATGTCACTCGATCTAAGCATTTGCTCTCTACCTACCAAGCAAAATAGTGTTTTAGCAAGTTTGTTTTATCAAACAGCCAATCAATTACATGAAAGTAATCCAGTTATTGACTTAACAAAAGACATCGAATCCTTATTAAGTGACTTTAGAAATAGTGATTTACCTAAAACAAGAGAAGAGTTTGAAAATCGCGCAACATTATTTATACTTTTGACTGATTTTACAAGGTTTATAAAGATTAAAAAAGAATTTTTTGAACAGCAAGAAGAATAACCAGTTTATTTTCCAAGTTAAAAAAAGCCGTATTTAATTTGTAGCAAGGTATCATTATATGCTTTTAAACTAGCAGTAGTCCCTCTAAGTCAACTATTTCAATCCGCTTATGAGTCAGTTGTTTGATGTAACCTTGTTCTTCTAAGTCACTAAATTTCCGACTAATTGTTTCAGGAGTGGTTCCTAGATAAGAGGCTAAATCTTTTTTACTCATAGGTAAAGTAAGTTGAACCTTATTTGTCTCTTCTTTATTAAGACTCTCTGCCAAAAATAAAGCAATACGTGTTTCTACTTTTACATTTGAAAAACTCGTGGCTTGTTTTTCGGATGCTTCAAGTCGACTCGAAAATTCCGCAATAATCTTTAAAGAAATAGATGGGTATTTCAATAATAAGCCTTGTAAATCTGCTCGTTTAATCATACAAACGGTAGTATCTACTATCGTTTTGGCATAAGATTCGTGTGTAACTTCTGAAAATAGAGCCATTTCACCAGTAAAATCTCCTGGGTTTAAAATACGAACCAACTGCTCTTTCCCGGATTCAGCTAATCTATAAATGTGCACTTTCCCTCTATTAATAATATAGAGAGAATTTGACTCTTCTCCGGCGCGATAAATAAGTTCATTTTTTTTATAGGAAACAGATTTAGTCGTTGCCATGATTTTATCTAACTGTTCAGCTTCTAAATGATTAAAAATGGGAACTAAAGTGACACACGATTTATTTGAATGGTTGATATGACTATGATGACATTGCTGCGCTTTATGTTGATTCATTTTATCCCTCCATTAAGTTACTACCTTAATCCTATCCTACTACCTGTACAACCTGAAGTACAGAATTAATAGAATCATTCCCTTTTAGTTCAAATGCATTCGTATACTAATTTTAGGAATTTTATAAAAAAAGTAACCTCTTAAGTTTAAGAAGTTACTTCTAAGCTCTTATTTTTTTCCGTTAATTTTTTACGAAAAATTTTAGAACATACATTCATTTATTGAATAACTTTTAAAAAGCTTTCTAAGAAACTAACAGAATCTCCAACATAACTGTAATTTGAATAATTGAAAATAGGGGCTTCTGGATCTTTGTCAATAGAAACAACTAATTCAGCACTACCAATCCCAGTTGTATATTGTACTGCGCCATGAACACCCAGGTTAACGAGTAGTTTTGGTGCAATTGTATTTCCGGATTGTCCAATTTGATCATCTCCACTAAATTTAGGATGATCTGTTAAAGGACGAGTTACGCCTATTTTAGCACCTAATTTACGAGCGAGTTCTTCTGCTAAACGAACAGCTTTTTCGTCTGCAGCTCCTCGACCTAAGGCAATTACTCGATCGGCATTAGCTATACTGTCACTTTTAGAAAGAAGAGGTGTTTCTTCTATTATTTTTATCCGCTCTGCTTTTTTAAAGAACAAATCATTTATCTTTGTTACTATAACGGATTGATTCAAATCTTTCTTAGCTTCAAACGTATTTGGTCGTACAGAAGCCATTTGTGGACGGTGTTTAGGACAGACAATTTCACACATAATATTGTCACCATATGATGGTTTTGTTTGAATCAATAAGTCATCATCAAACGCTAAATTTAAACAATCTGAGGTCAGGCCTGTATTTAATTTTGCTTGTAATCGAGGTGCGATTGAGCGTCCAACAACCGTAGCACCAAAGAGAATACTGTTTGGTTTACGACGATCTGCTAACTCTGCCATTAAACTAGCAATCTCAGAATCAGTTGCATCTTTTAGGCGATCATCTTTTACAACCACAATTTCATTTGGGCCAAATTCTTTGATTTTCTCTTCTAAATTTTTATCGGTTGCTTCAAATAAAATCACAACAACTTTTTTGTCGTTGGCTATTTCTTTAGCTTTAGTGATTAATTGATAAGTAACCGGTTGAATCATTCCTACATGTTTTTCTGCGTATACCCAAATTTCTTGGTCAGTCATTTTTCTCAACCTCTCTTAGAGTAAATTACTCGCTCTCATTTGTATTAATAATTCACGAACCGCTTCATCGGGCGTACCTTTAAGATAGATCGTATGTTTAGCTTCTTTTATTGGCGCCCAGACACTACGAACAACCGTTGGAGATCCTTTTAGCCCTATTCTATTAGGGTCAACAGATAGACTATTTTCATCCCAAATACGAATATTTTTTTTATAACTTTGCTGAATATTACGAGGTGTCGGGTAACGAGGTTCGTTCATTTCACTACGAACCGTTACCACTGCTGGCAATTGAAATTCAATTTTTTGCTGCATATTTTCTAACAAACGAGTTGCTGTCATCCCCTTCTTAGCATGCCCAGTTAATTCACTAACAAATGTAATTTGTGGCCATCCTAAAAATTCAGAAACAATTGGACCAACTTGACTAGTATCAGCATCAACAGATTGACGACCTAACAAAACTAAGTCTACCTTCCCCAATTTTTTAATAGCCTGTGCCAATACATAACCTGTTGCTAAAGTATCTGCTCCACCAAATTTTCTTGAGCTTAACAGAATAGCATCATCACAACCCATAGCCATCCCTTGTCTCAAAGTCATTTCAAAATCTGCGGGGCCCATAGATAATAAAATGACTTCTCCTCCCCATTCATCTTTTAGACGTAAAGCCGCTTCGATTGCATTTTTATCATAAGGATTCATCACTCCTGATTCCCCAGAACGAATTAGATTTTTAGTAATCGGATCAATTTTTAAGTTATTAGAAACCGGTACTTGTTTAATGCACACAACAATTTTTAAGCTCATTAGATTGATTCCTCTCTTTCATCAATAACTTCTTTCGCTATTTCAATCATCATCTTTTCTAGTGACCCTTCAGCAAGTTGCAACGCACGAGCATCGCGGATTAAATGTTCTACAGGATATTCTTGGCTATATCCATATCCACCCAAAACTTGTAAGGCATGATCGGCTGCAGCATAGGAAGCTCGACTGCCATATGATTTTGCCATAGTTGCTACTTTAGCATAAGATTTACCTGCAACTTTCAATCTAGCAGCCTCTTGATAAAGCAATTGAGTGTTTTCTTTAGCAATAGCTATTTCTGTGATTTTTTCTTGAATAGAGTATAACTGGGTGATTGGTGCTCCTTTTACCTCGCGCTGTTTTGCATAATCAACAGCGATAGTCAAAGCATGTTCCGTGATACCGGCAGCGATAGCACCCATTGAAATACGCGCGTCATAGTGAGCATTATCGCCTATTTCCACACCTTGTCCTATTTTCCCAAGTAAATGGTCTTCACTGACAACAATATTTTCCATAAAAATTTCTCCTACAGGTGTACCATTCATTCCAATAAATTTTTCTCTTTTCCCGTGTTTAAAACCAGGCATATCTTCGTCCACAAGAAAGCAAGACAATTCTGTTGGAGACGTTTTAAGAAGCACACAGTATACTTGAGCTAGGCCGCCATTTGTGATCATTGTTTTGTTGCCATTTAAAATCCACTTATCGTCTTCTTTAACTGCTTTTGCGGTGTGCCCCATTACATTGGATCCACCTTGTGGTTCTGTTGAAGAAAAACCAAAAATACGGTGATTTGCTTGAGGCAAATATTTTTCTTTCAACTCATCTGTTGCATAGTTTAATACTTGATCTACAGATTTATAATGCCCCTCTAAAGTAAACGCCATGCTAGCATTACGAACAGCAAAGTCATAAATAGTTTGAGAACTAGCAATAACGTCAAATCCAGCTCCACCGTATTCCTCTGGTATAGTTAAGCCTAAAAATCCATTATCTATCATCTTATCCCACAATTCTGCTGGGTAATTTCTTTCTTTATCAATTAGTCTATCTAGTGGTTTTACCTCTTTATCCGTAAAGTCTACAACCATTTGATGCAACATAACTTGTGATTGAGTTAGTTCTATACTCATGTTTTACACTCCCTTTGTTCAAATATACACAAGAATTCATTTGAAGTCTTACTGCGAGTATAATAGATTTCTTTTTGTATTCACTTGATTTAAATCAAGTGCAATGATATTTTAAAGTTATCAAGGTTTTTCTTATAAAAAGAAAAAACCAATTATTAAAAAACTATAAATAAAACTTAAAGGAGTGAGCAAGATGAAAAATAACCCATCTATACCAAATGAATGTAGAGGTGCAAAGCAATTTTGTTTAAGTACTGTCCCTTTATTTCAGTCATTAACAACTGAACAAATGGAGAAAATTCATTCGCTCATTCAACATAAGCATTACTCCCAAGGAGAGACAGTCTATCAACCTTTTGAAACAGCTGATTCTCTGTATATGCTAAAAAGTGGGAAAATTCGTATTTATCGGTTATCCCATACAGGAAAAGAACAATTAATCAGAATGGTTGGACAAAACGAATTTACTGGTGAATTAGCTTTGTTTAAAAAAGGGATTTATGAAGCTTTTGCACAAGCACTAACAGATTGCTGTATTTGTGCAATCAAGCATGAAGATTTTCGTGAACTTCTCTTACAATACCCAAAAATTTCTATTGACATGTTGTCTACTATTTCTCAAAGACTAGGGGCTTCTGAGCAACAGACAGCTTGGGCAACTACTGAGACAGTAAGGAATAGGTTGTTCCATTTTTTAGTTAGTCTAGCTGACTCTACACAAGATGAACCCATTGTTGAATTAAAAATGGCCAAAAAAGATTTAGCTTCTTATTTAGGAACTACATCTGAATCAGTCAGTCGAGAATTAGCGCGATTAGAAAGAGATAATATCATTAAAGAAGTTGCCTATGGGAAAATTAAATTATTAACTCTTTCCTGAATGATTCATACTTTTCAAAAATCTAGTATATCTTGTTATTTGTTATTTC
>JAGQHW010000118.1 GCA_020431645.1 Carnobacterium sp. | reverse complement strand
GTTTGTGTTTTGAATAAATTAAAGAAAATCGATACTCCAAAACTCTTAATAAACAAAACAAAAAGGTACCTTGACTAAAGTGAGCTCTAAAACATCTTTAAAAGTCAATAGAATCCACTACGCTCTGTTAACAAGAAAGACAAGGGAAAATTTATGATTAGATAAAAGCTTGAGACAATCTATCTGAACTCTATCTTTGTTTATAGAAGGCTCACTTTGTTCGTTCAGGGCAAGCCCTACAGACCCAATAGCAAATAAACCGCCAAAAATATCGATTTAAACGCTTCTAACGATAGAATCGTGTATTTGCCTTCTAGACATATAAACAAGCTCATACGCCCTTTAAAAGGCCTTCTCAATGACGAACTTTTATCTAGTAAAAGGTGTAAAAAGTAAAAAAACCACGAAGTACCAAAAGTAGACTTCGCGGTAAAAATAACTTACCGAAGAACCGCAAAATTTACAGTTCGTGGTAGAAAAGCCATTAAGTCAAGGTTCTAATAAAAGTGAAAGTTCCACGATAGTAAAAAATTTACCTTCAGATAGTAAAAGAATTACCCCTAGTAAGAATAACTTAGAAAGAACTAAAGATTTTAAAGATTGTAAAGAATCCGAAAAAGACAGTTTCTATGCACGTTTAAAAAATCGCTTGGGTTCGCAGCTACTCCTGTTCTTTTCTGTATGTATCTAATACATTCAGAACTTCCTCAAAATCATCTTCGGTTAATTCGCCAATTCCTGTTAGCACCATACGATCTATTTTATACAAGACATTGCTTAACTCATTCGAGAAATCAACCAGCTCATCATACGGATAATCAGTAGGGTGGAAGTCCTCAATAAAAGCATGGATATACGGTGGGAAAGCTTCCCCCAGTTTTTCATCTTTCATGAGTTGAATAAAGTTTTGTAATTGCAAGTTGATCTGGTCGTTAATTTCATCATAAATTAAATAATTGGGAATCCGTTTGCCTTCTTCTTTTAAATAATCTTTCAGTTGCTTCGGAGTAATGTTTTCTAATTCTCTTTTTACTTGGTTGATTTTTAAATGATGATTTTTAATTTCTTTTTCGATTTGTTTTTGGTTTCGTTCCAAATTCATTAAATCCGTATCGGTTATATAATTACTAAAATGAATCCTCTTAATAATGTTGTTCATGTTATTTCCAATCCGTCGGACTTGAATGACTAACTCTCGATAGTCAGAAGTATCTACGTTCACAGTAATCGTATTCTCTACACTATTTAAAAATAGAGCGGAAAGTGTGGTCTTCTCTTTTTTTGCTTTCTCTCGCACATTTTCATACTCTTCTTCCGTTAAGCGGAGTTCCACTCGTTTTGTTTTTTTCATGGTTGGATCCTCTCTTTCTGATATTTCCTTCTTTTTTCTACGCATTCCTTTGATGGTAAAAGAAAAGGTCTTCTAGGCAGGCAACGGGTTTGTACGTACAAACCCCAAAAACAAGTTTTTGACCTGGTAGGAGAATCCTATAACCTGTCCCCCAGAACTTCATTACATTTTTCAAATTCTTCTTTGTTGCGGGGGTGTCGCTTCGCTCGATTTTATTAAAAACAGATAGAAAAATAAGAAGCATTCTTATTTTTCTCCTTTTTCTTTTAGTTTGTTTTGTTCATTTATTATTTTGTTTGCTGCTCTCCTAATATAGAATGTACCTCTATTAGTTGGAATAAACTTCTCCCCAAAAGCATTGATTTTAATAAAATTCAAGGACAATTGTTCGTGAGGGAAATCTCCTCGCATAATTATTAATTTTTCATTTTCCTTTGATTCTAGTTGGATAATTGACTGTTCAAGTAATTCTCGTTCGGTCATCTTTTTCCTTTTAGAGTTTTTTTGTATTTTTTTAATAATATAACTTTCTTTAATATTTTTCGTAAAAAAAATGTTAGAGAATGAATTTAAATAAATATAACGATTCAGTTTATCAATTTCACTGGCTCTGTAAATATTAAGGTTTTTTTCCGCGTCGTAAGGGATATCGTAAACTTCAGAATCAAAAAATAAAATACAATGTTTAGGAGAAATAGGGAAATAGATCAATACTCCCGAATTAGCAAAGCCATACCCACTTAGACATCCTAATTTTTTTGCCAAATAATTATCAATAGTAACTGGCTGATCGCTTGTTATGAATTCTCTAGCATTTGATTTATTTACCAAAAGACAATATTCTAAATCGCTAGCTATATCAAAAAGATCATTGGTATGTGACAGTGGAATATGATTTGGAACTTCATATTTTGTTTCGATTTGTTTGTAATCATACTCTGGAAATTTTTCTTTGAACTCTGTACTCATACTTAGATATATTTGAGTAGAAATTGAAGTTTTATAATCTAATAGTTTAGCTTGTTTCAACGTTCGGGCGTTACTTTGAAGTATAAAATATAAGTAATCACCAGCACAGTCTTTTGGAATTTGATTGTTATTAATAGTTGTTTTAATAATTTGGGCGAAGATACCTTCTGAATTCATTAAGAAGTCTTCCAATTCATCAGTTTTCCCGTATAAGTTTTCATGCTGACACATATTTCTTATAGAAGCATTTTTGATATATTTTTCTGTTGTACAAGCAAAAGTAGATATTGCTTGTTCTGAATTACCAAAATTTCTAAGATAGAATTTTGGAACATAATGATGTCTGTTCTTTGGAGGTCTTTCTTTCATATATTATTCCTCATCTCCGTATAGTTATACATGAAGTTCTATAGAATCACGCATACGAAATTATATACTTATTTACTTACTCTCTCTTAATCTCCTATAAAGAGTAGCTTCACTCACACCAGTAATTTTACTAATTTCTTTGACCGTTTTATTCGTAGTTTCTCGCAATTCTAACGCATGTTTCACGCCAAAGTGAGTGGTAGTGTACTTTTTGGGACGACCCTTATAGAGGCCCTTTTTTTTGGCTAATTGAATGCCTGCATATTGTTTTTCTTTTATCATAGTGCGGTCTAATTCTGAAAAACCAGCCATAATCGTTAAGAAAAATTTTCCGGTGGGCGTACGTGTATCAATCCCCATATTTAAAATCACTAAATCCACGTTACGTTCCTGTAATTCTTCCACCAGTTGCAACAATTGAACGGTATTTCGACCCAACCGATCCATCCTCGTGACTACTAGGGTGTCATTCTCCTTCAAATCGTGTAGGAGAGCGTCTAACTTGTTCTTTTTAGAAGCAATTCCTGATATTTTTTCTGAAATGACCTCATTCACCCCAAATTCTTGTAGTTGTTGAAGTTGTGTTTCTAAGTTTTGGTTTTTTGTGCTGACTCGTGCATAACCGTAGATCATTGTGTTACCCCTTTTGATAGATGTATTTGATAGCTCACAAAGGCCAGTATACCAGCAAACAAAAATGCAATCAATAGGGTACACCCTATTGATTGCATTTGCGTATAAATTTCTAATATTTTTATATATTGTTGTGAGTGAAATTTCTTAAGTTAAAAAAAATATGTGATGTAAATATTTTTTAAAAAGACAATTTTTTTAGAAAATAAGGGGTGACAATTCTTCTGACGTGTGCTATCCTTCAAATTAAGATTGAAAATAAGAGGGGAATTAAAAGTGAAAACATATATAGATTTATTTGCTGGAGCTGGTGGAATGTCGTTAGGATTTGAAATGGCAAATTTTAAAAATATTTTTGCTATTGAATATGACAAAGAAATAGCTCAAACATATGCTAGAAACTTCCCTAAAAACAAATTAATAATCAAAGATATACAAAAATTTACAAATCAAGAGATTATAGAGTGTATAGATGGTATTGATGTAGATGTTATCGTGGGAGGGCCACCTTGTCAGGGATTTAGTTTAGCAGGAAGGATCGGAAGATCTTTCATTGAAGATGATCGGAATTATTTGTTTAAAGAATTTTTAAGAGTAGTTAAAGTTGTTAAACCAAAAATATTTATAATTGAAAATGTAGCCCGAATGCTTAGTCATAATAAAGGAGAGACTATGAAGGAAATAATTAGTCGCTTCACAAAACTAGGATATTCTGTTCAGTATAAAATATTGCAAGCATCTGATTATGGCGTCCCTCAGAAGAGAAGAAGAATATTTATAGTGGGAACTACTGAGGGTTCTTTTAACTATCCCTTGCCGAATCAAAAAATAGTAACTGTAAAAGAGGCTATTGGAGATTTACCTTTTTTAAAAAGTGGTAATGTTTCTGATATCCCCAATCATATTGCAATGAAGCATACCGAACAAATGCTTACCAAAATGTCTTATATAAAAAATGGTGGTAATAGAAGCCAAATACCTGAAGAGATAAGGCCGAAAACTGGAGATATCAGAAAATATATTAGATATAGTAGTGAAAAACCTTCAGTTACAGTTACAGGAGATATGCGTAAAATTTTTCATTATGAACAAAATAGAGCATTAACGGCACGAGAGTTAGCGAGACTACAAACTTTTCCTGATACTTTTATATTTGAAGGAAAAAGCATTTCTATACAACAACAAATTGGAAATGCTGTACCACCTTTATTGAGCTATGCAATAGCAAAAAAAGTAAAAGAAAGCTTGAGAGAAGTGATATTAAATGGACCCACAGTTTCCTAAAGTAAATTACATTGGAAATAAAAGAAAAATAGTTGATTGGATAGTAGATAATTTTCCTATAAAAGAAGGGAAAGTATTAGATTTATTCGCAGGAGGTTCTTCCGTTTCATTTGAATTAAAAAAGAGAAACTTTGAGGTAACTGCTAATGATGCGCTATATGCATCTTTAGTAGTTAACAAGGCTCTGATAGAAAACAAAACGACCACGTTAAACAAAAATGATATCGAAAAAGCATTAAAAAGAGATACAGATATTAACCTAAGAGAAAAACTAAGATGGTTAGATAATAACTTATTTTATGAAACTGAAGTAGACGAACTAGCTCAATTAGTGTCTTATTCAAAAAAAATTACTGGATACAAAAAATTTGTTTTACAGTCTTTAATTAGACGAGCCATGATTCGTAAACTACCTTATTCTCGTATGAATATAGATTGGAGAAATATAGTTAAATTAAGGGACGAAGAATACTCATACAAAAAATATGGGCGAAAAAGAGCGTATCATAATGAAAGTTTTGAGAATCATATTTTAAAAGACTTAGACTCATATAATGAAGCTGTATTTGATAACGGGAAAAATAATAAAGCTATTCAAATGGACGGTTTAGAAGCTATAAAAAAATATGGAAATGTTGATTTAATATATATAGATCCTCCTTACCCAGGCACTATGAATAAGTATAATGAATTTTATGGAACATTTGATCAAATTTATAATAAAAATATAGAATATACAGACTTGACTAGTAGTTCAAACTTTTTAATTTATTTAGAAAATTTAGTAGAAGAAGCGAGTAAAAAAGCTAAGTATTTGGCTCTAAGCCTAAATTCACGATCAGTTCCTAATATAAATGAAGTAGAAAATTTGTTAGAGTTTTATGGAGAAGTAACCGTTTTGGAAAAAAAACATAGTTATCAAGTAAGTGGTAAGGAAAACAAAAAAGAAAATTATGAAATCCTTGCTTTAGTAACCCTTTATAAATAGTCTTGTTTATTCTTTAGTGATAAAAGATATAATAAAGATAATCACTAAAGAATAAGAGGCGATAACATGCATAAAAGAACACATCATAAAAAAGTTATAAAAAATCAAGAATATGATCAGTATTGGAAATTAACTGTCGAGTATTCAAATATTCATGGAGAATCTTTTAGAGATACATTAAGGATAATCATTAGATTCATGGACGAAAATAAAAAAATAATAGAGAATAAAGAAAAAACTATTTCTGCATTATATAAAGAATTACAAGAAAGAGTAGCCTCAGTTTTTGAAAAAGCTGATAGAGGATCAGTAAGAAAGTCAATTAATCAATTTGTAAAATTAGGATTTGTTAAACCACATTTTAAGTCCTACCACAAACTAACTCAAAAATTTTTGAATGCTAGTACAAATGAGCAAAGAGAAATTATTTTTTCACAAATTTACTATGTTTCTGCCACCTTAAGTTC
>JAGQHW010000117.1 GCA_020431645.1 Carnobacterium sp. | reverse complement strand
AAAGGACGTTTCCCAATCAAATGTTAGCTTAGTATAACTAGCTTTACTTTCTAAAAGAGAAAAAAAAGTAGGAAGAAGTAAAAAAGCACTCAAGCCAGCTCCAAGTAAGGAATGCCAGAAAAATAATAGAATAGAAGATAAATTTAATTTAATTTTTTTTATAAATGATAGATTAGAATCATAAGTCATTCCCAATAAACGAAAGAAAAAATAGCCGATTAAAAAAAGACAAATCATATAAGCAATATAATAATTTGAGAACAGAGCCAATGCTAAAAAAAGAGAATAAAGGAGTCCTTTTTTTTCTGAGAGTAAAACTTCAATACCGTATGCAATGAGGGGTAAAAAAATAAGCCCATCAAGCCACATAATATTTAATTGATTAACGATCGTGTAGCCCATTAAAGCATAACTAATAGAGAAAGCAACTAAAATAAGTCCACGCCCATTAAATGATTTTTTTAATAGCCAACCAAAACTCAGTCCAGTTAAACTAATTTTTAAAATAGTTAAGCAGGTAATAGCCAAAGAAATTTGGTTTTTTGGAAAAATTAAAAAAATTAAATTAAATGGACTAGTTAAATAATATGCCCATAGGCCTACCATATCTCCTCCTATTGATTTTGAAAAAGAATAGAAAAAACTAGAAGGATCTTCATAAAAAGTCTGTCGATAATATGAAAAAAAATCAACATATTGTTGGCCTAAATCTACAGTCATTAGAGAACTGTTTCCGAAAGGATAAATACCTTGTACGATATAAATGATAGAAAGAATCGTACAGGGAATGAAAAAAGCTAAAAGCAGAGGCCATTGATTCTTTAAAAAATTTTTAATCGAAAATTGCAATATAATCACTCCATTAGGATAAGTCATAATAGTACGTAGTTATCTAATCTATAGAATAGCATAAATTACTAAAGAATGATTAAAATTTTGGTCATTCAATGGTTAATTTTGATACAATTTGTTACAATAGACAAAGTTAAGTTGAATAGGATGGTGTCAGGTTGAAATCGAATAAAAAGAAAAGTAATAAGAAAAAGTCACATATCCCTTTTCGTTTAAACTTATTGTTTTTCACTGTTTTTTTGTTGTTTGCAGCGCTTATTTTACGTTTGGGTTATTTACAAATTGTGCAAGGAGAAGAATTTGAAACACAAGTCCAACGTACAGAAACAACATTAGCAACAGGAACTGTACCTCGTGGAGAAATTTATGATAGTCAATACCGTAAACTAGTAGGGAATAATCCACTGCAGGCGATAACGTATACAAGAGGTAAGGGAGTATCTGCAAAAGAGATGGCAGTCTTAGCGAAAAAAGTAGCTCAGTATATCGCAATGCCGCATACAACTCAACTAGAAATTGCTGAGAAATTTGATTTATCTAAAAGAGATTTACAAGATTTTTGGATTGCATTGAATGAAACGACATTAAATAAGCGCTTGTCAAAAAAAGAATTAGCTTTAACTGGATCTGAGTTTTATCAAAAACAAATTAGTTACGTAACAGATGAGGATATCCAGTTCTCGGATGAAGAACAAGAAGCTGCGGCTATTTTTAAAAGAATGAATGGAACGTATGCGTTATCGACCACCAATATCAAAAGTGAAAATGTAACCGATGAAGAAGTAGCTAAAGTGAGCGAAAATTTACTGAGCTTACCAGGAGTAGATACAGGAACGGATTGGGTCAGAACTTATCCCCAAGGCAATACGTTAGAAAGTATTTTAGGAAGTGTTACAACTGAAGCAAAAGGTCTACCAGAAAATAAAGTAGCTACTTATCTTGCAAAAGGATACGCTAGAAACGATCGTGTAGGTAGTAGTGACTTAGAATTAGAATATGAACAAGTCCTTAGTGGATCAAAATCCAAAGCTGCTACAGAGACGAATCAAAATGGGGATATTGTTAACTCTGTTCAAAGTTATATCGGAAAAAAAGGGGATAATCTCGTTTTAACTATAGATATGAACTTCCAGAAAATAGTTGAAGATATTGCCTATAAATCCCTTATGCAAAATCGACAGGGCTTAAATGACAGAGTATACGTCATTGCATCTGATCCTAATACGGGCGAAATTATGGCCATGACAGGACAAAAAGTAAACCCTAAGACAGGTGAGATAGAAGATGATGCTCTGGGTACTATTAATACAGCTTATGTAATGGGTTCTACGGTTAAGCCGGCAACAGTATTAGCTGGCTATATGGATGGTGTACTAACACTTAATGATAATACACTTGTTGATGAACCTTTAAAATTTAAAGGTAGTAATACAATCAGTTCAGTTTTTAATAGAGGTGGGAGCATAGCCTTAAATGATATTACTGCACTAGAACGCTCATCAAACGTCTACATGTCTAAAATTGCTATGCGTATGGGTGGACAGTTTTCTTATGCCCCAGGATTAAACTTAAAAATTGATGGAAATGAAGTAATTAAAAAATTGAGAGGGTACTATGGACAATTTGGCTTAGGGTTGAAAACAGGAATTGACTTACCAAATGAAGGAATAGGATTTGTTGGTGAAGATATTACAGGTGTACAACCGCTCTTCTTCTCTTTTGGTCAATATGATACGTACACTCCCATTCAAATGATTCAATATGTTTCTACTATTGCTAATGGTGGAAAACGTATTGCACCAAGAATTGTCGATGAAATAAGAGGAACAGATGAAGAAGGCAATTTAGGCGCTATAGAGACTCAATTAGAACCTACTATCTTAAATACAGTTAATGTTGGAAAAACAGAATTTAATCGCGCTCAAGAAGGAATGTACCAAGTAGTAAACGGGGCTAACGGTTCAGCTAGAACAGCATTTGTTGGTGCAGAATACAAAGCTGCTGGTAAAACTGGAACAGCTGAGGCTCCTTATGATGGACCAGTTGAAAGCAGCAAAGGATCAAGGGTCGAAAACCGAACTTTTATTGGATATGCACCTTTTGATAACCCTGAAATCGCTGTTACAGTAGTAGTCCCTTATCTTCCTTTACCTAATACGAGTAAAGAAAATACGGCTATTGCACGTCAAGTTTTAGATGCTTACTTCAGAGTAGGAGCTTATAAAAATTTAGATACACAAACGAATCAAAAGAATGTAGAAGAATAAAAAAAACTAACTTGTTTAGCCAGTATGATAGGCTAGACAAGTTAGTTTTTTAACGTCCCATTAAGGTAGTAGCTATTTGTTCATAAGTCATTTCACTAGTCAGTTCATAACTACCTGGTCTAATAAATGAAATATAATCATTTTGTTCAAGAAAATTTTCAAATTCAGTAGAATCTTTAATAATGCCTTGATTTTTAACTTGTTCTACTGCAACACTACCTGGATCGCCGTCGTTTACAACGATAGTTGCTTTTGTTACAGCAGGTTTCACTGGTTCAACTACTGGTTTTTCTACTGGCTTTTCTACTGGTTTTTCCACCGGTTTCTCTTCTGGTTTTTCTTCTGGTTTAACATCTGAAGAGCTTGCTTCATTTTCTTTGGTTAGTTCAGCAACTTCTGTTTCAGCCAATAACTTTTCGTATTTTTCTTTATACAATAATTCTTCTTCACTTGGTTTTGTTGTCTTACTAGAAGCCGAGTCCTTAGTGGTTGGCTGGGATTCATAAATGAAAGAGCGATACCCCGCAAGAACAATAGCAGAAATTAAGAAACCAAGTGCTAAAAAACGTAATGCTGGTTTACTCATTTGAAAACTCCTTTGCTCTATTCTTATTTTTCATCAATGTATTCGTCTATGACAACATTGATAGTTGTTTTAGATAATCTTGTTTGATTTGCGATATCTTCTGTAGAAACTCCTTGTGTGTAAAGAGTAATAACGTGCTTTTTAAGAACATCGTGAATTTTTACTGATGTAATTTTTTCTTCTATGTGAATATTTAGCTCTTTTTCAAGAATAGAAACGCGTTTTTTTAATCCGTAAATGTCTTGTAACAATTGTAGAGAAAGTTCCTCAAACTCCTCTTTTATCGCTTCGCCATTATCTTTTTTATAAAAAGACCATCCAATTAAAGCTATGGCAATGACTAGCAAGATAATGACTATTATCCATAAATCCACTATTTTCACCCCTTTTATTTAAACTCCGATATAATTTTAACATATTTCACTTTATAAAAGTAGGTTGTTAAAAAATAAATTTATTAACAAATTTTTATGACGTAAAGTAAAAAAACTTTACATCTTTAAAAAAAATACTAGCATGTTTGAAAAAAAAATGCTATGATATTTAAGTCAGAAGTTTACGAAATGTAACTTCAACTATTGTTTATTGCTTGGAGGGAAAATCATGCGTGTAAATATCACATTGGAATGTACTGAATGTAAAGAACGTAATTACATCTCAAAGAAAAACAAACGTAATAATCCGGATCGTGTAGAATTTAAAAAATATTGTCCTCGCGAACGTGTTGTTACTTTACATCGTGAAACAAAATAACAACAGAATTTCTGTTGTTTTTTTTGTCTCATAATACATTTCGAAAATAGTAAAAACGCTGGAATACTATATTCTTAGCGTTTTTTCTTTTAGGAGGAAAACCAACTATGGAGAAAAAAGAAATTAGAAATCAGGTTATTAGCTTACTCAAAAGCCTAAATGGCGAACAAAAAGAAAAACAAGAAGAAATTCTGATGAAAACGCTATTTGGTACTTCTGAGTGGAAAAGAGCGAATGTCATCGCATTAACATTGGCACAAAAATTAGAGCTGGATACCAATAAGATAATAGAAAAAGCTTGGTCAGAAGATAAAATTGTTGTCATTCCTCGTACTAAGAAAGATAGAAAAATGGATTTTGTTATTTACAAAAAAGATACACCGATAGAAGTATCTTCTTTTGGACTTAGAGAACCTGCTCGTCACTTGATTGCTATTCAAAAGTCAGATATTGATTTAATTATCGTCCCAGGAGTTGCTTTTTGTGAGACTGGGTTTAGAATAGGATTTGGCGGAGGATACTATGACCGATTTCTAACAGATTATGAAGGAGAGACTGTCTCATTAGTCTTAAATGAGCAACAAGTAGAACCTTTTAAGGTAGATTCTTTTGATATCCCCGTTAATCTTTTGATTACAACAGAAAAGATTATTCGTAAAATAAAATAAGATAGGATGAATTTACTCCTGAGCAGATAAAAGGGTTGTCTGCTTAGGAGTTTTATTTTAAACTATTAGTGTTAACCTTACATTTTGAGTTGTTTAGGCTATTTTTTTAAACGAGCTGGAGAAGAATACAAATGGTCTTTATCTTCTTCACATAAAACGATTATTTATATGCTATAATTAATCGATAGTTTCTTTGAAAAATATAGAACATTTTTGTTATTCAACTGTTAGAAATCAAAGATTGGAGTGAAGTTATTGGATTATCAGACACAAATGAAAATAAAGCGTTTTTTTAGACAACCCTTACTAACTTACTTGTTGTTAAGTGCTCAAGTTTTATTATTCATCTTAATGACTTTCAATGGAGGAAGCACAAATACAACAACTTTAATTGAATATGGAGCAAAGTTCAACCCTTTTATTGTATGGGGACAGTGGTGGCGCTTAATCACACCGATGTTTTTACATATAGGCTGGATGCATTTGTTAATTAATTCTGTTATTTTATATTTTTTAGGTATTGAATTAGAGAATTATTTTGGCCATTGGCGTTTTGGATTAATTTATTTATTAAGTGGTTTTGCTGGTAATGTGGCAAGTTTTGCATTTAATGATTCTATTTCAGCTGGAGCAAGTACAGCGATTTTTGGATTATTTGGTGCTTCTTTAGTACTAGGTAAACTTTATCCTTACAACCCTGCTGTTCAGCACATGGCGCGTAACTTTTTAACTCTAGTGATTATTAATCTAGTTTTTGGGGTTTTTGATTCTTCTATTGATTTATCTGGTCATGTAGGCGGATTTATTGGTGGTTATCTCATATCAACAGCAATTAGTGTCAAAGAGACATCATCAACATTGTTAAAAAAGAGAGTCTTATACGCTGGACTATTTCTTTTATCTATCGGTTTGATGATTGCTTTAGGTTATTGGAAAGTTCAATTAGTTTTATGATACAAGACGGCGGTCCTTTGAGGACACTCTATGATGTTCAACAAATTTTAAAAAAATTTGGTATTTTTATCTATGTTGGCAAAAGAATGTGGGATATTGAATTAATGATGATTGAGTTAAAAAAGATTCACAGC
>JAGQHW010000116.1 GCA_020431645.1 Carnobacterium sp. | reverse complement strand
CTTTATTCAATTGGATAACTTTACTCACCCACACGATTTGACATAGAGCCGCTTTTTTCTGCTTCTTATTTTGAATGAACTGAAAATACTTTTGGTACTTTAGCTTTAAAACGAACTAGCTCACCGGTTGTAGGATGAATAAGCGCTAATGTTGTTGCATGTAGTCCAAGACGTTTCAGTGGACTTACTGTAGAGCCATACTTCTTATCGCCTACAACGGGATGACCAATTTCCTCCATGTGTACTCGAATTTGATTTTTTCGGCCTGTTTCAAGTTGAATTTCTACTAACGTAAAGGCGTCATTCGCTTTAATCTTCTTGTAATGCGTGATAGCTCGCTTTCCACCATTATCAAATGGGCTAGAGAAAACATGCATAGCTTTATTTTCAGTCAACCAAGAATCAATTGTTCCTTCATCTTTCGTTATGACTCCTTCGACTAATGCTGTATAGATTCTCTCCTTAACAATGTCTGACCAATTTTCTTGTAGAGCTAATTTTACTTCTTCACTTTTCGCAAAAAGCATCACGCCTGAAGTATCTCTATCTAAACGATGAACCACAAAAACTCGATTTTTCTTGTTGTCTTCTTTAACATACGTAGTTACTTGACGATAAGCGGTTAAATCATGTTCATTTTTAGAAGCCATAGAAAGCATACCCGCTTCTTTATTGATAACAATAATATCTTTGTCTTCAAAAAGAATACTCACCCCTACTAAAGCTTTTTCTTTAATCGCTTCTTTATTAGAAACAATGGATACTTTTTGTCCTGGAGATAAAGGGTAATTATGCTGTTTGATGTTTTTTCCATCAACCCACACTTGGCCTCTTGTTAAAACTGATTTTATAGAATTACGACTATTTTTAACTTTTTCTTCTATTAAAAACTCTAACATCTCTATTGGTTCTTTAACGGTATACTCAGTCGCTTTTACTGTATCCTTGTATTGGAATGATTTTTTCTCTATCCTTTTTTTATTCGTTGGTTTAGGATTTCTTTTTACCATGTGCTCACTCTCTTTCGTGTTTGATTCATATTTTATTAAGACTAACGGTACTTTTATCCGTGTGTTCCTTCTCTTGCACAGTATAACGGAAAAAGACAAAAAAATAACCTAAAAACTGAATCTACTCGTATAGAGAGTAGATTCAGTTTTTAAGATTAATAGCTGACCGAACAATAAAAAGTTTAAGACGTGCTTCCTCGTAAAATTAAATCCGTTGATAAGGTAATTTTTTTAGCTACTTGACGCTCGGAATCTATTCGATCCATTAATAAGTCAAAACCAACTTCTCCCATTAATTCGGTGTAAACCTTAACCGTACTTAACGTCGGATAAACGTATTTAGCCACACTAATGTCATTAAAACCAATAATTTCAACTTTTTCTGGTACTGAAATTCCAGCTTCTTGCAGCGCACGAAGCGCACCAATTGCTAAAGCGTCATTGGCAATAAAGAAAGCCGCTGGCAAATCTTCTCCCAATTCACGAATGGCTTGTTTCATCAGTTGATGACCCGATGCTACATTGAATTTCCCTGTGAAGAAGAATTTTCCTTGATACAATTCTTTTTGGCGTAAGTACGATTCAACTAAGATAGACCGTTTATCCGGTGGGGTTTGTGTCTCTTTTGCATAGTGCTCTTGTCCACCAATAAAACCAATCTGCTGATGGTTTTTCCCAGTTAAATAATCCATAACCGAATAGACTGCTTGCTCAAAATCGACGACTACCGAGTCCATTTTTCGACCCAATAAATCAAAATCTATAAAACAAATATTTTTAGTCCACAATACAAGTTGATCTATTTGAGCGGTGCTAAATTTTCCAATAGCAACAATGCCCTCAATGTCTTTTTTTGGCTCAAAAAGGCTATCTTGAAAATAACGTTCAATTCCATAGCCTTCTTCTTCAGCGCGCTTTTCTACACCCAAACGAATCGATAAGTAATACAAGTCATCTAGCTCTTCTTTTTCTGTATACCATTGAACAATTGCAATTTTACCTGTTTTCTTGCCTTTTTTCTTTTGGTACTTAGTATATTCTAATGCTTCTGCTGCTTCAAAAATTCTTTTTTTCGTATCGTCGCCTACAGATAATGTCTCATCGTAATTCAATACGCGAGATACAGTGGCACTTGAAACATTTGCTTTTTCAGCAATGTCTTTAATCGTGGCCATTCTTTAGTTCTTCCTTTCTTTCCTTCTATTAGATAAGATCAAATTGATAAATCGTTTCTGAGTAGAATTTCTCACCTGGTTTTAGAATAACGTTACCAAAATTATCATGGTGAATCGCATCTGGTAATACTTGTGTTTCTAACGCAACACCAGAATAAGGACGAACAGTCTGCCCATCGATTTCATATAATCCTTCAGCCCAATTGTTCAAATACACGACAACAGCTTCTCGGTCTGTATAAAAACGAACCCGTCTTTTACTGGTAGCATCCGTTAGTTGCCCGTTAGCTTCTCTGGTTTTAACCGGATTTAGCATAAAGGGATGGTCGTATCCTCGATTGCTAACCGTTTGTGGATGGGCACTTTCTACTCCTGTTTTTAAAGGCATCGCTTGTCTAAAATCAAATGGCGAATCAGTTACATCTATTAATTGGCCTGTCGGCACAGAATCACTTTCCAATGGAGCATATAAGTCACTATTTAATTGTAGTTTATGCTCTAGAATACCATTTGCGTGGTTTCCTGACAAGTTAAAGTAAACATGATTGGTTGGATTAAAAAGCGTTGTCTTATCAGTTGTAGCCGTGTATTGAATCTTGCACTCATTTGCTTGAGTTAAGAGATACTTCACTTGAACAGTTAAATTACCGGGGTATCCATTTTCATCGTCTGGACTCAAGTAAGTAAAAGTTAATGAACTCTCATCACTGTCAGACTCTGCTTTCACTTGGACTTCCCAAAAACGAGAATCAAAAGCTGGGCTGCCACCGTGATGATGGTTCACACCTTCATTAATCATTAATTGGACCGGTTTGCCGTCTAATTCAAAAGCTCCATTAGCAATTCTACCCGCTACTCGACCTATGGTTGCACCATAATAAGGTCGATAGGCAACATAGGGTTCAACAGAATCAAAACCCAATGTTATGTTCGCTATTTTCCCGTCTTTATCTGGTGTTTTGATTGCTGTCAAGGTAGCACCATAATCCATTACAGACACTTGCATGCCCTGGCTATTTTCTAATGTGTATTCATAAACTGGTCTTCCTTCTACTTCTCCAAAAAGACGCTTGCTTGCTTTCATTTATCCTTCCTCCTTTTCTCTATCTTTATTGAATCGTTTGAATGAAGGATTTAAATGCCGCTTGCCCCTCATCTGTTTGTTTGTAAACCCCAGCATCTTCCAAGACTCGCAAGAACACTTCGCCTACTGCTTTGTCGATTAACTCTTGAACATTTTCTGTCATAGGCTTTGTTTGTACTTTTATTTCTTTTGCCCATTCTCTATGACTTTCTGCCATATCGTTTTCTTGGTCCAACAAATAATGCTCAACTTCTTTTAACTCTGCTTTTAAACGTGGCGGTAAGATAGCTAGACCCATTACTTCAATCAAGCCAATATTTTCTTTTTTAATGTGTTGCACGTCAGCATGAGGATGAAAAATCCCATCTGGAAATTCAGCCGTTACTCGATTGTTTCGTAAGACTAGATCTAATTCGAACTTATCGCCATTCATTCTTGCTATTGGGGTAACCGTATTATGAGAAACACCCTCTGTTTGAGCTAAAATTGAGACGGATGAATCAGAATAAATACGCCATTCTTCAAGAATAAGCGTTGCTGCATCAATCATTTCTGCTTTATTCGAACCCTTCAAACGAATAACAGACATTGGCCATTGAACCAATCCTGCTTCAATGGATGAAAATCCTTTTAAGTCAAATGAGTGGGTGATCTTTGCTTGTTCCATAGCAAACGTGTGTCTTCCACCTTGATAGTGATCATGAGTTAAGATAGAGCCCCCTACAATCGGAAGATCAGCGTTAGAGCCTACGAAATAATGAGGAAATTGTTCGACAATGCCCAATAGTTTTTCAAATGTTGCTTTCTCTAGTTTCATTGGCTTGTGTTCTTGTGATAAAAAAATGCAATGTTCATCATAATAGGCGTAAGGAGAATATTGCAGTCCCCATCCTTCACCATTTAAAGGCATCCTAACAATCCGATGATTGCTTCTTGCCGGATGATTAAAGTGTCCTGCATAGCCTTCATTTTCCATACACAATAAGCACGTTGGGTAATTCGTACTCGTTGATTGTTTGGCTAAAGCAATTTGTTTTGGGTCTTTTTCTGGTTTAGATAAATTAATCGTAATTTCTAGTGGTCCGAATGAACTTTGCGAAATAAAGTGACTGTTTTTTGCAATTTGTCGCGTTTTTATATAATCATTGTCACGACTCAAATCATAAAAGTAATCCGTTGCTTGTTTCGGACTACTCGCATAGCGTGCCCAAAACTGTCGATTAACTTCTGATGTTAAAGGCGTTACTAAATTCATTATTTCTGCTTCTAATACTTCACGTTCTGTTTGTAAATCTGATATTTTACCTGATTCTACAGCATAATGGATTAGTTGATCTAGTAATTCTAAACGTTTAGAGAGGTGCTTAGAAGCTTTTAGTGTTGGGTCGAAATCAATCTTACCTAATAGTTGCAACAACTGGTTAGTCTTTAGGATTTTATCTAGCGACTCAATTTCTTTTTTTTGACAGCCGATTTCAATGAAGTCTATTATCAGTTGATCCACATTTTCTATTGTATTCACCTAATACCACCTTTTATCGTTTATAATAAACGCCATTTCCATATTTTTATTCTACTTGTACGCCAATCATGCTCACTAGATGTCGGATACTAACCTCATCAAGTGAACACAATAAACTTATTTCAGTACTCTTTATAGCACTTTTGCGCCATCGCTAATACTTGCAATATAAAACTCAGCTGGGTAGCCGATTTCTGCTTCATATCGTTTACCAACATTTTCAATAAATGGGTCAATTTGGTCATTAGCTACTATCGCAAGTGAGCAACCACCAAAGCCAGCTCCAGTCATTCGTGCTCCTATAACTCCTGGTTGATCCCAAGCAGCTTGGACCAATGTATCTAATTCAACGCCCGTCACTTCATAGTCATCTCTCAAAGAGATATGCGAAGCATTCATTAATAAGCCAAATTCTTTTAAATCACCTGATTTTAGTGCTTTTGCTGCTTTAATTGTTCGTTGATTTTCAGTAACTGCATGTCTTGCACGCTTTTTAATCGTTTGATTCGACAATTGGTTTTCATACGTTTCAAACGTTGCTTCATCCAGTTCACCCAACGAAGCAACAGGAACAAATTTTTGTAACTCTTCTAAGGCTTGCTCACATTCGCTACGTCTTGAATTGTAGTCAGATGTTGCCAGTTCTCGACGTTTTTTTGTATTCATAATGACAATTTTATGGTCACCAAGTTCTACTGGGATCAATTCGTACTCTAAGGTATTGCAATCAAGTAGTATGGCTTTGTCTTCTGCTCCCATACCAACAGCAAACTGGTCCATAATACCAGAGTTTACTCCAATAAACTCATTTTCTACCTTTTTACCAGTTTTAATTAAGTCAAGACGAGTTAACTCTAAGTTGAATAAGTCTTCTAAGATAATTCCCATTAATAATTCAACTGAAGCGGATGAAGATAAGCCAGCACCATTAGGAATAGTGCCATAAATTGCTGCGTCAATTCCTGTTGAGATATCGTGTCCTGCTTCTTTTAGATAATTCAATACACCTTTAGGATAATTAGTCCACTTATCTTCTTCACGGTAAGCTAAATCAGATAAATCGAAAGAAATCACGCCTAAATCTGAAAAGTTTTCAGAATACAAGTTTACTGTCGTATCTTCTCTTTTAGCTGCAACTCCGTAAGTTCCTAATGTAATAGCACAAGGAAAAACGTTCCCACCGTTGTAGTCAGTGTGCTCACCAATTAAATTGATTCGTCCTGGAGCGAAAAACGCTTTCAATTCTTTGTCACCAAATAGTTCTACAAACTTTTCTTTTAGGCCTTTTAATTCCATCATTAATCTCCTCTTATTCGTATTGTTTCTTCTATTTTATTTCTTCCAGTAAAATAAATCAAGTAAATTTTAGTAAAATTATAAAAAGGTTGTCTCTCTTCCATTCACTTGAAGTAACGCACTAGTTTTACTGGCTATTTTCTAAAGGGACGGTCACTACTTTTACAGCATACTTTTCTAACATTACTTCTCCAACTAATTCTACTTCATTGAGTCTATCCCAAACCGGTTGATCAAAGTAGACAACTTGAGTTTCTTCTGAAAAG
>JAGQHW010000115.1 GCA_020431645.1 Carnobacterium sp. | reverse complement strand
TAGCTTAAAAGATAATATCTCTCTGTCTGTTTTGGATTTCAATCAAATAAACCTACATCTACACATGAAATGACATATAATCATGTATCAGAAAACGTATTGATTAGAGGTTTGTTTTCTTCTGTCCTATTTTACTTAAATACTCTTTGAACCTAAGGATTATCGTCTAATATAACTTAAACATAACTAAAACCGCACTGCATTATCTTTTAAAATGCAGTGCGGTTTTAGTGATACTTCTTAACAAGAAACTATTGTTTTATAGCATAACTTAAAGGCTTAGTTAAAAAGTCTATTTTGTCTTCAACATAGACACGGTGCCAAACCATAAAGGTTAACATAACCCATATTTTACGAGAATAATCTATTTTACCTACTTTATGTTTGTTCAATAAATCAATGACATATTTTTTGTTTACTAAATGGTCCGTTTCAGAGTCCGTAATAATCTTTAAAGCCCATTCATACATTTCATCTTTCAACCAATGACGAATAGGAACTGGGAACCCAAGTTTTTTACGGTACAACACATCATCTGGGACGATACCTTCAACAGCTTTTCTTAAAATATATTTAGTTGTTCCGTTAGCAATCCTCAAATTAGCCGGGATTTGTTGAGCAACGTTAAATACTTCTTTATCTAAGAATGGTGTTCTCAGCTCTAATGAATGAGCCATTGTCGTTCTGTCCGCATTTAATAATAAATCGCCGCTTAACCATGTATTGATATCAATCAATTGCATTCTATCAATAGGATTGTATCCAATGGTTTGCTGATACAATTGTTGTGTTACTAATCTATACGGATAGTTTTTATTGTAATTCGTTAGTAGTTGTTTCTTTTCAGCTTCCTCAAATATCTTAGCATTCCCAACGTAACGATGTTCTAGAGAGGTTGTTCCTCTTAAAAGAAAACTCTTCCCCTTAACCCCTTCAGGCATTAATCGTGCTAATTGGTTAATAGCATAATTCGTTAAACGACCGGTATTGGCAAACAATCTCAAAGAATGAGGCTCGTTGTACATGCCATATCCTCCAAAAATTTCATCTGCTCCTTCACCTGATAAAGCAACTTTAACGTGCTTTCGTGCTAGTTTTGCTAAAAAGAATTGAGGGACAGCTGCAGGATCAGCTAGAGGATCATCCATATGCCAAACAAATTTTGGAAACTCGTCCATAAACTCTTGGGGTGTGATTGTATAACTGAAATTTTCAACATTCAACTTTTCTGCTGTTTCTTGAGCTAAGTTTATTTCATTAAATCCTTCTCTTTCAAACCCAACGGACAACGTTTTTAATTTGGGATTAAACTCCCTAGCTATGGCTGTGATAATGGAAGAATCAATTCCGCCTGACAAAAATGAACCTACCGTTACATCAGAACGCATATGCTTTTCAATTGAATCATACAAGCTATCTTTTATTTCTTTGGAAAAAGTCTCTTCTGTTTTCATGACCGGGTTAAAATCAGCCTGCCAGTACTGTTTGATGATGAGTTCTTCATCCCTATTTTTGGTGATCATGTGTCCTGGTGGAAGTTCTTTAATCGCTTTGTGTAAGGTATCTGAACTTGGGACGTATTGAAAGGTTAGGTAATTTTGTAAAGCAACTTGATCTAGTTCTTTATCCTTAAGAACACTCAAAATAGATTTCTTTTCAGAAGCAACATAAAGTCCCTCCTCTTCACTTGCGTAATAAAAGGGTTTGATTCCAAATTGATCACGTGCTCCAAAAAATGATTTTTCTTGTTTATCCCAAATGACAAAAGAAAACATCCCTCGTAATTTAGCTGTTATGTTTTCTTTATATTCCGCATAAGCAGCTATTATGACTTCTGTGTCACTCGTTGTTTGAAAACAATGTCCTTTGCGAATTAATTCATCTCTTAACTCGAGATAATTATAAATTTCACCGTTAAAAATAATCCAATACCGTTCTTCTTTATAAGGTAAAGGTTGATGACCATTTTCAATATCGATGATACTTAAGCGACGAAATCCCATTGAAATAGACTCGTCAATATAATATCCCTCTTCATCTGGACCTCTATGCACAATCGATTGGTTCATTTTTTCAATTAGCTTTTTTTTATTTTTAGCTCCCTGCTTCGAATGATTCGAAACATAACCAACAAATCCACACATTGCAACTCCTCCATTTCATCAGTTCTGAATAGAATAATTAATTTACTCCCATAAAATATATACAATGTTATAAGTTATTTTTCCATCTTTTTCTTTATATCATCTATTTTTTAGTATGAGAGACATAAAAAGAGATAGACTCATGTAAAAACAGTTTTACTAAAAAAGTTTTATTCCTGTTTAGTTAGTAAATATATAGTAATTAAGCAGACAAAAATTTAAACCAACCTAGTATAGATTGATTTAAATTTTTGTCTATTCACTATTTTTCCTAGTTAATTTTTAAGGAAAGGGGTATTAGTCTAGTGCTACTACATTATAAAATTTCAATAATTTCTTTTTTACTTGCTGCGTTAGCCGGAGCATAGCTGAATATCAAACCTACTGCGGAAGAAACACCTAGTGAAATGAGAATAGTAAGTAAATCTATTTCAGTTGAAAATGGCAAGAGACTTGTAGCTATTGCTGAGAAGAGCAAGCCAAATAGATAACCCAAAACCCCACCAATACTTGTCATCAAGACCCCTTCTAAAACAAACTGAGCACGGATACTTTTTTGAGTAGCTCCTAACGCTCTACGAATACCAATCTCTTTTGTTCGTTCAGAAACAGATATGTACATCATATTCATAACACCGATTCCAGCAATAAATAATGAAATCCCTGCCACACTCGCAATAAACAAGGTGATACCCTTGAGTACTTTAGAAAGGCCATCATCTAAAGCAGACATATCAAAATATTCATATGATCCCCTCGTTTTCATAGATCCTTCTTCTTCTAAGAGAAGAACACTTTTATCAGCCACTTTAGAAGGGAGGAATCCACGCTCCACTGTTATACTAATTTGATTTTCAGTATTTCCTTGGTCATGATAACGTAGATAGCTATTTAAAGGTATTTCAACTTCATCAGACATAAATCCTCCAAAAATTCCAGATTCATCTAACTCACTTTCGTAAACCCCAACAATCGTATAAAGTTGACCTCCAAGTGAAATCCCTTTACCGATAGCTTCTTCTGAGCTATATTGCTCTTTAATTAAGGTTAAAGGGACTACAGTCACCCTGCTTTTCTTCTTATTATCCATAAAGTCAATTTGTCGACCAACCAAAATTTTTCTTCCCTTATCTTCAATCATTGTTATGCTGACTTGTTTTTCTTTTCTATCAATTATCGTTTCTAATGTTGTGAAATCAAGATTTATACCGCTTCTCTCTACATTATGCACACCCGGGAGAAAACGAACGGTTTGTAAATCCATATCTGAAAATAATTCATTGTTTGTCTCATACATCCAGTCTGGATCATCAGATTTAAATTGAATATCTACGGTTAGCAACTCGCCTTCGTCTGGATTCAAGGACTCTAAAACATATTTTTCGAATCCTCTTCCAATAGACATAATTGTACTGACTGCCGCAATGCCAATAATAATTCCTATCATTGTCAGAAAACTGCGTTTTTTATTTTTTAATAGGGCATTCCATGCTCCTTTGAAAAAAACTATCGGGTTCATTTTGTCACCTCGCTTCTTCGGTCAGTATGCCATCTTGCATGATTACGACACGATTGCAGTAATCTACAGTCGAGGAATCGTGTGTAACCAAAATGATAGTTACACCATCTTCCTCATTTAATCGCTTAAAAACATTCATGATATCTGCTGATGTTTGTGAATCTAATGCCCCCGTTGGCTCATCTGCTAAGATGAAATCCGGTTTATTTATAATAGCTCTTGCAATCGCGGCTCTTTGTTGCTGACCTCCAGATAACTGTTTAGGGTACTTACTACCTTTATCCCCTATACCTAATTTTTCTAGAAGTTCCGTTACTTTATCTTTTGTTTGTCGGTTATTCCATCCATTGTAGAGTAAAGGAAGTTCAACATTTTCTTGAATCGTCAATGTCTCAATTAAATTGAAATGTTGAAAAACAAAACCTACTCTTTGATTTCTTAGCTTAGATAGGTCTACATCTCCTTTAAGAGTAACCTTATCCCCCTCTAGAAAATAATTACCACTATAGTTTCGATCAATAAATCCGATTAAGTTCAATAACGTTGACTTACCCGATCCTGAAGGTCCCATGATAGCTAGAAAATCCCCCTGTTTCACTTCCAAATCAACATCTTTTAGTACTGGTACCCATTGATTATCTACTTTGTATGCTTTACCAACGTTATCTAGTTTAATCATAGTTTACCTTCACTTCATCCCCGTCTAGGAGTTTAGGATCTGGATCAATGATAACTTCTTCATCAATCTTCACACCTGATTTTTTTCTAAAATAAAGAAATTACCTTTTTTTGTACCTTCAACTTTTCGACGCTCTACTTGACCTTTTTTGTTTACAAAAACATATTTCTTTTTACCTTCTCTTTCAATAATTGTTGAATATGGCAAGTAAATAATGTTCTCTTCAATTCCAACCTGAACAGAAAATCCATACTGAATTACTTCATCTGGAACAACTACGAAAGAATATCTAGAAGATGGTTCTTTCTCAACAGATTGAAGCGGTAACGTACCAACTTGAGAGATTTTTCCATTCAAGACTTTGTTTGAGGTCATCAAATTAATTTGTACAGGAGCATCTACTTTGACTTTATTATAATCATATTCAGAAACGGTTGCCGCTATAATAAGTTCATGAGACATAAGTCGGAGAATTGGCTTTTCACTCCTACTTTTAAGTATATCTGTATTTGATTCTTCCAATTCAATTACTCCTGCAATCCTCGCCTGAACAGTATTAGAAACATTGTCACGTAATCTTTCTATCTCATATTCTATATCTTCCTTCTGCTCATTTAACTCTTTTATCGCTATTTCTGCACTCTCAATCGTTGCTTTTGCTTCAGCTTTATTAGTTTCATACGTTATTAATTTATTTTGAGAATTTTCCAGCTCTTTAGTTCTATCAGATTCTTCTAAATTAACGTCAAGAGAAGGTTCCGCTGCCTGACTATTGTTTTCAATATTTGCGTTAGCTGTCTTTAATTCTTCTCTTGCATTAGCAAGATTCGTTACTACTTCCGAATGTTTCTGTTCTACCCTGCTATATTGGCGATTCTGTTCGTCTAGTAATTTCTGATTTTCCTCATTTGTATAAGTAAATAAATTTGTTCCTGCTTCTACATTCTGACCATTTTCAATGAGAACTTCAGATAGTGTTCCCTCAGATGCATCGTAATATTCTTCTTGTATTTCCGATGCTTGAACGATACCGTCAAATAGAATGGGATCTTCTTTTCTCAAAATGTGTACGGAATAGGTTGGCTTTTTTTTATCCACCAAATCGGAACTCTGAACAAGTTTAATAACCAAAAATACTATTGAGAGTAGAACGATAATACCTATCGCTACTAATCCTTTTCGTTTGCCTACTCTTTTTAAAAACGGCTCTTTAGGTAAATTGTTATTTAATTTTTTCATTTCTATTCCCACTTCCTCTTAAACCATTAGATCTGTTAAAAGATGATTCGCAAAGATACCTATTCCTAAACCTATAACTAACCATACAATCTGAACTATAATCATCGCTCTTTTAACCCGACTCTTTTTATCACTACCAGAAAAATAAAAAAACAAGAATAAACACGTGGATATAATACTAACGATTGAGCTAGCCAGTATATTCTCTTGATAATTTAATTGTTGGACTAATATATTGATAACTGCTCCAATGGAGCTAGAATAGAATATAGCAGTCCAAATGTCATACTTGTATACCTCTTTTTCTTTAGATATCCATTGAACAGGAAATTTTGTAAATATGTATTGTATACTGACCCCAATCAGTGCAATAAGTGTACCAGTGACTAGCCCAATAATCCCTCCAGTTACAAGTGTTCCTGTATCTTCACCTGAAAAAAGACCAACATCCATCGTAAATAACTCAATAAAAGTTGAACCGATAAAAACAACTATAAATATCCCCATAGCTCCCCACGGGAATTTATTTTTAATTTCTGCTTCTTCTATCTTTTCTTCTCTATTCATACCTTTTCTCCTCCTTATTAAATGGTTTTATCTTAAACAACTGTATTATGGCCTATCAAGTAGTATGCTCGCTCCTTCACTATTTGATAATGTGAATTGTATCAAACTTTTTATATTCTAACAAACCTAAATTTAGTCGATATTGAAAGGATAAATCGTTATTTTTTGCCTCTATTTTACGGGATTTAAAATCATCCTCCTATACTTAATATTATTAATCCAATTATTATTTAGATATTCT
>JAGQHW010000114.1 GCA_020431645.1 Carnobacterium sp. | reverse complement strand
TAGTATTAATAATAATGGAATTAGAAAAAATAATTCCCTAAATCTATACGTTTTTTTTTCTATCTTTTCTTGATGAAACATAATGTAGTATCACTCCACTTTTTTATAATTAGATTGAAATATAAATTTAGTATGAATAAAAGGAAGTTATGAGTCATAACTTCCTTTTATTTGTATTTTTGTAAAAAAACTATTAGAAACTAACATCATAAAATGGTTTTTTTAAAGAAGTGTCCTTAGACACAAATTCCCGAATAACTTTTACTATTTTCTCGCTAACTTCTCCATCACCATATGGATTTTCCATTTCACTTAATGTATTAGAAAAATCATCTGAAAGTGAAGTCTTTATAGCTTTATCAATGTATTCTATCTTGGGTTGACAATTAATTACTGATTCTGCTTGAATTCTTCCTTTTTGGCGGTCACCAATATTAACTGTTGGAACTTTGAAAGAAGGGGCTTCTATAATCCCACTAGACGAATTCCCAATTACAGCCGTCGCTATTTTCATTGTACTTAGGTAACGCAATTGCCCCATTGAAGTAAAGGCCAATGTTTTATCAGGATTTAACTGGGTATAGTCGTCTATTAATTGATTAATCACTCGTCCATCTGTGTCCGAATTCGCTTTAGTAAAAATAATAGTTGCATCTTGTACGTTATCTAAAGCTGTCAGTAGTTCTTTAAATTGAGTTTCTGAAGTATTATTCTCAAGAGTGACTGGATGAAAGGTCACCAATAGCAGCTGTTTATCAAATTGAATACCTAGACTTTCTTCAAGTTCTTCTTTTGTCATTAAGGGCATATTGATGATATTCTCAATCCCAATTGCCCCAACGTTAAAGACTCGCTCAGGTTGTTCTCCAAGTTGAATCACGCGTTTGCGGTACAATTCTGCACTTGTAAAATGCAATACGCTCATCTTCGTAATAGCATGCCTAAAGGCTTCATCAAAAGCCCCTTCTGTTGTTTCCCCACCATGCAAATGAGCAATTGGAATGCGTGCGGTAGAAGCCGTAGCAGCAGCAGCAAAGGTCTCATATCGGTCACCTAACAAGATAACCATATCTGGTTGTAAGCGTTCGAAACTTTCTGAGAACCCAATCATGCCTAAACCCATTGATTTTGATATCCCAACGGGTGTATCGGAACTTAAAAGAATCGCTACTTTTTCATCAATTTTATACCCATCTGCTTCGATTAATTTATAGGTTAAGCCAAATTCTGGCGATAAATGCATCCCTGTAACAAGCAGTTGCAAGTCTAACTCTTCGTCATTTTTTATTCTTTCAAGCAATGGCATTAAAAGGCCATACTCTGCTCTTGTTCCTGTTACAACACAAATTTTTTTCATCGTTCAATCAACTCATCTTTTTGGTAGTTTTTAGTTGCTTTTTTTCCAATTAGTTCATCCCACAACATTGGTGACAATCCTGTACCTGGACGTTTTATCTCTAGATTGTCTTCTGAATAGCTTTCACCACTTGCTATCGCTGACTTAGCAACGATACTTTTACGAGCAATTGGTTTATTTTTACGCTCAGAATCAGTCGGTGCTTTGACTCCATTACCAAGTGCCTGTTCAATATTACGAATACTCTCCACCATTTCTTTTAGTTCACTTGGTTCTAAGCTTGCCTTATGATCTGGTCCTGTCATTGTTTTGTCTAAGGTGAAATGCTTTTCAATAATAGTTGCTCCTAAAGCCACAGCAGCGATTGGCACCTCTATACCTAATGTATGGTCTGAATAGCCGACTGGTACTTTAAACGCTTCTTTCATTGCATTCATCGCCAATAAATTGACATCTTCCATTGGTGTAGGGTACTCCGTATTGCAATGCAATACGGTTATTTCTTTAGCTCCGTTTTCTTTTAAGACGTTTAGAGCTTCTTCAATTTCACCTAATGTTGACATACCAGTAGATAAGATAACTTTTTTTCCTGTTCTAGCTGTTTTTCGTAAATAAGGTAGATTTGTTATTTCACCTGAGGGAATTTTAAAAACACTTAAACCTAAGTCCTGTAATAAATCAATGCTTTCTAAATCAAAGGCTGAAGATAAGAACATCACACCTAGACTGGTCGCGTAATCCATCAATTCTTGGTGTTTATCGTAATCCAATTCCAGTTTTTTAATCATCTGGTATTGACTTTCTTCATTATTACCTGTGTTTGTAACTTGATAGTCAGCTTTTTTTGCATGAATGGTGACGAGTTTATCTGCTTTAAAACTTTGGAATTTCACTGCATCTACACCAGCTTCGGCCCCTTTTTTAATGAGTTCTTTTGCTAATTCAATGCTGCCGTTATGATTAACACCAGCTTCTGCAATAATAAATGTTTTATTCACGTTCTACCTCCTTACATGGATTACCATACGCAACAAATCCGCTACGTATTTTTCGAATGACAACACTGCCCGCGCCAATAATAGACTGTTCGCCTATTTCGATTCCTTGTATCACTGTTGCATTGGTTCCTACGTGCGTATGATTACCAACTTTTACATTGCCACTTAACGTAGCTCCGGGTGCTAAATGGCAATAATCACCAATGGTGCTATCGTGTTCAACGATAGCACCAGAATTGATAATAGCATTTTTCCCTATTTGAACAGCCGCATTGATGATTGCTCCTTTACCTATAAAAGTCCCTTCACCAATATTAGCCTGTTTTGAAACAACGGCTGTTGAATCTTGGATAACGGGAAATTCAAAACCAACTAAACGAGCTTTGTTATAGAGTTTTTTTCTCAGCTGGGTATCCCCAGTACTTCCTAATGCGATAAAGGCAAAACCTATTCCTTTATCGAACCAAGATTGCATCTCACTATCCACGCCAATAACCTTGATGCCACTAATAAGCGTACCGAGTTTATTGGGTGTATCTAAGATACCGATGATATCATATTCAGTACTTTGATTGAGAGAATCAATAATACTTTTACAATGTCCGCCTCCGCCAATCAAAAGAAGCTTTTTCATTTTTTAACACCCAGTCTTTCAATCATTTCTTCCATTTCTTTGATTTGACCCATATCTAACCAAGAATTTTCACTTACTGGGAAGACACCAACTTTAAGTCCCGCGTTTTTAGCTGCTGTGATTACATCAGGCAAGTCTGCAAATTCATCTTCAGGAACAAAATCTAGAATAGACGGTTCCATCACGTACATGCCTGTATTAATCAAATGACTGTATTCAGGTTTTTCTACTGTACTTTCTAGTAAGCCATTTTCGTCTAATTGCAAAACACCATATGGAATTTGCGTAATTTTAAGTGACGCAATGAACGTAATATCGTGTTCATTTTTTTTATGAAAATCAACGATATCTGTGTAATCAGCATCAACTAAAATATCACAATTTGAAACAAAAAAAGTTTCTTTTAACTGGTCTCGCATCAACGATAAACTTCCACCCGTTCCAAGTGGCTTATCTTCATCAACATAAGTCATCTTGTAGTCTCGTTCAGCTTCGTTAAAATACCCTTTAATCATATTTTTTTTATAGTTAACACTAACAATAAAATCAGAACAGCCAAAATTGTGAAACTTATCGATGATTCTTTCCATAATAGGCGTATCTCCAATAGGAATCAGTGGTTTTGGTAGAATTTTTGTGTAAGGATACAGTCTCGTCCCCTTACCGCCAGCCATAATAACTACGGGCGTTTGAATTTTTTTTCCTTGAATTAATTCGTGCGTTTTAAACATAATGTTGCGAATAGTATGGTCTTCATTTAAAACCGGTACAGATTCAATGTTTTGTTTTTTCATTTGCTCCATCGCTTTATCTGTATCTTTTTTTAAAATAAAGACAGGATGGCTATTCATCGCTTCTTTTACCATTGCATAAATAGATTGATCTTTTAAAATCCATCTTCTAATGTCACCATCAGAAAGAGAGCCTATTAGCTTATTTTCTGATGTGACATAAATTATCTTCCGTGCATTTTTATCCATTTTTGCCATCGCATCTTTAATTGGTAAGGTATCTATGACAACGAAATCATTCAGCTCCACACTATCTTCTCCCTTGGCTATAGAATTTCATTCAAACAATCAGCAACGTAGTGAACATCCTCTTGCTGCAAATTTGAACTGCAGGGAATATTCAAAATATGTTTGACATAATAACTAGCTTTTTCAATTTTATAAGATTGGGCATTCAAGTAAGGTTTTTGTTCATGAATTAATCCCCAAATCGGTCTCGTTTGAATCCCTTTACCATGTAGCGTCTTAATCAAATCTTGAATATCTACTTCTTCTTTAATGAGTAGAGCGTAGAACCAGTAATTTAATCGAATAGTAGAATTGAAATCCATTAATTCGATCGCTTTATTCTGCTCAAATTTTTCTTTGTACAACTCAAAATTAGCTTTTTTTGTTGCAATAAAGGTTTCTAAACTTTCTAATTGGCCAACACCTAGAGCAGCTTGTAAGTTAGTCATTCGGTAATTATATCCTACTGCATGGTGAATAAAGCTCGTTGTGTCATCTTTAGCTTGAGTAGAAAGATATTTCAGGTAATCTAAATCTTCTTTCTTTTTAGCTACGACCATTCCTCCGCCACCAGTTGTAATAATTTTATTTCCATTAAAAGAGAACACACCAAAATCTCCAATTGTTCCCGCATATTCGCCTTTGTATTTCCCTTGAGTATAATAAGAACCTAAAGCTTCTGTTGCATCTTCGATTAATTTAAGGTTGTATGTTTCTGCAATAACCATTAATTTTTCCATATCCATCAAATTCCCAAAAACATGAACCCCGAGGATTGCTTTAATTTGACGGTTTGTATGATTATTGGTTAAGATACCATCTTTAAACGTACATTCCTCTTCAATAAATTGACGCAACTTGTCTGGATCAATGCACAATGAATCGTCACAATCCATAAAAATAGGCTCTGCTCCGACATAGCGAATCGGGTTAACGGCCGCAATAAAAGTCAGCGTTGCCGCAAAAACTTCATCGCCTAAGCCTACTCCACTTTGAATTAAAGATAAATGAAGTCCTGCTGTCCCGCTTTGAACTGCTGCTGCTTGTTCAACTCCTAAATAAGTTGAGATATTTTTCTCAAATAATTCAATATAACTTCCACCGGTTGATACCCATTCATCTTTAACCGCTTGCGTGACATACTCTAATTCGTTTCCTTTAATATTTGGTACAGATAAAGGGATAAATTCTCTTTCCATCTTGGCAACCTCCTTGAATTAGATATTGTAAATATCTGTTTTATAGCTATCCATGTTGTTTTTCAAAAATTCAATGGTCTCAGCTAAACCTTGCTCTAATGTATACTGTGGTTTCCAGTCTGTTAGGCGCATAATTTTTTCATTTGATCCCAATAAACGGTTTACTTCACTTTTTTCTGGACGTAAACGAATATCTTCTGTAATAATTTTAGCATTCGGGTTGATTTGACGAATCATTTCATTAGCCAATTCACCGATAGATATTTCTTGTTGAGTTGCGATATTTATCTCTTCACCGATAGTATTTTCAGCATGTGCTAAGGTAATAAAGCCATTTGCTGTATCTTTGACGTAGTTAAAATCTCTTGTAGGTGTAATTGAGCCTAATTTTATTTCTTCTTTCCCTGCTAATAATTGAGTGATAATCGTTGGGATAACGGCACGAGCAGATTGTCTAGGTCCGTAAGTATTAAATGGACGGACAATTGTAATCGGCATCTCAAAACTTCTGTAAAATGATTCTGCCATACGATCTGAACCAATTTTTGTAGCAGAATAAGGTGATTGTCCTTGGAAAGGATGATTTTCATCAATCGGAACGTATTGAGCCGTTCCATATACTTCTGATGTCGATGTAACTAAAACACGTTTTGTTCCTAGATCTCTAGCAGCTTGGAGCACATTTAACGTTCCTTTAATGTTTGTATCTACATATGAATCAGGTGAATGGTAACTAAAAGGTATTGCAATTAATGCAGCAAGATGATAAACCGTATCAATGCCTTTCATGGATTCTCTTACCCCATTAGGGTCACGAATATCGCCTGTAAATACTTCTACTTGACTCAAAATATCTTTTGGTAAACTGTCTAACCAACCCCATGAATTAAATGAATTGTAATAAGCAAATGCTCTTACTTTTTCTCCTCTTTTTACTAATTCTTCTACTAAATGGCTTCCGATAAAGCCGTCAGCTCCTGTTACTAATACTGTCATTTGTCTCTCTCCTTCATATCTATATACTTTTCTAACACTTTCTTACATCCTTGAAAAAATGTATTCTAGGCAATTATAACATAATTTGGATAATATATGATTGCTTAACTATTTATTTATAGAATTTAGTTTAAAACAAAAAAGTTATTTAGCAGTCATTTTTATCTTTTGTTTAATAGCAAAAGATAAATGATTACCAATAACTTTTTTATTTTTCAGTT
>JAGQHW010000113.1 GCA_020431645.1 Carnobacterium sp. | reverse complement strand
TCACGAAGTAATCCTTCTATTTTCCTTCCGGAAAATACGGACTGAGTATAGGCGCATAAAATAATTTTCATCATCATACGAGGATGGTAGGCAGGACAACCTGTTTCACGTATAAAAGGAGAGAAAGCTTTCTCTGGAATTTGTTCTACTAAATCATTAACTGCGTAAGCGATATCATTTTTTTGGATTTTTATTTCTAAATCTATAGGCAAAACGACTTGATTCATAGTATAATGTTTAAACATAAGGGGTACCTCCGATCGTTATGGTTTCGATACTTTAATTGTATCAGATGGTGCCCTTTTTGTTTATTTTAAACCACTAATTTGCTACAAAAAAAACTATAAAAAAAGAAATCTTTATCCACATAAAAAAGTGGAAGTAAAGATTTCTTTTTTTCTTACTTACTGGGACTTTTGTCCCAGCCTCTTTTTTTTACGGAAAAATAAAGATAAAAGAAATAATTAATTCTTTTTTATTAAAAACTAAATAAGACATGTATAGTTTGAAATAACAAGCTCATTATTTGATATTTATATGAGGTTTAAAAAAATTCTTAAAATAGACGTAATAAATTTTAACATTATTAAAAAATAATGGATAAACGTATTGCTTAAATGATAATAAGATGATAGAATTATTTGAGTAAACTAATATTCATCTCATACAGAAATTTGTATAGTATAGAAAAACAGGGGGAAAACAATATGAAAAGAAATAAAATGTTGAGTTTGCTTGGTATTACAGCAACTTCTGCTTTATTATTGGCAGCTTGTGGTGGAGGAACAGATAGTGAGGACGCTTCATCAAAATCGTCCGATAGTAAAATGGATAAAGAACAAGTACTTAATTTAATTGAAAGTGGCGAGATTCCAACAATGGATTCTGTATTAAATACGGATGTAGTTGGTGGAAACGTAATGAATAACGTTTTTGAAGGATTATATCGTCAAGGTTTAGAAGGCGAATTAGTTTTAGGTATGCTTGAAGCAGAACCAGAAGTTAGTGAAGACAACTTAACTTATACATTTAAAATCAGAGAAGATGCTAATTGGTCAAATGGAGATCCAGTTACTGCAGCTGACTTTGTATATGCATGGCAAAAATTATCAGATCCTACAGTAGCAGCAGCGTATAACTATATGATTCAAGATATCGTTGAAAATGCGACTGAAATTATTAATGGCGAGAAAGAACCAAGTGAACTTGGGGCTAAAGCTGTAGACGAGAAAACACTTGAAGTTAAATTAGTTCGTGCAGTTCCTTACTTCAAAGATTTACTAACATTGCCTATGTATTACCCACAGAATCAAGCTTACGTTGAGGAATTAGGCGATAAATTTGCTTCAAATAGCGATAGCTTAATCTATAACGGACCATTCACTTTAACTGAATGGGATGGAACAGGTTTAAGTTGGGTCTATCAAAAGAATAAAGATTACTGGGATGCAGATAGCGTTAAACTAGATACAATTAACTTTGATGTAGTAAAAGAAACATCAACTGCTTTGAACTTATATGAAACTGGTGGAATTGACCGCATGAAATTATCTGGTGAGTACGTACAAACTCAAAAAGATAATCCAGATTTACAAGTTGTACCAACATCATCTGTTTTCTATTTCAAGTTTAATCAAGAGAGAAATGGTGAAAAAACTGATTTAGCAAATGAAAATATCCGTAAAGGTATCGCAATGGCTTATGACAAAGAAGCATATGCTGAAACTGTTTTACAGAATGGTTCATTGCCAGCTAACGGTTTAGTACCTCAAGGTCTAGCTATTGATCCAGATACAGGTAAAGACTTCCGTGATCAAAATGGAGATCTATTAGAATTTAACGTTGAAGAAGCACAAAAATACTTTGCAAAAGGATTAGAAGAGATTGGTAAAGATAGCCTAACATTAGAGATTCTTGGCGATGATGGTGAAAATGCTAAAAAATCTTTAGAGTATATGCAAGGTCAATTAACTCAAAACTTACCAAACTTAACTATTACATTACGTAATGTACCTTTCAAAGTCCGTTTAGAAGCTGACTCAAAACAAGATTACGACTTAGAAATGTCTGGATGGGGTGCTGACTATGCTGACCCAATTAACTTCTTAGAATTATTTGCTTCAGATAATGGAAACAATAAATCTAGTTATGCTAATGATGAATACGACACTTTAATTAAGAGTTCTTTAAGTGAAGTATCAGATTTAGAAAAACGTTGGACTGGTATGTTAGATGCTGAGAAAATTCTGATGGAAACAGCTGGAATTGCACCAATCTATCAACGTTACAACTCTGTACTAGAAAAACCATATGCAAAAGATATCGTTTCTCACTTAGTTGGAGCAGAAAACTCATATAAATGGGCTTATGTTGAAGGTAAATAAATAACTATCCATAAAAAAAGAAGCAGTTTTCTGCTTCTTTTTTTTGCTTTATGTGAAAATGCTAATATATCCATTAGAAAATCATGATGGTGATTTGCGCCATTTTCTTCATGATGATAGAATCAAGTGTATTATTCTTATGTAAAATATTGAATAAGAAACATTTGATAAATCAGGGGGAAACAAATATGAAAAATGTGAAATTACTAAGTTTATTAGGTATTACACTATTATCTACAGCTGTTTTAGCTGCTTGTGGCTCAAACAATGCCGATTCAGGCGATAGTAAAACGACTAAAGAACTAAATTTAATTGAAACTGCTGAAATTCCTACGATGGATTCAGTTTTAAACACGGATACAGTAGGTTCTACAGTCATGAATAACGTAATGGAAGGATTGTATCGTTTAAATCTAGATAACAAACCTGAGCTTGCTATGGCGTCTGAGAAGCCATCTATTAGTGAGGATGGTCTAACCTATACTTATAAAATAAGAGAAGATGCAAAATGGTCTAACGGAGATCCTGTCACAGCAAACGATTTTGTGTTCTCATGGCGTCGTTTAGTTAATCCAAGTACTGGCTCACAGTCGGCTTATATGATGGAAGGAATCATCAAAAATGCTTCTGAAATTAATAGAGGAAATATAGCACCTGAAGAATTAGGTGTGAAAGCGATTGATGAAAAAACATTAGAAGTACAACTAGAATCTAAAGTTCCATACTTTGAAGATTTACTATCATTAGCTATGTTCTTACCTCAAAATGAGTCATACGTAACAGAAAAAGGAAAAAAATATGCATCAGATAGCGATAATGCAATCTATAATGGTCCATTTGTTTTAACAGAGTGGGATGGTACAGGTTTGAGCTGGTCATATGAAAAAAATGAAGATTATTGGGATTCAAGCAAAGTTAAATTAGATGGTATCAACGTGGACGTAGTAAAAGAAACATCTACTGCTATCAATTTATACGATACAGGTGAAGTAGATACGATTAAATTATCTGGTGAGTATGTGCAAACAAAACAAGGAGATCCTGATTTGAAATCCGTTCCAACGTCTTCTGTTTTCTTTTTTAAATATAACCAAGAACGTAACGGAGCACCAACTGCTTTAGCGAACGAAAATATACGCAAAGCTATTTCGATGGGATTTGATAAGGAAGCTTATGCAAAAACAGTGTTACAAAATGGTTCTTTACCAGCCAACGGTTTGGTCCCAGAAGGTTTGTCTGTAAATCCCTCAACGGATAAAGACTACCGTGAAGAAAATGGGGACTTGTTAAATTACGATATTGATGCAGCACAAGATTATATGGAAAAAGGATTAGCAGAACTAGGTTTAGACTCAGTAACATTAGAATTACTTTCAGATGATTCTGAGAATGCTAAAAAATCTTCAGAGTATATGCAAGGTCAATTAATGCAAAACTTACCAGGATTGGAAATAAGCATTCGTTCAGTGCCGTTTAACGTTCGACTTGATGTAAATAAGCGTCAAGATTATGATATTCAAATGGCTGGATGGGGAGCAGACTATGCAGACCCAATTAACTTCCTTGAGTTATTTGAAACAGAAAATTCAAATAATAAAGCAAGTATCTCTATTCCAGAATATGATACACTAATTGAAAAAGTTGGAACAACTGATCTTGATGATCCAGAACAAAGATGGGCTGATATGCTTAGTGCTGAAAAAATATTATTAGAAGAAGCAGCTATCGGACCAATTTATCAACGCTACAACGCAATACTGAAAAAACCTTATGTTAAAGATATCGGTACACATTTAGTTGGTCCAGAATATTCGTTCAAATGGGCTTCAGTTACAGAATAGTAATATAGAAAATCTAGATTAAATGAATGTAAAAGCAAGAAGAGTTGTCAAATACTCTTCTTGCTTTTTTTCTATAATAATTTGAGATGAGTTCCATTTTTACGTGTTAAAATGATATAGTGTATCTAACAATTATATACAGGAGGTCATTTTATATGAACAACAAAGAATTAAACATGCTAAAAGAGTTGACAGATGCTAAAGGAGTACCTGGAAACGAAAAAGAAGTACGGGAAGTATTTGTGAAATATGCTGAAAAATCAGCTGACTCAATAACATATGATGGGTTAGGAAGTGTGATTGCTAAGCATGTAGGAGATAAAAATGGTCCTAAAGTATTATTTGCAAGTCATCTAGATGAAGTCGGTTTTATGGTTACAGCGATAACCAAGGAAGGCTTTGTAAAATTTCAAACACTTGGGGGATGGTGGTCTCAAGTTATGCTAGCTCAACAAGTTCAAATAACGACTTCAAAAGGCCATGTGTTACATGGAGTGATTGGATGTAAGCCACCTCATGTGCTAACAGCAGAGATAAGAAATAAAGCCTATGATATACAGGATATGTTCATTGATATAGGTGCAACAACCAAAGAAGAAGTTTCTTCATGGGGTGTCAAGCCTGGTGACATGGTAACTCCATATATTGAATTTAAAAGATTAAATCAATCAAAATTCTTATTAGCAAAAGCTTGGGACAATCGTATCGGCACAGCAGTTGCACTGAAAGTACTGGAAAATATTGCGCGTGAAGGCCATCCGAATAAAGCATTTGCTGTTGGGAATGTTCAAGAAGAAGTAGGGTTGCGTGGAGCAAAAACATCTACGTATATGGTTAATCCAGCTGTTGCTTTTGCATTAGATACTGGAACTGCTGGAGATACTCCAGGAATGACTGAAAAAGAAGCAGACTCTAAATTAGGAAAAGGCCCTCAGATTATTATCTACGACGCCTCAATGGTTGCTCATAAAGGGCTACGTGATTTCGTAGTAGGGATAGCAGAAGAGTTAGATATACCTTTCCAATATACTATCATTGCAGGGGGTGGAACAGATGCAGGTAGTCAGCATGTATCTAGAAATGGAGTTCCTTCGTTAGCTATCACGATAGCCACAAGGTATCTTCATTCACATACTTCCGTTATACATGAAGATGATTATCTAAATACCGTTATTTTGATGACTGAAGTTATAAAAAGATTGGATAGTAAGGCTATTGAACAAATAACTTTTGGATAATAGAATCAACTTTTCAATTGATTTTTTGTGTAACTATGACTTTCTAAAGGAAGTATTCAATGAGCTGGTTTAACTATTTAAAGGGGAATAATAGAGATGAAAAGGGCAAAAAAAAGAATTGCTGTTATTGGTGGTGGTATTACTGGTTTGGCTACAGCTTACCGGATCAAACAAAAAATCGAGAAAGAACATTTACCTTTTGAATTAATCTTGTTAGAAGGGTCTTTAAAAGTAGGTGGAAAAATCTATACAATAAAAAATAAAACACGTTATATAGATTTAGGTGCAGAATCATTAGATATACGTTATCCGGAAGCTTTAGACTTAATTAAAGAACTAGGAATTGAAAATCAGTTAATTTATAGTGAGGGAAATAAACCAGATGTCTTTTTTTATAATCAACTCTATCAATTAAATTATCCAACGTATAATGGTATTCCAATTAGAAGAAATGATATTTGGAAAGGAAATTTACTAACAATGTACGGTAAAATTGTCACGTACACAAGCTATTTTAATACTTTTAAAAAGTTAGAAAAGGATATAGAAACAAGTACCTACCTAAAGCGACTTTTAGGAGATGAAATGGTTGAACATATTGTCGAACCATATTTCAATAAAATTTATGCTAGTGATTTGGATAAAATTGGAATAAAAGCATCGAGAGAATTAGTTTATGAAATTGAAATGAAATATGGTAGTTTGCAAAAAGGATTGGTTGCTCATCCAGAGCTATTAGATGGTTCTGGTAATTATGCTACGTTTAAAAATGGATTATCTGTTCTGACCGAGACTCTAGAAGAAATATTAAAACCTCATATTCAGTACAGGAAAAAAGTTTTTGAAATAAAAAAAAACGACGAGGATGTTTATATTCTAGATATTAATCATACCGAACAAGTCAGAGTCGGTTCAATTTGTTTGGCTACTCCGGTAACAGAGTATACTAAAATGATTGATCATCCA
>JAGQHW010000112.1 GCA_020431645.1 Carnobacterium sp. | reverse complement strand
CAATGGCTCCTAAAGCTTTTGCCAAACTTGAAACATCAACGTTTAAAGCCGTAGCATAATCATCTTTATAAAAAATATAAATAAAAAATAAAACTAAAATCGTGTTCGTTAAAGAAGCTAAAATCGAAGAAATAATCATAGCGATGGATTCTTTTCCCTTTCTTTTCTTAAGAAGATGAAAAACATATCCTGCAACAAAACCAACAAGAATACGCGGAACAATAGAAATAATCGGATTGGTAAATAACAATAAATCTAACGGTGAAGCTGGTGCAACAAACGCTTTAATTAAACGACTAAATCCCCATACGCCACCAATAATCATACCGTCTTTTGTTCCTAAGGTTAACGCTGCAATAATCACAGTAATGTGAATAATTGTAGGGTTTAAAGGAGGAATAGGAATATATCCTAAAAGTGGAACAAAGTTTTGAACTAAAATAATAGCGGATAAGATGCCTAAAATAGAGATGCGATAAGATTTTCTATCTCTTTGATACATTTAAATCCCTTCTTTCTGTTTAAATGGTTAAATCACTAAATACTTAGTAAGTTTACAATATTTGAAAAGGAATAACATCAAAAAAATGGATAATTCGAAAATTTCAATAAAATTTAATTAGTTGTCCGATAGGAAAAGGAATAGATTCGGTTGAATGACCTATTTGTTCTGTTTTAATAATAGAAAAGCCGTGTTTTTTTGCAAAAGACTGAACTAATGTGATTAAGGCTGTTTCTTGATTATTTTTTTCAATCATTGTGAACTGACCTAATAAAACGGCCGTACAGGACTGTAATAGACCCGTTTGTTCTAACTGATCTAAATAACAACTTATCTGTTCTATTTCCCCCCCTCTAGCTTCTAACAATAACGTTATGTCAGATACTATAGGCCAATAAGAGGTTCCCGCTAGTTTCAACAAGCAACGAATATTTCCTCCTATGACAACCGTTTCAATACTTTTAGGCTCAGTTATCCATTTATAAGTTAATGCATCAGATAGTGGATAACTCATAAAAAAGCGCTTAAAAAAGTTTTTTTGTAAGTCACTCTTCAATAAATGTAGTAGTTGATAATTATAGCCGATAGAATGTGTCTTTGTAAAAATAGCATTTAACACGACGGTAAGATCACTATATCCTACGAAAGCTTTATTAGACAACTTAATTTGTTCGTAATCAAGGAACGTTAAAATACCATTAGCTGAATCACCACCAGATAAGTCAAAAATCATTTTTACAGATTGATCTTTATAAAGAGACATTAAAGCTTCAGCTCTTTTTTTTGGTGTTCCACTAAAAATTGTTTCATTTTCTTGATAGATAGTTGGAGCTAAGACTGTTTCTAAATTAAACTCATTTTTCAAAAGTTGAATGAGCTTTTCTATTTGAGGTCTTTCTTCTAATTTCTTTCCATCAGAACAACAAATCAATCCAATTTTATCTCCTGCATGTAACATATAATATTCTACCTCCTTATCTTTTTAAAATGAAATAAAAAAACCGACAATCAGAAATGACAGGCGGTTTTCTTACCATTAAGTTTATCCTTCAAAAGCAGCAATATAGTGTTTCATGTACTCAGGTAAATCTGGTGGTCTACGACTCGATATGATATGGCCATCTGTAATCGCTGGAACATCGTGCCATATTGCTCCTGCATTAGTCATATCATCTTTGATGCCAGGTGTGCTTGTCACATTTACCCCTTTTAGTATACCAGCAGAAATTAAAACCCAACCTGCATGACAAATCTGACCAATTGGTTTCTTCTGTTCATTAAAATAAGTTATAAGATCAATGACTTCAGGAAAACGTCTTAACTTATCCGGTGACCAGCCTCCTGGTACTAAAATACCATCGTACTCCTCTTTTTTTATCTCACTAAAACTAAAAGTAGAAACCGCAGGAACACCATACTTACCAATGTACTCTTTATTAGTTTCTTCACCAACTAAATCAACTATTGCTCCAGCTTCACGTAGGCGATAAACAGGATACCACAATTCCAAATCCTCAAAATCAGCACTTACCAATGCAATAATTTTCTTATTTACTAAGCTCATCTTACTCACTCCAATTCATTCGTTGTTAACTCAGTGTAACAAGTAACCTTATGAAATGAAACCATTTCTACTTTCAAGATAGAACACAACATCGGTGCTTATTGTTTAATTTTTGATTCATTGGCTAAACGTATTCGCCGATTCATGCGGCCTAAAAGAACCAGTAATAATTTCTTTTCATCGTTGGGCCATAATGCAAATAAGTCATAAATATAGAATTCTATCTCATATTGGATAGCATTCATTAACTGCTTTGCCTCTTTTGAAGTACTTAAATAAAAGACTCGCTTGTCCGTTCCAGCTTCTTTTAAAATAAATCCTTTAAGAACAAGTTGATTCACTTGTCTACTTAAGGTTGATTTGTCCAAGGAAAAAAGACTGGTTAATTGTTTTAAGGTTAAGGGTTGTTCAGTAAGCTGACTCATGATAGAAAAAGAAGACGTGTTCAATCGATTCTTTTTTAAAATAGTTTTTTCTATTGTTGAATAAAGTTTTTGGAATTCGTCTAATTGATCAACTAGTTCACGGGCAGAAATCTCTTCATTCATGAAAAAGCTCCTTTTCTATGGTATGTTTCATTATGAAACTAATTTAGTTTCATAATGAAACATACCATAGATAGGCCTTTAAATCAACGAAAGACGTCTTTTATTTTTTATTATTCTTTCTAATTAACAAATAAAATTAATATCAGTCAAGCGATGATTCATCGTTTATTAACTGATTCATCGTACTTTTTTGGAAAAGATTTAATACTTCTGAAACAGTTAAATCTTGTTTATCTTTACCTGAAAGATCAAGAACAACTTTCCCTTTATCCAACATAATTAAACGATTGCCGTAATTTAGTGCATCTTGCATATTGTGTGTAATCATTAACGCTGTTAGTTCTTCTTCTTCTATCCTCTTTCGAGTTAGCTCTAAAACAACACTTGCTGTTTTAGGATCTAATGCTGCAGTATGTTCATCTAACAAAAGCAATTCGGGTTTTTTCATTGTTGCCATCAACAAAGCAATTGCTTGTCTTTGTCCACCAGAAAGCAATCCCATTTCACTCATTAGTCTTTTTTCTAATCCTAAGTCTAATTTCTTTAAAAGAGTTTCAAAATACTGACGTTCTTCTGATGAGCTTCCTTTTTTAAGCGTTCTTTTTTGTCCACGTCGATAGGCAATCGATAGATTTTCACTGACTGTCATTCTTGGTGCTGTACCCATTAAGGGGTCTTGAAATACTCTGCCAATTAAGGTTGCACGTTGTTCTTCTTTTAACTTTTTGATTTCTTTCTCATTAATTTTAATAGATCCTTTATCCACTAAAAAAGTTCCAGCGATACTATTTAGTAAAGTAGATTTGCCAGATCCGTTTCCACCAATGATTGTGATAAAGTCACCTTTTTTTACCGTTAAATTTAATTCGTTTAAAACGTTATTTTGATTGAACGTTCCAGGATAGAATGTTTTTGAAATATCTTTTAAAATGAGAACATTTTTTTGTGTCATTGTTAAACCCTCTCTTTAGTAAAGAAATTTAAATTAAATCTTTGTCTTAAACTTGGTAGTGCTAAGAAAACAGCTAAGATAAAAGCAGAGATTAATTTCAAGTCATTTGGTTGGAGTCCGACTAGTAAAACGAACATGATAATTAGTCGGTAAATAATTGCACCTAAAACAACACAGATTAAACGATTAACAAATGTCAAATTACCAAAGATGACCTCCCCAATAATAACTGAAGCTAAGCCAATAACAATTGTGCCAATTCCCATACTAATATCAGCATATCCATTATCCTGTGCGATTAAAGCTCCTGCCCCTGCTATGATTCCATTTGAAAGCATTAATCCTAATATTTTAGTCTGGTCAGTAGATATCCCTAATGAACGAGCCATTTTCTCATTGTCTCCTGTAGCAATAATGGCTTGGCCAAATTCAGTTTTAAAAAAAAGAAACAGGCTAACTATCATAAAAGCAACTAGAATTAAGGCCATAAAGATAGTATCAAATTGGTTCGGCAATGAAAAAGATTCGAACAAATCGGTTATTTTTTCTTTTCCTAATAGACTCAAATTCGCTCGATTCATAATTCTCAAATTAATCGAATACAAAGCTGTCATTGTTAGAATACCTGCAAGCAAACCAGGTATTTTAGCTTTTGTAATTAAGAAACCTGTAATAGAACCCGCTAAAGCACCAACAAAAAAAGCAATCAATGTAGCGATTATCGGGTGTACACCCGTCACTATTAAACGAGCACAAACAGCTGCTCCCAAAGGAAAGGAGCCTTCAGCTGTCATATCTGGTAAGTCTAAAATACGATAAGTGATAAAGATTCCTAGAGCCATTATGCCAAATAGTAATCCTTGTGCAGTAGCTGTTGTGATTAAATTCATTTTTCTTCCTGCCTTCTATAAGTTAGTAATTTTTCACTCGATCTGAGACACTTTTAGGAATAGTGATTCCTAACTTTTCTGCTTTTTCAAGATTAATAATGACGTCTCCTTCTTTTAAATACTGTATAGGCATCGTTCCTGGCTTATTATCACCCTTAAGGACTGTAGCAGCCATTTGACCAGTTAATCTTCCTAGTTCGTACTGATTTAATCCTACAGTAGCTAAGCCACCTTCATTTACCATCGTATCGACAGCTGGAAAAATAGGTATTTGACTGTTATCCGCTGCAGCAACCAGTGTGCTCATTGAGCTTGCAATCGTATTATCTGTTGGAACCCAAACGGCATCTACTTGGCTAACTAAAGAGGAACTAACTTGTGAAACATCATTTGTAGATGATACTGTAGATGTAATTGTTTCGTACCCCATTGACTCAGCTATTTCACTAGCTTGCTTTGCTTGAACAATCGAATTGTCCTCACTTGAAGAATAAATAATCCCTATTTTTTTCGCTTCTGGAAGGATTTCTTTAATCAATTCAAATTGTTCTTTAATCGGTGTTAGATCGCTTACGCCAGTTATATTTTCTCCTGGATTCTCATTATCTTTTACTAGGCCAGCACCTTCTGGATCAGTTACTGCACCAAGAATGATTGGAATATCCTTTGAACTATTAGCCAAAGCTTGAGCAGAAGGTGTTGCAATTCCAATCATTAATGCGGCATTGCGGCTAACAAAACGGGTACTCATCGAATTCAAATTACTTTGATCTCCTTGTGCGTTTTGAAAATCAATTGTCACCGTTTCTCCATCTGTAAAACCTTCTTTTTCTAATGCATCAATAATTCCTTCATAAATGATATCTAATGCTGGATGGCTAGTTAATTGCAAGATGCCTACCACTGGCAAATTTTCTTTTTCTTTTGCATTTGACTCTTCTTTCTCTTTATAAAAAGCAAAAGCCAATACAATACTTAGTAACCCAATAAATCCAATCATTTTTTTCATTTTTATGCCTCCACTTAGTTTTTTATTTGTTTTAAAAATCACCAGACTTATTTTTTTGTTTAATTTTTTATTGAAAAAGGATAAAAAAATAAACAGTTACCACAAGAAGCACTTGTGGTAACTGTCTACATACGACAACCCCACACAGAATAAATAAAAGTCTACTCTATGTGTGGAGTTATTTCCGGTTTGCTTAAATAAACCAACATAGATACTCATTCAGAATACTTCCTGAAGGTTGTATCTATGAGACTATCTCATAAATCAACCTGTCTATCTTGGTTTTGCCAACGGCTATTTAATTTATTGTTAACAAATACAAATTGAATCATGATAGACACTCCTTCTGTTGGTTTTTTTAAAAGCTATTTGACCTAGTGTACTAGGTGTTTTCTTAAGAGTCAAGCAGAAAGTAGAAAATAATAAAAAAAATTAATTCGATAGATAAACAACCCGATTTCCCAATGGTTGAAGGGGTCGATTTGTTTTACCTATATTTTCTTTGAATGCTTGCAATAAACCCTTACGCATGTAAGTTTGGTTTTTAAAAACAATCCAATTAACTGGACCTATTGTTGGAGGAGTCGTCAACGAACCGGTATAATGAAAAAACTGCTTCTTCGAAGGCAATAATTTTGCTACATCAACAGGTACTATTAGGCCCCTTCCGGATACCCTTGGATTTAAAGCTAAACTATCTAAACGAGATTTTTCAAAATTAGCTGGTTCTTTATTTGGCAATACAGTAATTCCTAACACCAAGAGTTCATTATCTTTAGATCTATGTACTAAATGCATTTCTAAAGGAAAAGACTCATGATTAATTTGATGTTCACTAGGTAAATGAAAATGAATATCATCTAAAACATATTTTTTATGATCAAAAAACAGAACATTTAATTCTTCACTAGCTAGCGGTGTCAAGTGAACGGTATGATTAAAGAACGATGTTTCAAATTGAGTGAATTGATATCTCGTAGCAAAAGGTTTGTCATAAGTAAATTCTTCAGTAGTTTTTTCACACAGTTGTATAGGAGATTGCAAACTTGTATTTTCTGCTTTTTCAAATGCTTTACAAATATTTTTCCAG
>JAGQHW010000111.1 GCA_020431645.1 Carnobacterium sp. | reverse complement strand
GATTTAATTAAAAAGATAAAACCAACGAGGGTTTTGTGAAAATAGATAAGCAGACGAGCTTGGAATTTATCCAGGCTTTTGATATGAAATGAAGGATTCAGCTAAAAACAGTAGGCAAAAATAAGTTGAATTTTTATATGGAGTGACAGCAACAGGTGCGTCTGAATTGAAACAATGATGGTGCCTGTATTTCGCAAACATCTCTCTTTACGGTTTTCAAAATTGGGAGGAAATATATTTGAAATTTTCAGAATTAGGTTTAGCACCAGAATTATTACAATCGGTAGAACGTTTAGGCTTTGAGGAGGCAACTCCAGTTCAAGCACAAACGATTCCGTTAGCACTTGAAGGAAAAGATGTTATCGGGCAAGCACAAACGGGTACAGGTAAAACAGCTGCATTTGGTTTGCCGATGTTACAAAAAATTGATATTAATAATCGTGCAGTTCAAGGATTAGTTATTGCACCAACGCGTGAATTAGCCATCCAGACACAAGAAGAGTTATTCCGTTTAAGCCGCGATAAAAAAGTTCGTGTACAAGTTGTTTACGGTGGAGCAGACATTAGCCGTCAAATTCGTGCATTAAAAGATGCACCACATATTGTTGTTGGTACACCTGGACGTTTATTAGACCATATTAAACGTAAAACACTAAAATTAAATCATGTTGAAACATTAGTCTTAGATGAAGGAGACGAAATGTTAAATATGGGCTTTATTGATGATATCGAAACAATCATTAATGAAGTTCCAGCAGAACACCAAACATTGTTATTCTCAGCAACAATGCCAGCTCCTATCAAGCGTATTGGTGTTAGATACATGAAGAATCCAGAACACGTTAGTATCAAAGCAACGACTCTATCTGATAGTTTAATCGAACAGTTCTTTGTTCGTTGTAAAGATTTTGAGAAGTTTGATATTATGACACGTTTATTTGATGTTCAAACACCTGAGTTGACGATTATTTTTGGACGTACAAAGCGTCGCGTTGATGAGATCGCCAAAGGTCTAGAAATGCGTGGATATCGTGCAGAAGGAATCCATGGCGACCTTTCTCAACAAAAACGAATGAGTGTTTTAAAAGCTTTTAAAACAGGTAAAATTGATATCTTAGTAGCAACTGATGTAGCTGCACGTGGATTAGATATATCAGGAGTAACACATGTTTACAACTACGATATTCCTCAAGATCCAGAAAGTTATGTTCACCGTATCGGCCGTACTGGTCGTGCAGGTAAAGAAGGCGTTTCAGTTTCTTTCATTACACCAAATGAAATGGGCTATTTACGTGTTATCGAAGATTTAACTAAAAAAGCAATGACACCATTACGTCCACCAACAAATGCTGAAGCTTTTGAAGGACAAATCAAAGCATCTATGGAAGAAGCAAGTTCTATCATTGATGCTAATGGATTAGATATTTATGAAAAAGCAGCTGCTCAATTATTAGAAACGTATACTGCTGAAGATATAGCAGCTTCTTTCTTAAAGAGTATTTCTAAAGACGCAGCAGCAGTACCGGTTAAAATTACACCTGAGCGTCCATTACCAAGCCGAGGCGGCGGTAAAGGCGGATCATCATCTCGTGGTGGTTACAAAGGGAAATCTAGTGGCGGTGGATACCGTGGCAATCGTAGTGGTGGAAAACCTGGCGAACGTCGTGGTGGTTCTGGATCTGGTTACAGTTCAGAAAAAAAACGTGGCAGCAGCGACAGCCGTCGTAGCAAGCCAGCCTCTGACAGACGTCAAGGCGGCGGAGACCGTAACTTTACTATCCGCAATAAAGACTAAGCAAATAAAAACCATTCTCTTAATTGAGGATGGTTTTTTTTCATTAGTGAACTTACTATGAAACTGAATGTTTAATAAGTGACAATGTTGTTTCATTCTGATAACATAAGCACAAGTGAAAGCATTGTTCAGAAATAAGTTTAAATTAAAGTGGGTAAGTATCAGAAGATAAGTACATAAAAAGTGAGGCGTAAAATGATCGTAGGTATAGGGCTAGATATAACTGAAATAGATCGGATTGGACATGCTGTAAAAAAGAGAAGTACTTTTTCAAAAAGAGTGCTAACTCAAGCAGAGTGGACGATATTTAATGGATTAAAAGGTTCTCGTCAAATAGAATTTTTAGCCGGACGATATGCTGCGAAAGAAGCTTTTTCAAAGGCTTTTGGAACAGGTATTGGTAAACTAGGATTTCATGATATAGAAATATTACCTAATGAAAAAGGTAAGCCCATTGTAACGAAAAGTCCATTTGTTGGAAATGTTTTTCTTTCTATTACACATACAGATGTAGTTGCTGCTGCTCAAATCATTCTAGAAAAAGTAGAAATATAAAAGAGAGGGTGAACTAATAATGGCTATAGGAACGCATCGTAAAACTGTTGCTTATATTGATAAAAAAGCAATCAGTACTAATGTTCAACAAGAACTAAAAAGATTGAATAAAAATGTAGTGCTTTATGCAGTTGTTAAAGCTAACGGGTATGGACATGGTGCTGTGGAAGTTGCTGAAGCTGCTAAAAAAGGTGGAGCATCAGGGTTTTGTGTGGCTATCTTAGATGAAGCATTAGAACTGAGAGAAGCTGGATTCATTGAACCAATTTTGATTATGGGATTAGTAGATGCGGTTTATGCTGACCTGATAGCATTAAATAAGCTTAGTGTAGCGGTTAGTAGTTTAGACTGGCTTGAACAAGCTAGTGAAGTAGTGAAGAATAATGGTTGTGAAGAGAAATTATTAGTTCATATCGCCTTAGATACTGGAATGGGCCGTATTGGAATTAGAACAGCAGAAGAATTGCAAGAAGTAGAGCAGTGGATGAATAAAAGTGAAACGATTTTTTTTGAAGGGATTTTTACTCATTTCGCAACAGCGGATAGCCCGGATCAAGGACAATTTAAAGAACAAACTGAAAAGTTTAATGCATTAGTAGCTAGCTTACCTTGTAAACCACCTTTTATACACACAGCCAATAGTGCGACAGCTCTTTGGCACGAATCATGTTCTTCAAATATGATTCGTTTCGGTATTGCGATGTATGGATTGAATCCATCTGGCGGAATTTTAAAAGAGCCTTATGAATTACTACCAGCTATGAGAATCAGCAGTGAAGTTAGTTACGTCAAGCAAATGAAATCAGGTGACAAAATAGGTTACGGAGCAACGTACTCAGCGAAAGAAGGTGAGTGGGTTGGAACGGTTCCAATAGGGTATGCTGATGGATGGCGTCGTGATTTACAAGGCCAAGAAGTCCTTGTAGACGGAAAAAGATGTGAAATAATAGGCAGAATTTGTATGGATCAGTGTATGATTCGTTTACCTTATAAAGTTGAAGAAGGCACGGAGGTTACTCTTGTAGGAGAAAATAAGAGGGAAAAGATTTCTTTACAAGATATTGCTAATCATTTGGGTACTATCCATTATGAAATTGCTTGTGGTCTATCAGCACGCGTTCCTAGAATTTATAGCTAAAACTAGCGCTAAAATAATAGTAGCAATAGTGACAAAAGAACGACTATTTTTTAAACGACCAATTATAGGTTCCAATGCCTATAGTTTCATGGTACCATTGGCCTAAGTACAAATGCAGTTTTCTTTGTGAGAGAAGGAAAAAGCTATTCATTGGAGGGTATGGTTCATGAGAAATAACAATGGCCGGATATTTAAGATTTCTTTGAATCGTCATGTTTATAAAGATAGTCAGAGCTATGATGTTCAAACAAGTATAACTAAATTCAACTCGATAAATGCAGTGGTTAATCAGATTTCAAAAAAGAATTTAACTATATATGATACCTTGCGTAAAGGATATGCGGAAATGTCTCGTATCAATCTTGATATTTGTAATGAATTTGAAGTTTGTGAAAAAGAGGTTAGCGCCCATTTATAGCCAGTTATCATAAGGAGGAATACCTATGGTAAGACGGGGTGAAATTTATTATGCTGATTTATCGCCTGTAGTAGGATCAGAACAAGGTGGTATGCGTCCAGTATTAATCATACAAAATAACGTTGGCAATCATTACAGTCCGACAGTTATTGTAGCGGCGATAACAGCGAAAATACAAAAAGCTAAAATGCCTACCCATGTAGAAATTTCGGCAGAAGAATTTGGTTTAGAAAAAGACTCTGTAGTTTTATTGGAGCAAATTCGAACGATTGATAAGCAACGCCTAAAAGAAAAAGTAACGCAGCTAAATGAGGAAATAATGAAAAAAATAAATGAAGCCTTAGAAATTAGCGTCGGTTTATATAAGTCAGTTTAATGGCTTAACTAGATAATACATAAGCTTTCCTTAGTATAAGGAAGGTTTTTTTGATGTGGTCAAAAAATGATTTTTGATGTGGTCAAAAAATGATTGAGATTGAGATTTTTTTTAAAAAGTGGTATGATGCTAAAGTTATTAAATATGTGGTTCGTAACCATCCCACAGAAAAAAACTAGGAGGAACATGAAATTGAAAACGAAAAGTCTGGTCACTAATGCTGTTGTTGCAGCATTATATGTAGCAGTTACGGCTATTTTGGCGCCGATTTCTTTTGGGGCGTTACAATTTAGAGTAGCTGAAATTTTTAACCATCTCATTATTTTCAACAGGAAATATATTTTTGGAATAGTAAGTGGTGTATTTATTTCAAATCTCTTTTTTTCAACAATAGTAGGATACGATTTGATATTTGGTGTAGGACATTCCTTGTTGTCTTTATTAATTACCAGTAAATTAATTGAAAATATTCCCAATATCTGGTTGAAATTCTTTATTAACACACTAGTTTTTACTGTTCTTTCTTCTTTGATTGCCTTAGAGTTAAATTTAGCTTTTTCCGTCCCTTTTTGGTTTGGTTATCTGACAGTTGGAACTGGGGAACTAATTATCATGGCAATTGGTGCTCCAGTTATGCTTTATTTAGATAAGAAAGTCCATTTCAACGAAAGAATGGAAGCTTAAAATTAAAAAACCGAAAACGATACGTTATATTGAAGACTCGTTTTATTAAAACGAACCTTCAAAAGATAACAATCTGTTTTCGGTTTTTTGTTAGAGCTGTTTGTCTTTAAGATTAATTATTTTCTAAATCTTCAACTTCTACTACACGAAATCCTCTTTTTTCTAAATGATCACTGATTTGTTTAACAGTCTCTGCCGTTACGCCTGATTCAAGAGTCATCATTGTACGACGAACAAGCTCTTCACGTTCAGCATCTAGCGTGATACAACTTGAAATAGAACAATAACGATTAATAATTTTGGTCATATTTGTTAAATCACCTTTTTGACCAGAAGATGCAATAGTTAGAACATAACTACCTGAATCGATATTCCACGATTGTTGCAACATATTTAAAAGAGAGCTATGGGTCAAAATACCATAAAAATGATTTTCTTCATCTAATACAGATATATAAGGAAGTTCCTTAATCGTAAAGAATACTTTGAAAAAAGAAGAATTTACGGAAATAAATTTCGTTGCATTTTTCAAAAGAGTTGTAACAGGTAAACTCATATCACCATTGTTTGCTTGATGACGGTAAATATGCATTTTATAGATATTTCCTCTAAAAATTTTCCCGCTTTCATCTAAAATTGGGATACAACGATAACCAGATTTCTCTAGTATATCTATTGCTTCTTGAAGAGTTGCGCTTTCTTTGACAGTAGTTAAACTTTTCTTAGGAATACAGAGTGATTTAATGAGCATCATTGTATCCTCCTTTAATTATTTTATTGTGTTCTGTATATTGATAATAGCATACAAAATAGCGTATTTACAATGTTTTTGAGGCTAAGTTATAAAAAAATAACGAAACAAACTCTTGTTTGATAAGATTAGGCAACTTATAATAGGAAATGAAAGAATAGTAATTAAGCAAATCCAAAAATAAAATAAAAAGGAGAAGAAAAACGATATGGAAAATACAGAGAATAAAGAAGTCAAAGTAGCAAGAAATGAAATGATGGATCGTCCAGTCGTTCAAAAAGAGATCGTAGAATTTTTAAGAAAAAAGCAAAAACCTTTGCCAGGCAAATTAGGAGAGATTCAGAGGGAAGCTAACGAGAGACGAGTTCCTATTATTCCACACGAAACAGTCGTTTTTTTAAATTTACTGCTAGGACAGATTAAACCTAATCGAATATTAGAAATTGGTGCAGCCATCGGATTTTCTTCCAGCTTAATGGCACAACATGTAGGAGATAATGGACACGTGACAACAATAGACCGATTTGATGTAATGATTGAGAAAGCCAAAAAAAACTATGCTATTTTAGGATTGACAGATAAGATTACTCTTTTAGAGGGTCAAGCTGCCGATATACTACCTACTTTGACAGAGAAGTTTGATTTTATATTTATGGATAGTGCAAAATCAAAATACCATGATTTCTTGCCTGAATGCATTCGTTTGCTAGAAATCGGCGGTATGTTAGTTGTGGATGATGTATTACAAGGTGGAACAATCTTATTACCAGATGAAGAAATTCCAAAAAGAACAAGAGCTATTCACCGTAAGTTAAATACATTTTTAGAAACAGTTATGAACCATCCTTTGTTAGAATCTAGTATTGTACCTTTAGGTGATGGTTTATTGATGATTGTAAAAAAAGAAGAGATAGACTATTCAACGTTGAGTCCTTTATAGGAAGAAATAGGTAAAGTCAGCTTTTTTAAACAATAGTCTTAATTAAATAAATCTATTATTTTAAAAAGATTTATTTAATTAAGAAATAT
>JAGQHW010000110.1 GCA_020431645.1 Carnobacterium sp. | reverse complement strand
GGCACATCCTTGCCTAAAATCATTCCTGCTACGGCTCCTAAAACGCCACCTACAATTAATGACCAAATAAATCCCATGATATTTTCCTCCTCTTAATAAATAAGTAATTTACAAACAAATAATTAACCTTTGCGTCTTCCCATAATAAGTGAAAAGATAAAGATTAAGGCCACAGCACCAATTAATGCTGGTAAAATAGCGAAACCGCCAACAACTGGCCCCCAGTTACCAAATAACGAAGAACCAATCCATGAACCGATGAAACCTACAATAATATTACCAATGATTCCTCCAGGCACATCTTTGCCTAAAATCATTCCTGCTATGGCTCCTAAAACGCCACCTACAATTAATGACCAAATAAATCCCATAATGATTTCCTCCTTCTATATGAATAATTAAGTAATATGACTATTACAATTCTTATTATAGACACATTTCGTTCACAACTCAAACGATATGCATTGAATAATAGAATTTATTTTAGAAACCTTAATCTATAGCAGTTAATGGATTAGTTTATAGGGTGACTACTTAAGAGTGAAGAATTTTTTAAATCAATCATTTCTTGCTCTTTGCTGTTTTTAGATTGAGTAGACTTTATTATCAGAATCTTCGTACTCATAAAATAACTTTTTTTTAGTATAATTTATTTAATCTAACTTCTCAAATAGAGTAAGTCTTCCTGATGATATAGCAAAAAACTATTTATAAAGTGTTTTTTTATTACTTGAAATCATACAAACTTTTAGAATTTAGATAGAAAAATAATCATTCAGACTTTACTAAGTGCTAGATACTGGGTATAAAATCGAATCATCTAACTTTGTTTGAGTAAAATTTTCTTTGTTTTTTATCTTGTTTATTTTATTAAAATTTAGTCTATAGATAGGTTTTAGTTTTACCTGTAAATTACATGTCGAATTACTTCAAAAATATAAAAATAAAGAAATGTGATAGATAAAAAAGCAATTAAAAATTTCTTCATTATTTGCTATATGATTAGCATAAATAGTGAAGAAATTATGTTATTTTATTTAAGATTGATCACTGGTCAACTCAAGTAATTTATTTTTTAAAGAATCTTCCATGACAGATAATTCTATTTCAGCTTCTTTTCGTTTTAAACGACCCGTTTTTTGAATGTGCAATGTTTCTTGTAAAGTTTCTACTAAATCATTTTGAGTTTGTTGTAATGTTTCGATATCAATAATACCACGTTCATTTTCTTTTGCTGTTTCAATAGTAGATATTTTTAGCATTTCTGAATTTCTCTTTAATAAGTCATTTGTTGTTTCTGATACTTGTCTTTGAGCCGTGACTGCATCTTTTTGACGCAATAAGGTTAAAGCAATGGCAATTTGATTTTTCCAGAGAGGAATAGCCGTATTGATAGAAGATTGAATTTTTTCTGCCAATGCCTGATTAGTATTTTGGATTAAGCGTATTTGAGGAGCTTGCTGAATAGTCATCTGACGTGCTAATTTTAAATCATAGGTTCTTTTTTCTAAGCGATCTAAAAATTGATTTAAGTCATTAACAATTTGAACATCCATCTGATTCGAACTATTTTCAGCACTTTTTATAGCTTCTGGAATAAACATAGTAGTTAACTCGTCTATTTTAAGCTCACCAGCTGCGATATAAATATTTAAAGCATCAAAATAATCCTTATTTTTTTGATAAAGTTGTTCTAACATAAGATTATCATCGATTAATGCATTTTTCTCTTTATCTAACTTAACGCTAATCTTATCAATTTGTGCGCCGATTTTTTGATATTTTGCAGTCATTTCATAGATTGATTTTCTAACTCGTCCAAATATTTTTTTAAAAACATTGTTATCATCTGCTCTTAGATCTTCAGGATTCGCTTCATTTAAACGGAACATTAAATCGTTTAAAGAATCCCCTATTTCACCTGTATCCGAATTTTGAACTTGATTTAACATAGCATGAGAAAACTCACCTAATTTTTGTTGCGCAGCGGCTCCGTAGCTCATTACAGACTGAATATTTGTCACGTCAATTTGCTCAGCTAAATCTCTAGCTTGTTTTTGACGTTCTTCTGGCAATTTATTAATCAGCCGATCGACTTTTTCAGTTTCAACCATATCATTTTTGTTTGAATCTTTTACAGAAAGTGTATCTAAGGTGTTATCTCCAAAAGGATTTGATAATAATTCATCTAATTCAGAGTTTACCTCTTTGATTGAAAGATTATTTTTTGATGTGTTATCTACCATTTTTTCATCCCCTTGAGTAATATTATAATTCTTGATTTTCTATTATTTCGAAGTCTGTACTATCTTGTTCAATAGTTTTTTTAGCAAGCTCTACCTCAATGCTCATATCTTCAAAATCTTCTGATTTAAAAGCGACATAATCTACTGCAATTAAATGGCACATTTCGTCTATAGTTAGTGCACTCTCATTTAATACGTCATATGTTGCTTTACTTTTAACTTCATGTTGATCAATTTCAATATATTTATTTGTTAAATCGACCAAAGAAGAAAGATGAACATAAAGAAACTTATTCGCTTCATTTAAACGACGCGGATTTTCTGTAATTTCTTTGAATAAAGCTTTAACTAGACGTAGGGTATTATTACGCTTTTCAATAGCTGTTAACTTTGAGATAGAACGCATATTTTTTTCCAAAGTTAAAATTTGATTTTTTGCAAGGTACATCGTTTCTCTAAAGAAGTTCATTTCTTCTTTATTTAAACCATTTGATTTATAAAAGTTTTCTTTTTCAGCAGAAACTTTATTCAATTTAGTAGTTGTTTTCTTTAGTACATTATTATTTTGCATATAGAAAAAAATGCTGCCAAGTGCAATACTAATAATTAAGGACCACCAAAAATCTACATTAAAAATAAAAACTAAAAGTAGAAAAAACAGAATTGTTGAAACACTAGTAAGAGTGTAACGTAATACAGCGATAATATTTTTAGAAAAATCATTCATTATAAATCACTCCATAATTTTATTTTAAATTCATTGTTCAATTTATACCACATCTTTATTTTATCATAGAAGCATGCAAAAGGCCCATCAGACTTAAGGTTGATTTCTCCTGATAGTTTTGAGTCATTTGATTAGTTACTCAAAGAGTATAGATAATGGTATAATGTCGAGATTGATAAAGTAATTCTAGCACGGTATGATAAGAAAGACGTTACTTATAACAACTAGGAGGAAATCTAATGGAATTTAAAGAAGAAACAATTAAAAGTGATTGTATCTACAAGGGGAAAATCACAGAATACTGGGTAGACGAGGTACTTCTACCAAACGGAAAAAAATCAACTCGTGAATTAGTAAAGCATGCTGGTGCAGTTGCAATCATGCCTTTTACAGCAGATGGTAAAATGATTTTTGTTAAGCAATTTCGCAAAGCAATCGAAAAAACGATAGTAGAAATACCAGCAGGAATGATTGATAAAACGGATATAAATCCAATAGAAACTGGGAAAAGAGAGCTAGAAGAAGAAACAGGTTATCAAGCTAAAGTTTTTGAACTAGAGACGTCATTTTACTCGTCACCTGGATTCTCAAATGAATTCTTATATATCTATCGAGCTGAAGAATTAACGAAAATAAAATACCCTCTTGCCCAAGATGAAGATGAGTTTATTGAACTTATAACTTTATCATTTGAAGAAGCATGGGAGGCTTATGAGAAAAAAATAATAATTGATGCTAAAACGGTCTTTGCTCTTTTTTATTGGAAGATGAAACGACAAATAGAACAAATGAATAGATGAGGTTGTGAACAAGAAATGGATCAAAAAACAAGAGCTGAATTGAGAGAAACAAAAGAACAAGAAAAAAGGGAAAGAAAAAAAAGAGGCAAAGCACGAGATAAAGTTGAAAAGGAGTATCAAAAAAATGTAGAGAAAGAACAGAAATCTTTAAAAAGCAGGAAAACGGAAAATGAAAAATACCGAAATATCGATAAACTTTTAACAAAAGCGATTATTTTTGTTTCTATTTTACTTGTTATTGTATTAGTAATTGTTTTTTTAATTTAAATTTAAAGGAGAAATGAATATGAAAATTGGAATTATCGGCGCTATGGAAGAAGAAATCGTTTTGCTAAAATCAAAAATGCTCTCTCCAAAAGAATGCTTTCAAGCTAACGTTTTATTTATATCAGGAGAACTGGAAGGTCACCAAGTTGTTTTAGTGCAATCGGGTATTGGAAAAGTAAATGCAGCTATTGCAGCTACGTTATTAATTTCTCAATACGGAGTAGAAACGTTAATTAATACTGGTTCTGCTGGTGGAATAGGAGTAGGATTAGCGGTTGGAGATATCGTTGTATCGAGTGAAGTTGCCTACCATGATGTAGATGTGACTATTTTTAATTATAAAATAGGCCAAGTTCCGCAGATGCCAGCTCGTTACACAGCTAATCAAAGACTTATTGAAAAGATAATTGCTGCAGCTAAGAATGTTGGATTGCATCCGATAGAAGGATTAATTGTTACAAGTGATTCATTTATTGCTGGAAAAAATCAGACAGAAAAAATAATGACAGATTTTCCAGATGCCTTAGCAGCAGAGATGGAAGGAGCCGCAATTGCTCAGGTTTGTTATCAATTTAAAAAGCCATTCGTTATTGTGAGAGCGATGTCTGATGTTGCAAATGAAGAAGCGAGTATTAGTTTTGATGAATTCATTGTTGAAGCTGGAATAAAATCAGCAAATATGGTTTTAGAATTACTAAAAACGAGTATATAAAACACTTTAATCAATAATTTACTAATCAAAGTGTTTTTATTTGAAAAGTGAGGAAAAAATAATGGAAAGTATAGAGACAGAAAGACTATTGTTAGTTCCATTTAAAATAAACTATATTGAAGCAACTTTGTTAGGAAAAGAAACATTACACAATATAACAGGTTATAATGTAAGTAGCGAATGGCCAGGTATTGAGTTTTCATATTATTTACCCTTTGCGCTAGAAGAGCTAAGAAAAAGGCCAGAAATGGAAAAATGGACAAGATTAATTGTTTTAAAAAAAAAGAATAAAATTATTGGAGAAATAAGTATGCAAGGTAATGTAGGAGAAGGTTGGATTCCGGAATTAGGGTATGGAATTGTTGATTCTTACTCAAATCAAGGATTCGTATCTGAAGCAGTAAAGTCTTTTCTGAATTGGATTGTAGAAGTAGAAAAACATTCAGTGATTAAGGCTAAAACGTTTTCTAAAAATAAAAAGTCCCAGCATATATTAAAAAATAATGGGTTTGTTGAAACTGGAGAAGGTATAATTGGAAGAGATGAAAAAGTTATTAAATTTGAGTTGCGAAATGAAAAAAGGTAAGTGAAATAGGCTCAAAAGAATAGTCTGGAAAGATTTTTCTTTTGAGCTTTAGTATGGATGCTATCTCGAAAGCTACGAAAAGAACTTTTTTAAAAAGGATTTCTTTTTGATAATTTCTTTTTCTATTTTTTTATCAGAGTTTGGATATTTTTCTGCAACATCAATGATATCAACATTAACTGCTTGTGGAGCAACATAAACTAGACCAATAGTACTTTTTTCAGCATTTTCATCGGTTACAATTCTAAATGAACAGTTCAACTGGTTGCTTAGTTTAATGTAGGGATTCAAATCTTTTATATCAACGGTGCCATTAAATAATAAGGTATTATTTGGATGTTGGATGATTTCTTTTTTTACTTCTGTTGAATAGTCCATTGAAGATAATTGTTCGATAGTTATCGATAAGTAAATGCGCTCTCTCAAACTCCCAAGATATTTTTGACGTTCATCGGGTTTAGTTTGATTAGCTCCGTATATACCTTTGTTTAGATAATTTTGCATATTATCTGAGCTCATAAGTTTCCCCTCCTAATAAATTAGTCTTTCTAACATTATAACATATATTAAACTAGTTACATTTCACTATATTATATATATATGAACAGCATCACTAATTTAAAAGGGATAGAAAGGATTTAGTCAATGAAAAATCTAGTAATTTTTACTCAAGAAGATTTTGATATTTTTACTATTGAAGGATTAGATCCAAGAATGAGTGAAATTCGAAAAAGAATTCAACCAAAATTCAGAAAAATTGCAACAGCTATTTCAAGAGACTTGAGCCCAATAGTAGACGGTGAAATTTTACCAGTACATATTGCGCAGCACCTTAGACGAACTAAAAACCCACCTCAAGATACCTGGTGTGCAATCGGAGGAGATAAGAGAGGGTATAAAAAATATCCTCATTTCCAATTAGGACTGTATCACTCTCATTTATTTATCTGGTTAGCCTTTATAGACAATCCGCAATTTGAAAAAGAGATGGCACAAAGTTTTATTGACAATAAAACAATTATTCAGTCTTTACCTTCTGATTTTGTAGTTTCATTTGATCACACAAAAGCAAGTGTACAAATTATTGATGAAGATGAATTAAATAAAGGACTTGTCAGATGGAGAGATAATAAAAAGGGTGAATTTTTAGTTGGAAGACAATTAAATGCTGCTCATTCAGTTTTAAAAGATTCTCAGGCCTTTTATACTTTCGTATTAGAAACTTATGAAATCTTACTACCTATCTATAAACAAGCCTTTCAAGCTTATCCAAGTAAGCTATAATAAAAAGATAAGAGACCGATTCAATAGTAGAGTCGGTTTCTTATCTTTTTATAAATGCAACAATCTATATAATCATATAAATTTATTGGATACTTCAGTTGTCGTTTGGTTATACACAATAAATGATTTTAAAAAAATGATAGTCAGTAGTTAAAATCAAAGTAAGCTAATGATATCATCAGGTTGTT
>JAGQHW010000010.1 GCA_020431645.1 Carnobacterium sp. | reverse complement strand
TAGCTCATTTTCTAAAATATTGATAGCGCCATTTACTTGTATCTTCCCACCATCCATTAAAATCAAATCTGGAAGAGGCTTGCCTTCTTTTAACAAACGTTCATACCTCCTTCTTATCACTTCTTCAGTTGTTGCTAATTCATTGCTTCCATGAACTGTTTTAATTTTATATTTGCGGTAATTGCTTTTATTTGGTTGTCCATCTTCAAAAGAAACCATTGCAGAAACTGGATTAGTTCCTTGAATATTAGAATGGTCAAATGCTTCGATTCGAGTAATGTAAGGCAAGTTCATTGCAGCAGATAATTCTTTTATTGCACCAATTGTTTTTCGGTCATCCATTTCAATCAATTTAAACTTTTCATTTAATGTAATCTCACTATTTTTAGTCGCAAGGTCTAGCATATCTTTTTTACGTCCTTTAACAGGTATTCTTACTGATACACCTAAGACTTCTGCTAATATAGCCGTATCCATTTCAGCAGGAACTAGAATTTCTTTTGGTAAAATATGATTTTCTTCCTGATAAAATTGGACAATATAGGAAGATAATTCTTCCTGTGGAGTATCGTAACATGGAAAAATAGCGGCTTCACGTTTGATTAGAGTTGCTTGTCGAATGAAAAAGACTTGAATAGAAATCCAGCCTTTATTCATATAAAAACTAAATACATCTCGATTTGTATAATCATTTGTAATAATATTCTGCCTTTCAACAGTGGTTTCTATATATTGAATTTGATCACGATATTCAGCTGCTCTTTCGTACTGTTGTTCGCTAGCTGCACCAATCATTTTAGCTCGTAAATCCTTTTTCACATTCTTAACTTCTCCATTTAAAAATCGCTTAATATTTTCTGTTTGAGCTTTGTACTCTTCAACCGGCACTTCGTGATCACAAGAGCCCATGCACTGTCCCATATGATAGTAAAGACACGCTCGCTTTTGAAAACCATTGCAGCGTCTTAGCGGATAGATTTTTTGAATGAAGTGTTGTGTTTCACTTGCTGCATAAACGTTAGGATACGGCCCAAAGTAGATTCCACCATCTTTTTTCACTTCAGAAGAAATAATTAATTGGGGATCGCGCTCATTCGTAATATTTAAATAAGGGTAGCTTGTTCCTTGCTTTAATTTTATATTGTATTTAGGCTGATGCTTTTTTATTAACGTAATTTCTAATAATAAGGATTCTTTATCTGTCCCTGTAATAATTGTTTCAAAGTCAACGATTTCTTTTACAAGTAACTCCGTTTTTCCTTCATGGGTTCCTTTAAAATAAGAACGAACACGATTTCGTAAATTTTTAGCTTTTCCAATGTAAATGATTTCATCGTCGCTATTTTTCATAATGTAGCATCCAGGTAAATCAGGAAGCAACTGTAACTTATTATTAATGTGTTCTCTCGTCATTTTTATGCCTCCTATTGCTTTTAGAAAACTTAAACGTTATTAGCTTACAACTCTCCTTATTATTTGTAAAGACTTATGCTTTATCCTAAAAGAAAACAAAAAACGACAAATTTATTTTGTCGTTTTTTTGTCGTCTTAATGATTGACTTCTATTTTTTTGATTGTCCAAAAAGAAACAAGTTATTAGCCGTACTATAATCACAGTAACCAACTAGAACTTCTTGATAAACGTATTTTTTCCCTAGTTTAACTTGTTCAGATTGAACTTTGTCTTGAATATCTAAAGCAATCTTTTGGTATAATTCTTCTATACCCTCATTCGTAATTGGACCGAATTTTTCTTCCCAAGCCTCTAAAAAAGCTGCTTCATCATTATCCTGATAAAAATCAATATCTACTTCTTCAGTCAACTTATCCACCTATTCTTTCATTTCATACTTAATTTAAAATTCTAATTGTAATGGTTCTTCTACCCCATGATAATGCTTGTCCAACTGTTGGAAAATGAATATCGATTTTATTTCCTTTTATGGCTCCACCAGTATCTCCCGCGATAGCAACACCGTAACCTGGTATTTCAAGCATCGTTCCAAGTGGAATAACGCGTGGATCTACTGCAATAACCATCGGATTTTGCAATAAATTGATTCCTGTTGCGGTATGTGTACTAAGTCCTGGTTGAGCTGTAGAGTATCCTGTAGCCGATACAACCATCGTTCTACCTGAAGATGTTGCTGGACTTTCTTGCTTGTTCTCCGTTTTTGGTGTACTTGTGTCCACTGTAGCACTTGACTCTTTTTGAACGTTCACTTTCACAGCTAATTGTGAAGACTCAGCTTTTTTAAGTGCTTCTTGTGCTAATCTTGTTTTTTCTGCTCTTTTTTCTGCATCTAACTTGTTTAAGCTTTCTTGATTGGCATCCATCGTTTGTTGTAAACTAGCAACTTGATTATCTAATGCAGCTTTTTGCTTTTTAGAATTCTCTGTTTGCTCTTCTAACACTAATGCTTCTGTATTTAATTTCTCTTGAAGAACGACTAATTTTTCTTGCTCTTCTTTTGCAATATCCATTTGATCATTTCCAGCAGATTGTAATGTCGCTAAAACGTATGCGCGATTAAATAAATCTGTTACACTTTCTGATTCAAATAATGACACAACTACATTTTGGTTCATTTCTGAAGTCTGCATTGCCTGCAAGCGGTTCTTAGCTTGTTCTAGACGAGCAGCAACAACCTCTTTTTGCTTTTCAATTTCTGCTGTTGTTTGTCCGATTGTTTCTTTTTTTGTTTCTATTTCAACTTGTAGGTTTTCAAGTTCCGTATTCTTTTCATTTACTTTTACTAACGTTTGACTAATTTCGTCATCTAATTTTATCATCTCTTCTTTTTCTAACAACGACTGTACCTCTATTTTTTCTAACTTCGTTGCTGCAAAAACGGTATTAGGAACTGTTCCTAGTAATAAAAATACCATCATTGAACTTATGAATAGCTTACTGAATTTCATAGATTCACAATCCTTTCATCTCATCTTTTTTCATATCCGCTCGTTTTTCTACTTTCATTAGTATAACGGATATAATCCGTAAAAATATTTCGAGATAATTACTTTTTGTTACAAATCAGATTTAAGGTATACTGTTTTTGTAACAATCGTATTAGGAGGAGTGAAAAAATGACAAAAAAAGCTTATTTTGCAAGTCCATTATTTTCAGAAATGGAGTTAATGTATAATCAGTATTTAGTGAGAAAAATAAGAGAAATTTATCCTGAATTAGAACTTTATGTTCCTCAAGAACAAATGGAAATTAATGATAAAAGTGCTTATGCAGACTCTATCATGATTGCTAAAATGGACACTGACCAACTGGTAAGCAGTCAGTTTATGATTGCTATTTTAGACGGTGTATCTATCGATGTAGGCGTTGCGACAGAGATTGGCGTCGCTTATCAAGCTGGCATTCCCATCATTGGTTTATACACAGACTCTAGGCAACAAGGAGCGACAAATCAAAAGAAACTTGATGCACTACAAGCAATTGCAGAGTCACAATTTTCTTATGTTAATCTTTATACAGTCGGTATCATAAAAACAAAAGGAAGCATTGTCAACTCTACTGAAGACCTTTTAGAGTCAATGAAATATTATTGTTAAATAAGAGCCCATTATTTATAAAAGAAAGCGTTCTTGTATTCATTTACGCTTTAATTTAACCCAAATTTTTTCATGTTTTTAGATTAAATTACAATTGTGTTACGCTATTTCATTAGTCAGTATGATTTTTATATTGCTTATTCCTTTTTTATGACAAACTAAAAAAACAAAAACTCCTTATAATAGGTAGTTTTTGTTTTTTAGTTTTATTTAGGATTCGGTTTCGTGAGTAGACTGATTACCCAACCAATTATTAACCCAATCACTGCTGGCAATAACCACCCCATACCATTTTCAAAAAATGGCAAGTATGTTTTGTAAAATACTAATATATCTTGACTAAACGCTCTATCGCGAATCGCATTTGGTAAGGCATTTAACATATCGGCAATGCTAACAAAAAGTGTTAAAATAGTTGTTGTAACATAAACTACTTGACGATTTTTAAATAATGGCGAAATCAAGGCTAATAAAATTAATGTGATAGCTAAAGGATATAAAAACATTAATACTGGAATAGAATAACTAATTATTTTTGTTAATCCGACATTTCCTACTAAGCAAGCTATGATACTAAAGATAAAAACATAAGTCTTGTAGCTAAATGTCTTGGGAAACATCTCTTGAAAGGTCTCTGAACAAGCTGTAATTAGTCCAATAGCAGTCTTTAGACAAGCCACGGTAACAATAATAGCTAATAGAATACTGCCTAGTGAACCGAAATAATAGTGAGAAATTTGCGTTAAGGCAATACCACCATTTTCAGAAACTGGAAAACGCCCAACACTCATTGTACCAAGATAAGCCAATCCTGAGTAAATTAGGCCCATTAAAATCATGCTAATTAAGCCAGATTTAATCGTATCTTTGGCTATGGATGCAGGTTTCGTCACACCTAGTCCTTTGATCGTTTGCACAACGATAATACCAAATGCCAATGAAGCTAAAGCATCCATTGTATTGTAGCCTTCGGTAAATCCACTTGAGAAGGGAGCTGTTACGTAATCTCCAGTAATCGGTGCTTTTAGAATACCACCTAATGGCTTAATAAAAGCCGTAAGCATTAGAACACTTAAAAAAACTAAAAATAAAGGATTTAATACTTTACCAACGTAAACTAGTATTTTAGTAGGTTTTAATGATAGCAATAAAGCTGAGCCAAAAAAGGCTAGTGTAAAAAGTGCCAATCCTAAAGTCTGGTACTGTTCTCCAATATAAGGGGCTAGTCCAATCTCATAAGAAACAGTTCCCGTTCTTGGTAAAGCAAAAAATGGTCCAATCGTTAAATATAAGGCCGTAGTCATAAAATAACCATAATAAGGATGAATGCGACTAGATAATTCAAATAATCCATTACTATTAGAAACTCCGATAGCAACGACTCCTAAAAAAGGCAAACCAATGCCAGTAATTAAGAATCCTAGCGTTGCCCAACTAACGTTTGAACCTGCAAGTTGGCCCATATGTACTGGGAATATTAAATTACCTGCACCAAAAAATAAACCAAACAACATTGATCCAATGTAAAGATAAGAAGAAAAAGTTAACTTTTTTTCATTTGTTTCTATCATAAGATACTCCTTTTTAAGATACTTTTTTAGTTCTTATGACTATATCCTTTTTTGACAATGACTTCAAGAAAAAAATTATCAAAAGCTTGCTTAGTTGGTTTATACTAAAAAGCGAAAAAAAGTAGCCTTAAAGTTATTCTCCCTAAGACCACCTTTATTCATTAGAACATCCTTTTAATTTGTATAAACGGCCATTCTCTTTTCAAGAACATTTTGAAAAAGAGCAAAGACGCTACAAATTGCCCAATAGACCAAAGCGACTAAAATATACATTGTCATGTAATCAAATTCTCTTCCACCAACGATTTTAGCTTGTTGGAATAGTTCTGGAACAGTAATCATGGCTGCTAAGGCTGTGCCTTTAATTAAATCCAAGAGAACATTGCTCAGGGGTGGTACAGCTATTCTCATTGCTTGTGGGACAATAATTTTTCGCATCACTACTGGCCACTTTAAACCGAGAGCATAAGCCGCTTCCCATTGTCCTTTATCAACGGATAGCAACGCTGATCGTAAAATTTCAGCAATATATGCACTTGAACTCAAGCTAAATCCAATAATAGCTGCATTGACGGCTGAAAATTGAATCCCTATAAATGGAAAACCAAAATAAAGAATAAACAATAAAACAAGTAGTGGCGTACCTCTCATAAAAGAAATGTAAATTCTTGCACTTATGCTGGCCAATTTATTCTCTGACATACGCATGATCGCCAATAAAAATCCAATGGCCAAACCGATAGCCATACTCGTTACTGAAATCCCTAAGGTATATCCTAGTCCTTTTAAAACATAAGGCAAACTATCCAGAGCTAAAATAGGATCAAAAATATATTGCCATTGGATATCATTCATCCTCACTCACCGTCTTTCTACTCCTTTAATTCAATTTCAGGAAAATCATAATCAATTTGTTGGGTTACATCTTCGCCTGCATAGAATTCTTTAGATAAATCTGACAACGTGCCATCAGAAATCATTTCCTCTAATGTTGCGTTGATTTTTTTTGTTAATTCATCATTGCCTTTTTTCATCGAATAATTTGTTTCAGAAGGATTGTAAAAAATATCGTGTACTTTTACTGGAATCTCTGGCAATGCTGCTACAGCCAATTTTTGAGAATAGTAATCATTCAAAATCACGTCTGTTCGACCATTCGCTACATCGCTCAAGTACTGGTCATTTGTTGCATTGTCATAAATGACTTCTTCTGCTTCAAAATGACGAGCCACTTTCATATAAGAAGTTGTCGCTGCACCAGCTGCTTTTTTTCCTTTTAAATCTTCTAAAGTATTGATGCCTGAATCATCGGATTTCCTGACAACCATTGCGCCGTAAGAATATTTGTAAGGAATGGTATAGTTGTATTTATCTGCATCTTCTCCGTCGCGATCAATTCCCATTGCCGCTACATCAATGGCACCACTATTAACGGAAGTTAACATACCATCTACTCCCATTTCAGTAAACTCTATTTCTAATTTTAATCGATCAGCAACTTCACGAATGATTTCGACTTCATACCCTGTTAATCTATCTGTATCTTTTTCATGGAACGAACTAGGGTAAAGAGTTCCTGATGTTGCAACTTTCAAAATGCCACTCTCTTGTATTTCTTCCCATGCTGTTTGCTCACTTTGAGTGTCACTTTGTTCATTCGAACTACAAGCTCCCAATGTTAAACTCACAGCAGCAATGAATCCTAAAATTAGTTTCTTTTTCATGTTTATCTCGCTCCTCAAAAATTCTCTTTTTATTCTTCTTCCCAACTAGATTAACAACCCTTCGTAAGGTAGTCAAAGAAATAAGAAGCAAAACAACGATAATTGATTTTTAAAATAAACAAGCTCTGAGAAAACTAATTAAACAGGCTTTTCCAACATTTGATAAAAAACAATATTGTTTTTATCAAATGCTAGTCTAATTAAAACTAGAAATCCACTACTTAGAAGTATCTATTTTTAATTTAGCTCTTTCTTTTTATCGCATTTCTCTCATTCATTCATAGTTCAGTGTTAGTTGCTTGATTCTATCCATTAATTCTTTTGTTGTTTCATGAACTAACCAAATTTCTTTTTTGTCATACCTTTTAGTCAGTTATGATTTAGTTAACTGTATGTCTCATTCTTACTAGAATAACCAATTATTCTATCTTACTTCATTATTTTTTGTTTATTCTCATTCCGCAACTTCATCTAAAAATGATACAATAGGCAGTAGAGATTCTTGAAGTGAAAAAGGGGGAGTAAAATGGATTTCGAACATGTATTAACTACCAAAATTACCATTAATGGTGTCTTTCAAGATTTTCAGTTATACAGCGGTAAATTCTATCTGTGGCTGTCAACAAATGAATTAATTGTTTATGATTGGAACAAGTGGATGAAACACCTAGCTTTCGTGAAACGAACCATTTATTTTGAACCTCAACCCACTGAACAGCTAACGCTAAAAATTGAAACATTAGAGCCATTTAAAGAAAAAACCATCTTTTTTCCAGAATCGATTTATGACAGCGCCATTTTTGATCATATTTTGTACTATTCAGACGCTTCTGGATTTTATCGGTATTCATTAATTGCTAAAAAAGCAAAAAAAGAACGCCTTTCTTCTATTCAAATGTATCAGATCAATCTTTCTAAGAACGGGAGAATGGCTCTAGCAGCTGGTGAGAAAGGCTTGTTTGAATACTTAGTTTCGTCTTATTATTTATTTAATGAACCTGTCTACCAACTGACGCCTAGATTGGTTCAGTTAAGTGAACGTTACACAAGTAAATCAGAATGGCAAAACCACGATTTAATTTACTATGGCGCGAATTCTCAAGTAGAGGCTTATTTTTTGAAAATAAGTGAAAAAAAGGGATTACTACGGCCAGTAAAAGATGAACTCCGTTATTCAACTGCAAAGAATCACATGGCATCTGTTCAAGAACTGCCTCTTTCTTTGTCATTGGACAAACCTTCTATGGATAGTGGTATGCTGTTTTCTTTTGAAACAGATAAAGTTACTTTAAAAAAAGATCCGCTTTATCGATCTAAACATATCCAAATTTTAACAAGATTAGAAACAGAATCAAAAGAAGAGTTTGATTCTTTAGATGACCTAGTTATCCATGAAACAAACTCTTTACTAACTGTCTCCTTGCAAGGCATTAATTTATTGTCTTTACATTCACTTCCTATAATAAACTGGCGTATTTATAGTCGAACTCGTAATTACCGCAATCAAGTACATCTACTTTATGAAAATAAAGTCGTCTTATATTTATTTACTGAAGTTAAACGCTAAGTCTTTTATTTAGAAACGCTGATCTTTACTTGTAAACCAAGCTTTCTCATTACGTTTTATCAAATTAATGAAAATAACTTTTTTAGCATAGATTTCAGTCCCTATCCATGTTAAAATAGGCTAGATATACTATAGAATAGAGGTAAATAAAATAAATGATTACAGTATCTAATGTTAGTTTAGAATTTTCCGACCGCAAATTATTCGATGAAGTAAATATTAAATTCATCCCTGGCAACTGCTATGGCTTAATTGGTGCAAATGGTGCAGGAAAATCAACTTTTTTAAAAATTTTATCTGGTGAAATTGCACCTTCAACTGGAAATATCGCACTTGGCCCTGATGAACGTCTAACAACCTTAAAACAAGATCACTATGGCTATGAAGAGTATACTGTTTTAGAAACAGTTATTATGGGACACGATCGTCTTTATGAAATTATGAAAGAAAAAGACGCTGTTTATATGAAAGAAGACTTCACAGATGAAGATGGCATTCGTGCCGCTGAATTAGAAGGTGAATTTGCTGAGTTAGATGGTTGGGAAGCTGAACCTCAAGCGGCTGTTTTGCTGCAAGGTTTAGGTATTCTAGATAATCTACATGACACTAAAATGAGCGAATTATCTGGAGGACAAAAAGTTAAAGTTCTTTTAGCTCAAGCTCTTTTTGGTAAACCTGACGTTCTTCTACTTGATGAGCCTACAAACGGTCTAGACAAGTTATCCATTGAATGGTTGGAGGAATTTTTAATTAACTTCCCAAATACCGTTATTGTTGTTTCCCATGACCGTCATTTCTTAAATAAAGTTTGTACTCATATGGCTGACGTTGACTTTGGTAAAATTAAAGTTTTTGTTGGAAACTATGATTTCTGGTTAGAATCAAGTCAATTAGCTAGTAAATTAGCTGGCGATGCAAATGCTAAAAAAGAAGACCAAATCAAAGAATTACAAGATTTTATCGCTCGATTTAGTGCAAATGCTTCTAAATCTAAACAAGCGACTTCACGTAAAAAAACGTTGGAAAAAATTACTTTAGATGATATCCAACCTTCTTCACGTCGCTACCCATTTGTTGGTTTTTCTCCTGATAGAGAAATCGGAAACGATTTAATCCGTGTAGAAAATATTTCAAAAACAATTGATGGCAAAAAAATATTGAGTAATATTAGCTTTGCTTTAAATAAAGATGATAAAGTGGCTTTCACTAGTATGAATGAAGCTGCCATTACCGTTCTTTTTAAAATCATTATGGGTGAAATGGAGCCTGATTCAGGAACCTTTAAATGGGGTGTGACCACTTCTCAGACTTACTTGCCTAAGGATACTACTTCCGAATTCGAACAGTCTGACATGATGATTGTCGATTGGTTACGTCAGTTCGCTTCACAAGAAGAAAGCGACAATACATTCTTGCGTAGTTTCTTGGGTCGTATGCTTTTCTCTGGCGAAGATGTTTTGAAAAAAATTGGTGTCCTTTCTGGTGGAGAAAAAGTTCGTTGTATGTTATCAAAAATGATGTTAAGTAAAGCAAATGTATTAGTATTAGACGATCCAACAAATCACTTAGACTTAGAGTCTATTACTGCTTTAAACGATGGATTGATGACATTTAAAGGTGCCATGCTATTCGCTTCACATGATTACCAATTTGTTCAAACAATTGCCAATCGTATTATCGAGATTACTCCTAATGGTGTCGTTGACCGTGCAGATACAACCTATGAAGAGTTCTTAGAAAATAAAACGGTTCAAGAACAAATTAAAGAACTTTACGCTAAATAATAATTTAATCTAAAAAGAAGCCCCAAGACAAACGAATCCTTGGGGCTTCTTTTTTTATTTATTTGCATTTGCTTTATGAACTTTTAGTTGTTTGCCTTTTATGGTTCTTTCTTTCATTTCTTCAATCACTCTCGGACCTTTGCCATTTAGGACCTCTACATACGTAACATTTTCTTGAATCGTAATAATCCCAATATCATCGGCTTTGATTCCTGGAATATTTGTTAAGGTTCCAACGAAATCAACCGCTCTTAATTTTTTCTTTTTGCCGCCATTAAAATAAATTTTAGTAATACCACGGTTCAATTCTTTGTTACGAGCTGTTTTAACTATCAACCGTTCTTGCATTTTCTTTTCAAATGCAAACTTGTGTGATTGGACAAACCGATTATTTGGAGGTGAAATTTCTGTGATTTCTTGTTGGGCATAGGCTCTAACTTCTTGCCACCAAGGTCTTTCTTTAGGTGTTACTAAAGTTAACGCTGTTCCTGTTTTCCCAGCACGTCCGGTTCTACCTGTCCGGTGAACGAAACTTTCTTTTTCTACGGGGACATCGTAATTAATGACATGTGTGACGTTATCAATATCAATTCCACGAGCAGCTACATCAGTCGCGACTAAGTAGCGGAATTTTCCTTTTCTGAAATCGTCCATTACACTAAAGCGATCTTCTTGTACCATGCCACCATGGATTTTATCAATCGTTAAGCCTGCTTTGTTCAAGAAAAGATACAACTGATTAACGGCTTCTTGTGTATTACAAAAAATCATACAACTGTCTGGATTTTCGATTGTCAATAAATCTACTAGTTGCTCTGGTTTCTTATCTGGCTCAACTTTTAGATAAGATTGAACGATTTGTGGTTTCGATTCTTCTGTCGCTTCAATTTTAACCGATACTTTGTCAGCCTTCATATAAAAGCTAGCTAGTCGTTCAACTTCTGCTGGCATTGTTGCGGAGAATAAGAGTGTCTGGCGTTCTTCTGGTAGAAATTCAATAATGGCTGCCATTTGATCGATAAAGCCCATGTTTAACATCTCATCTGCTTCATCAATCACTAGATAACGCAATTTATCGACTTTGAAGGTCCCTTTTTGTAAATGGTCCAACACTCGTCCAGGGGTTCCAACAACAATATGACTTTTTTGTTTTAATTCTGATTTTTGCGTTTCAAAAGAAGATTTCCCAAAAACAGCTGTCGCTTTTATTCGTTTCAAACGACCGATATTCGTGATATCTTCTTTTACTTGCAACGCAAGTTCTCTCGTTGGCACTAAAACTAGTGCTTGCGGATGGTTTTCTTCCCATAAAACATTTTCACATAATGGAACACCATAACTAACTGTTTTTCCACTACCTGTTTGTGATTCAACGATAACATCTTTTTGTGCTAATGCTAAAGGCAATACTTCTTCTTGGACAGCTGTTGGCTTAAAATAACGCAAACTTTCTAGTGCATCAATTAGTTCTTGTCCAATCTTAAATTCTTCAAACCTATTTCTTTTCATAATAACCTCACTCATTTATTTTATTTTTATCAGTATAACAGGATTTACATTTAAATATAGCTTTTTATTCACTAACTTAGGTGTCTCTCACAATTCAGAGCATGAAACCCTTCTCATTACATAAATAAAGGCAAATAAGAGTCCTTTCTTTTCGAAAAATCGAACTCGTTTTCATTTCATTAGATTAAATTATAGCATTCATTTAGAGAAAACTAAATGAATGATCCTTACTGTTAGGTTTTATAGACCTGTTGATTTACGTTTTTTTCAAGTATACTAGGAGTAAATGAATACGAAAGGGGTCATACATATGACTGAAATTAAACAAGTGGTTACAGGAACAATTGAAGAAAATTGTTACATTATTTATCAAGATAAAACGGCTTTAATTGTTGACCCGGGAGCGGATTTCAAAAAAATCATGCACGTCATTGAAGAATTACAGGTTGTACCTGTCGCTATCTTATTAACTCATTGTCATTTTGATCATATTGGAGCATTAGAACAAACTCGTTCAACGTATAACATCCCTGTTTACGTTAGCTCACTAGAAAAGACTTGGCTAATGGACCCTGCATTAAATCTTTCAAACTCACTTTTGCACCCTATTAGTGCTCAACCAGCTGAATTTGAGTTTGACAAGAGGAAAGAATATGCCTTCGATAAAATGACATTTCGGATAGTTCCTACTCCAGGGCATTCTCCTGGTGGCGTTAGTTTTATTTTCTCTGATTTCGTTGTGACAGGTGATGCTTTATTTAAAAATAGCATCGGTCGTTCTGATTTACCTTTTAGTTGTTTAGAAGATTTAATAACAGGCATCAAAGAACAACTATTTGTATTAGCTGACGATATGCGTGTTTATCCTGGACATGGGCTACAGACAACCATTGGTCAAGAAAAACAAAACAATCCCTTCTTTATTTAACTCTTAGCTTTCAACTTTACCGACAAGGAGGACGATTTATTTGAAAACAATCTTAGTTTTACATACAGGAGGAACTATCGCCATGAGTGAAGACCAAACTACTGGTAAAGTTCGTCCAAATGCAGAAAATCCCTTACAAAAACACAGTCATTTATTTGATAAAGAAGCTCACTTAATAGTAGAAGATTTTTTCCAGCTGCCTTCTCCTCACATCACTCCTAAAGAAATGCTTCTCTTAAAAAACCGTATCGAACAAGCTATTCTATTAAAAGAAGCTGACGGTGTCGTGATTACTCATGGGACAGATACGTTAGAAGAGACAGCTTACTTTTTAGATTTGACATTAAGCCATGCCTTACCTATTGTTATTACTGGTGCTATGCGTTCAAGTAATGAAATTGGTTCGGATGGTTTATATAATTTCCAAAGTGCTGTTTGGGTAGCTTTGTCTGAAGAGGCGAAAAATAAAGGCGTTTTAGTTGTTATGAATGATGAAATTCATACTGCTCGTTACGTAACAAAAACACATACCTCAAATGTAGCGACCTTTCAAACTCCTACATTTGGGCCAATTGGTTTAATTTCTAAAAATGAGGTTTTATTTTACCAAAAACTTATCACAGAAGAGCAATTTTCTATTTCTTCAGTCGATAAGAACGTATACGTGCTAAAAGCCTATGCTGGAATGGATGGCACTCTTTTTGAAGCTCTAAACAAATCTGAAACAGATGGATTAGTTATTGAAGCTTTGGGTGCAGGTAATCTACCACCTGCTGTCTTGCCCGCTCTCTATCGGTTACTAGATAAAAAAATTCCTGTTGTCTTAGTTTCTCGTTCTTTTAATGGAATTGCACAAGATGTTTATGATTATTTAGGCGGTGGAAAACAACTACATGAGGCAGGAGTTATTTTCACCAATGGTCTAACGGGTCCTAAAGCACGAATCAAATTAATGGTCGCTTTAGATACCACTAAAGACCCAGCTGAAATTGCTCAGTATTTTTAGAACTGTTTTCTTAACTAACACAAATAGAAAAACTCAAGATAGCTTTTCTTGAGTTTTTTTGTTTACCGTCACTGCTTCGTTCAATAAAAAGAGTGGTATTAAGATAATAGCCCTTGTCCTTTGGCAAATTCTCGATACAGCAAATGCGAGTCAAGTAATTCTTGATGGGTACCCATCCCAGTGATCTGACCTTTTTCTAAGAAAACAAGTTGATCCGCTTCAACAATTGTCGATAATCGGTGCGCAATAATCAAGGTGGTTCGTCCCTCCATTAATCGTTGCAGTGCTTCTTGCACATGCGTCTGAGAGCCGCTATCTAGATTAGAGGTTGCTTCATCCAATAACAAAATTTCAGGATTATTTAACAAAGCTCGTGCAATAGCAATTCGTTGGCGTTGCCCACCAGAAAGCTTCATCCCTCTCTCGCCAACAAGTGTTTCAAATCCATTTGTCATTTCTTCGATGAATTCTAATGCATTGGCTGATTGTGCCGCACTTTTCACTTCTTCCATCGACGGTCGATTCGTTAATCCGAAGACAATATTATCCATAATCGTTCCACTTAACAAGGGACTCTCTTGAGAAACATACCCGATTCGCTTTCGCCAAGTAGCTAATGCAAGATCAGCGATTGGTGTCCCTCCTAAATGTATTTCTCCAGCTGTCGGCAGATAAAATCGTTCTAACAGTGAAAATATAGTTGTCTTTCCTCCGCCACTTGGTCCTACAAATGCTGTAATTGTACCTGGTTGTACTTGGAATGAAATATCTTTTAATACTTGGGTACCTGATTCATAAGAAAAATAAACCTTTTCGAAACACAGTGCTCCTTCAGAAATAACCGTTATTCCTTCCGCTTTTTCACTAGCCATATCAAGAATTTGCTGGATTCGTTCTGTTGCTCCAACGGCTTTTTGAAAAATAGTAAAAATTTGAGTCATTTGTGCAAACGGTACAATAATCTGGAATAATAAAAAGATAATGGCAACCAAAGTTCCTGCACTCAAAAGACCATTGGAAACTTGTGCTCCACCATAACCTAAGATTACAACAACAATACTCATCATAACTAGGGTCATAACTGGTGAGATAATAGATTGGATTTTTGCTTCTTTTAAGCCAAATAAAAATAACGAGTGAATAGCTTTTTCGCCTTTTTCACCTTCTTTAGGTTCTGCTTGATAGGCCTTTACTAAACGAATATCACCTAATACTCTACTAAGGTGTCCAGATAAAGTAGCCATCTCGGTTTGTGTTGCTCGAGCGATTTTATACATAATCGTTCCAAGCGGTAAAATAATAGCTAAACTAATCGGGATACTCGTTAACATTAAAAGAGTGATTTTCCAATCCAAATACAAAAGGATACCTATCGCACCAACAATCGAAATCATTCCGGTAATAAATGAGACGAGGTGCTCTGAGACGAGCTGTTTTAAACGCGAGGTATCTTGTGTAATGCGACTCATCGTTTCTCCCGTTTCATTGTCATCATAATAAGAAACAGGTAGCCTAAGGACTTTGTTCCATAATTTAACTCGTAAATCTGCAACAATCGTTTCGCCTATAAACGCTAATAAATAAAGTGACAGTCCACCCAGTAAGCCTTGTAAGACGAAAACGGCAAATAGAAAGAAACCCGTTTGCCAGTTAAAAGAAGCCTTTGTTAAGGAATCAACTAACTCTTTTGTCACTAGTGGAATAGCTAAACTAGCGCCTGTTGAAAATAAAGACAATAAAAAAGCAAGTGCCATTCTCCCTTTTGGCCAATTGAGTTGATTCATTAAAGAAAGAAATTTTTTGATTGATCCTTTAGTTTTCCCTTTATTTTCCATAACTTATCCTTCTTTCTCAAGTGTTTTTGAGTTGCATTCATTTTTTAAAACTGCTCTCATTCAGTCATTTCTATTCATCCAATATACCTTAACTTGAAATGAAAAACTAGAACATAAAAAAGCTGGAACAACTAGTCCCAGCTTTTTTATTTAGTGTTTTAAAGAATAAAGGGTTATCTCTGGCTCTTTACCGGTTTCGCAAAAAGAAACCGTCACTGTATTCACTTCTTGACTTTGAAAATAACGCAAAGAAAATACTTCTTCTCCATCATTAATAAAGAGTTCCAGTGTAGAACTTTCAAGAAAACCTTGCATTTGAGTCAATGGACGCTTAAGTGTTACTGCGCGTGATTCTCTTTTTTTTGTCAGCCAATTTGTACGCGTTAGCTGGATACGACGAGAATCCTGATTGTATTCAATTAATACTTCATTTCTGATTTGAAAAGCAAATGATCCAGCTGCTTCTTTCCAATTGAATAAGAGTTCATTTTGCAGCGTAGATAGCTGCAATGATTCTTTCGTTTTGCCTATGAAAACTTGAGGCTGATTTTGTCTTAATTTTTCCAATTCTACTACTGGTCGCTGAATCAATTGTCCCTTTTTGTAGTCTACTTCTCTTGGAATGGTTAAATTATGAATCCAACCATCTTGAACAGTCGGAACAGCTGCTTCAACTTCTGGTTCCATTACACCCATCCAACCAAACAAAATATGTCTACCTATAGAATCTTGGAACGTTTGAGGAGCATAAAACTCAAACCCTCTATCTAATTCTCTAAAAGGCTGACTATCTGAAAGAAACTTTCCTGCTTTTGAAAAATCTCCCATTAAATAACCAGATTGATAAATGTTCTTAAATTCATCTTCTCTAGCAGTCAATCCTTGAGGAGAAAAAATAAAAGCAGATTTTTCCTCGAATTGAATCAAGTCTGGACATTCCCACATAAAGCCCATATCCTCAATTTTATCCATCAACGATCCTTTAAAAGTCCAATCCATTAAATCTGTTGAATGATAAATCAATGTGTCACCTGTTAAGTCCTCTTTTTGAGCACCCAACACCATCCACCAGGTATTGTCTTCATTCTGCCATACTTTTGGATCTCTTATATGTGCTGTATAGCCACTTGGTTGGGGTATAATCGGTCCTTTTTTCTCAAAATATATGCCATCTTTTGAAACAGCTAAGCATTGGTAACTTTCGCGTTCATTTTTTTCATTGCGGACATTACCGGTATAGAATAAATAGAGCTTATCCTTAAACGATACAGCGCTGCCTGAGTAGCAACCATCCTTATCAAACCATTCATTCGGTTCTAAAGCCACTGGTTGATTCACCCAATGAATCAAATCATCAGAAATAACATGGCCCCAGCTTTTAGTGGTATGAGTTGTTCCGTTTTGATTCCATTGGTAAAAGACATGGTACGTCCCGTTAAACTGAATCAATCCGTTGGGATCATTTAACAATCCCTTAGCAGGGGTAATATGATACCCCAACTCATATTTCCCAATTGTTTTATTCTGTGCCATTTTTTAAACTTCCTTTCACGCTTCTAGTTCATTTTTCATTTTATCGCTGTAGCCAAAGAAATAAGTTAGCACAAACGCTACAGAAATCGCAATGATATTTGTTAATACATACCAAATGAGTTGACTATCTAGATACAATAATGTACCTGGAATAACCGTTACAGCCATACCTGATGCTTCTAATCCCATGATATTTCCAAAGAATCCTCCAGCTGCTCCACCGACTAAGCCAAAAATAAATGGTTTAACGTATCTCAAGTTTACACCAAATACAGCAGGTTCAGTAATCCCTAAAAAAGCAGACAAAGTAGATGGATAAGCTAATGCTTTTAACTTTCTAGATTTTGTTTTCATTGCTACAGCTAATGAAGCACCACCTTGTGCAGCGATACTAGCTGTGATAATACCATTAAAAGGATTGACTCCGGTATTTGCTAACAACTGAATTTCTAAGAAATTAAATAGATGATGAATACCTGTTACAACAACAAGTTGATTTAATCCACCAATAATCAATCCAGCTAAGCCAAATGGTAAGGCTAATGTCCAAACAGTTGCATTTAATACGACTTCTTCTAAAGAATGGAAAACAGGTCCAATTAAAAATAGCGATAAAATACTCATAGTAAATAATGTCAAAAACGGTGTAAGCAATAAATCTAAATATTCTGGAACGTGCTTTCGTACCCATCGTTCTAATTTAGCCCCTACAAAACCAGCAATAAAGGCTGGTAAAACTGTCCCTTGGTAACCAACTACAGGAATAAAGCCAAACATTGTAATAGGATCGGCAGTACCCCCAGCAACGGCATAAGCATTAGGAAGAGCTGGATTGACTAACATTAAACCTAGCACAATCCCAATAACAGGCGAGCCACCAAACACCTTGAACGAAGACCATGCGATCAAGGCTGGTAGAAAGGCAAAAGCTGTATCAGTCAATACTTGTGTATACAATAAAAAGTTCGCACTAATATCTGCTGGCACTAAACCAAAAACTGCCAACACTTGTTCTTGTGTTAATAAACCACGCAAACCCATGAATAGTCCGGTTGCAACCAACACTGGGATAATAGGAACAAACACATCTCCAAAGGTACGAATTATCCGTTGAAAAACATTTCCTTGCTTCTTAAATTCTTGTTTCATTTCACTTTTTGAACTTTCAGTCACACCCAGTGCAGCTACTTCTTCATAAATTTTATTAACGGTACCGGTTCCTTTAAAATGATTTGAAATTGTCCTGAATTATAAAACGCTCCCTTTACTTTATCAATATTTTCTATTGCTTCTTTATCAATACTTTCTTCTTTATTTACCATAATTCTTAAACGTGTCGCACAATGAGTGACCGATTGAATATTTTCTTTCCCGCCTACTGCCTCGATAACTTCTTTAGCAATTCTTTGATTCTCCGTCATAGTTATTTCCTCCTTTTAATGTTTCACTGCTTTTTGGAACCGGTTCTTTTTAATTGTAACCGTTTTTATTTGTTTTGTCTAGTCTAAAACAGGTAAAAATAAAATCCCTCAATTTTTTTACTGCCACTGCATCATCGGACACATTCAGTAAAAAAATTGAGGATTTAGTAAACCTTACTTAGTTCAATCTTTTAGTTGATTCACTTTCTATTAATTTATTTTTCAAGATTGTTTTTTTAGGAACCGGTAAACCTTCCAACAACAAAAGTAAGTTTTCAACCGCTATTTCGCCTAATTCTTGGTAAGCATATTTTACCGTCGTAATTGTTGGCGAAACAACGGTCGTAATTTGATAGCCACCGAAACCAGATACTGAAAATACGTTTGGAATACTTATTTTTAATTGATGTGCTGCTTTTAATACAGCTAAAGCAATATTATCTGTGGCACAAATGATATAGGAAGCTGTTACGTCTGGCAACAAATGGATAATCTGTTCATACGCTTCTTCAAAAGTGAAACTTGTCTCAACCAGTTCAATAGTTGTCTCTTTGCTTTCACTTAATGCGTCTAACACTCCTTTTTTACGCATTTGCCCTACTGCTACATCTGCTTTTAAGACCGTTAAATAAAGAAAATTTTTATGCCCTAGATCTGTCGCATATTTCCCTATTTTAAATCCTGCATCGTATTCGTCGTGAACAATGGAGTAGAGACCACCAGCTTGTTGACCTAATAAAATAACTGGGATTGCTACGTCAGCAATTGCTTTTTTATGGGCTTCAGTGACCACTGTTGCAAATAAAAGAATGCCAGCAACTTTTTGACTTGCTAATGAATAAATACTTTCTATTTCTCTTTTAACATCTTGATTTGTATTGGTAATAAGCAATTGAAAATTCTTCTCTCTCAACCCTTTATCAATAGAAATTAAAGCTTCATTTGCAGAATAAGAATCTAATCGCGGAATAATCGTTCCAATAATTGCTGTTTTCTTTGCTTTAAGACTCTGTGCAAAAGTATTGGGTCTATAACCTGTTTCAGCTACAAGGGTATCCAATTTATCTTTTGTTTTTTGACTTACGGATCCACCATTTAAATACCTGGATACAGTACTTTTAGCTACTCCTGCTTGTTGAGCAATATCGTTAATGGTTACCATCTTTTCACCTACTGGATTCCTTTTCAATTTTTTCCCACGTCATACTTGCTTCGCTATTTACAACATCCCCAGTCATAATGCGATGAGCAGAAATACATTGTCCCGTTTCATTCTTTACTAGACTCATCTGACTTTTTATCTGATGCCCGTAATAAACTTCTTTTTCAAATTTAATCGTAAGGTGAGTTACTTTATGTGTTGTTAAAAATTCATAATCTAATGTATCTATTGACCAATCTAAGTATTTTGAGTTATTTACGTGTAGATTTGTATCAATATCTAAGTAGCGAACACGGTACTCACTTTCTGTCAATTGCTCTTCCTTTACTTTTTCGGGTTTAGGTGTCCGTATCAGTCTTTTCGAAAAAGGAGCTTTAAAAGGCGCAACAACTTCGTCTTGAATACGAACCATTTTTCTTTTTTCGATATCTAATAACGCAAATGTACTTTTAGCTGTTACACACAATTGTCCTGTTTCATCGTACACGTTGAATTCACGGTAACAAAATAGCTTATTGTAAGACAAAGCTTGTGTAGTGATTGTTATTTTTTGATGAGCAGTTGGAATCTGCTCGATATCAACCGTATATTGTAAGACAATCCAAGCCAAGCCTTTTTCGGCTAGCGATTCATCCCCGACACCTAACTCATGACTCTGTTCACCTGATACTTGCATCATAATATTGACCAACATGGAAATAGTCAATTGTTGACTAGCATCACACTCGTAATAATTGATTTGATGTTCACTTTCAAAAATCTTGGCTTCCATTTTTCATCCTCTTTTCATTCCCTTAATTCTCATTCAAGTCCATCATACACCTTTTTTAGCCACTAGCAAAATAATGAAGCTAGGAAAAGTATCGCTGATTTATAAAAAAGTACCTACAAGCCTTTTGGCTGGTCGTTCAATCTTTCCCTTCATTTTCACTCTCTTATTTTTATATATTTTGCAGCAATTATAGTACAATCCCTTTTGGACTATCACCCAATTCCATTATAGCTGCTTGATTCTCGAATAGCAGTCCTATCTACTAAGATTTTCTTCCTAGTTTACTTTGTAAAATCGACTAATTAGATCCTTACTCGTTGATTTACCTACCCCAGTTAGACCAACTCTTTCGCTCTTTAAAAAGGAGCCTATTCATTCATTAACTATGCATATATGACAAATTATCACTAGTTTTATTAACAAATAAGGGGCTTATATTAAAGAAGCCTAGTAAAAAACTATGGATAGTGTATACTTAAAAAGACTTTATCGTTTCTAACAGACAACAGACTATTTTGATTTCGCTATTATTTTACAGTATAGAGATAAAGACAAAATGACCTGACTAATTTATAAAAAGAAGGTAATTCTATGAAAATATATCTCGTTTTAACCGATACAAATACGATTCTTTCCAAAACTATTAAATTTTATACTAAAGCAGAATACAACCACGCTTCACTTGCTTTAGATTCTTCTTTAACAGATATGTACAGCTTTGGTAGAAAAAGACCGAATAATCCTTTTATTGCAGGATTTATTCAAGAAGATTTAACTAGAGAGTATTTTATACGCGCGCAATGCAAGATTCTTTCTTGTGATGTCACACCAGATCAATATACTTTGTTGACAAATTTAATTGGCTATTATGAACAAACAAAGAATTTGTACCACTATAATTTAATGGGACTAGTAACCCTGGCTTTAAATATTGACTTTGTAAGAGACGATGTCTTTTTCTGTTCTCAATTTGTTGCTACCTTGCTATCAGATAGTAAGATTTTTGATTTTCAAAAAGAAATGCATTTTATCACGCCACAAGATTTAGAAGTATTGCCTATTTTTGAATCTATCTATACGGGTTCACTTTACGGTTATCTCGCAACGACTCAAAGTCAGCCATTAAAACCAAGTTTGTTAGCCCTTTAAAAAGTCGAATTTTGCTTATTTATTTAAAGTAACGACTTATTCCAACGAGTTAACGTGAGGAGTTTTTTTTATGGATAATGAATTAACACACTACGAACACAAAGCTCAATACTATGAGACCGATCAAATGGGAATTATTCATCATTCTAATTACATTCGCTGGTTTGAAGAAGCCCGAACAAATTTATTAGATTCTATCGGATTTGGCTATGATCAAATGGAAAAATCAGGAATTATCATTCCTGTGTTAGCTATTCAATGTGATTATAAATCAATGGTCTATTACAATCAAACCGTCTACATCATTCCTAACGTTGATTTTTTTAATGGAATTAAGCTAACCATATCCTATCAAGTCATTGACAAACTATCCGGTGAATTAAGAGCTACCGGAATAAGTAACCATTGCTTTTTAAATACTCAACACCGTCCAGTTTCTTTGAAAAAAGTAAATAAACCTATTTATGATTTATTTGAAAATCTTTTAGAAAAAGACAGCGGTACTCATTAAAAAAGATTGCTTATCCTTATTTAGACAAACTAAAAAAGTAAGCCCCATTTTCAGTACACACTAAAATGGAGGCTTACTTTTTTTATTTCGCTAATTATTTACTCTTCTCGCGAGAGTACACCGTCTTCAATTCGGTAAACACAATCACAATATTTCAGCATACGCTCGTCGTGAGTGACCATAATTGCTGCTTTGCCTCTAGATTTCACTTCTTGAGCAATGAGCTGGACGACTTCATTTGCTCTTTTTGTATCTAAATTAGCCGTTGGTTCATCTGCTAAAATCAAGTCCGGATCATTCATAAACGAGCGCGCTATAGCAACTCGTTGACGTTCTCCACCAGATAACTCATTTGGATATTTTTTTATCTTACTAGTCATTCCTAAATCTGCTAATAAGCGAAGCGCATATTCTTTTGCCTGAGCAGTAACTTTACCACCCATTCTTTTAACAATTAATAATTGATCTAAGACGGTTAAATAAGGAATCAGATTCGATGTTTGTAAGATAAATCCTATTTGTTCCAATCGAACCTTGGATAATTCTTTTTCTTTCAATGTAGAAATCGCTACGTCATTAATTGATACTTCACCTTTTGATGGTTGAAGCAACGCTCCTGAAACAGATAAAAAGGTGCTTTTGCCTGAGCCTGAAGGTCCAATAATGGCTATAAATTCACCTGGCTCGACGGCTAATGTGACATCATTTAAAGCAATTGTTTCAAAATCGCCTTCTTGATAAACTTTTGAAACATTCTTTAATTGCAATCCTGCCATTATTCTTTCCCTCCTAATGCGGTTAATGGATCAATTTTTGCTATTTTCAAAACCGAAAAGAATGAACTAATAACACTGATAGCCAATAACACTAAACTATATGAGATAACTAATGAAGGAATTAAGTTAAAAGGCATTGAGTCTGGTAAGACAGCTGCCGTTGCATACGTTAACAAAATTCCTATCAAAATACTGATAACAGATAAAATAAAGACTTGTGAAACAACCGATTTGATAATAAACCAATTGCTGCCACCAATGGCTTTCATTACACCAAATTGTTGCGTTTTTTGACTCGTTAAAATATAAAAGAAAACCGCAATGATAATCGCAGAGATAATAATTAAAAATCCTACCATCAGTGTAATTGTTCCATTCTCCGCAGCATATCCTGGAACAGCATTAATCGCTTCTTTCTTGGAACCGACTTGAACACCCTCAATAGATTTTTCTATCTCTTTTGGTTCACTCTCTTTGCCTTGAATTAAAATACTGTTAACCACATCTTTTATTCCATTATCTGAACTTGGTGCTGCATACTTGTATTCGCGTAATTTTTCTAGTGATGAAAATACAACCGGTTGATGACTTAATGATTGATTTTCAGTAAATCCGATAATTTCCATTTCCTGTGTTGACCCATTGATGGTTAAATTATCTCCCAACTTGAAACCTTCAAGTTCTAAAGAACGATCTACGATAACCCCTGCTGGATTACTTGCTTGCAATGATTCCCCAGCTGTAACAATCGGTTCCATAAAAGACCCTGGACGAATCCCGGCGATTAAAACATCGATTTTTGAAGCAGTGTCTTCGTCGCTATTTTTTTGACGAATAGATGCCGATGCCGTTCCAATTGGAGCAACAGCCGTTACTCCTTTTTCTTTCAACAAGTCATCTGCTAAAGATTCCGATAACATTGACTTAGAAAAAGAGAAGTCTGAGTTTTCTTCATATACTGCATATTCAATAGGTGCATACTTTAACGTTGCTGCCCCTAAATCAGACAGACCATTACCTAATCCGGCTAAAAAGAATACTAACCATGAAATCAAAATAATGATTAAGCTGATCATAATAAAACGACCTTTTGAATAAGTTAACTCTTTTAGCGCTAAAAACATCTTTTGGGCCTCATTTCAAATAAACTAACTCGTAAGTTGTATGGTTAGTATACCTTAAAGTTACACTTGTGTCACCTTATTTTCAAATATTCCCTGACAAATAATTTCTTGCAAAAAACTAGCTCTTTCTTGTTGCGTAAGTTTTGATCGATTTGGAATAGTAACACTATGGAAAATAAGTTCAATTATTAAACCAATTGGAATGTCCTGTTTTATATACACTTTATCTTGACCCGTTTGAATAAACTGTTGGATTTGTTCAAAAAAACGTTTATGCATTACCAACGATTGCTGTTTTTTTTCTCTTATTTTAATACTGTCTATTTTCTCATTATTTGGAACCATGAAAGAAATCTGGTGAATATCACCGTATTCAAAAATCAGTGCAAATAATTGCTGAAACTGAGAAGGATAATCTGAGATCCATTCTATTTGATTAAGATCTTCTATCATTTTTTCCATTTCAGAAACCATGTAATCATAGATTAATTCATCTTTATTTGTGTAATACTTATAAATAGCTGCTCGAGAGACTTTCAATGAAGTTGCTAATAACCCAAATGAAAATTTATCGTAACCTACGGAAAGTAAAAGCTTATGAGTCTCCATGTACATATCTTCTGTTGAGAACTTTTTTTCTCTAGCCATTTATCTTCACTCCTCTTCTTCTTTTGTCCTTAGTAGTATACCACCCTTCAAGCCTATTGGACCAAATTTGATGAGTAAGTTTTTAGATTGTTTATTTTTTTCAAAAAAAAGAAAGCACCAAAAAATCTGGTGTTTCCTTATAAATAGTGATGCATTATTCGCCATCTAATGGATCATTTCCAAGGAAAGCTTGGAACATCCAAATGTGTTTATCTATTTCAGTCTTGTAGCCAATTAATATATCTTGTGTTACATCATCTTCTGATTGACCAGTAAGTGTAATTGCTTTTGATAATTCATCTCTCAGTATACGGAAATCAGCTACTACTGAACTTACCATATCTATATCTGTTATTTTTTCTGTATAGGGTTTTTCTTTAATAACAGAATGATCTAAAAATTCTTGTAGCGTTGAATAAGGTTTGCCACCTAATGCTAGTAAACGTTCAGCTAGCTCATCAAAATGTTCTGTTACTTCGTTGTATAGCTCCTCAAATTTTTCATGTAGTGTAAAGAAGTGAGTTCCTTGTACATAAAAATGATGCTGATATAATTTACTAGTAAACACTCTATGAGTTGCCACCAAGTTATTCAGTGCCGTTTGTACTTCGGTATTCGTTTGTGCCATCGTCCTTTTCCTCCTACAATCGTATTAAAGTGTTTATCACTTTATAATAAGTATAAATAAAAGAAATTAGAATGTCCAATGACTTGTTTCTCCTATTTATTGAATAACTCGTTTCTTCTATACTATCGGTATTTGAAACTTTCCATTTTCAGACAAAAATTTTAGTATAGATTATCTTGTCAATAACCCAAATATCCTCTTTTCAACTGAAATATGCCAAGATAAGGATGATTAAGAATAAAAAAATAGTACCTAAAAGACTATCTAGTTGAGCTTTCTCACTAGTTCATCTTTTAGGCACTCTCTCTATTTTTTATAAAGCGATTTGTGTTCCAACTCCAAGTTCTTTAGCTTTTGCAAGAATCTTTCCAGCTGTCACAACATCCAATACCGCTGTTCCAACCGTTTTAAAAACAGTTATATCTTCTTCATTTTCACGTCCTAAAATTTTACCTAACATCACTTCACCAAGATCTCCTTGGTAGTGACTTCTTTCCACTAAACCTTCTTTTAACGGAGTAATGATATCGCCAGCTTCTGCCAAAACACCTTCCATTGTATCGAAAATAACTTTATCTGCGCGGACAATGATTTCGCTTGGTAATTCATGCATTTCAGGAGTATACGCTCCAACACCATTAACATGAGCACCTTTTTTTACGTGTTCTCCAGAGAAGGTTGCACGTCTAGATGTTGTCACAGATGTTATAATATCTGCGCCTTTAACTGCTTCTTCTGAATTGTCCACTGCAATTAATGTCGTATTAAAATGAGCAAATCGTTCTGACATTTCTTTTACAAATTGTTCACAACGCTCTTTGTCAATATCTACTATTCTTACTTCGTCTAATGAACGAACCGTCAACATTGCTTCTAGTTGAGAAATAGCTTGTCCACCCGTTCCGATTAAAGCAGCAATTTTAGCATCTTTACGAGCTAAAATATCTGTTGCCGCTCCTTGAACAGCTCCAGTGCGTAGTTGTGTTAAATAAGTGCCATCCATCAATGCTTCGACTATTCCCGTTTCAGCATTTAGTAAAACCATCGTTGCTGGCACACTTGGCAAATCTTTTTCAATATTACCAGGGTAAATCGAAACAATCTTAACTCCTAAAGCTTGGTTGTCTCCAGCAACATAAGCTGGCATATATAAGCTTTGACCGCCATGTTCAGGAACATCAATATTTGTACGCAATGGAACAGTACTTTTCCCTTGTGAGAAAAGACGTAAAGCTTCTTTATCTGCTTGAATAGCTTCCTCCATTGTAAAAACAGCTTGCATTTCTTTTTTTGTTAATACAATCATTCTTCTCTCTCCTTCATGATTCTTATTTTGACCACTTTTTAACGATAACCAATTTTATTTATTTTTATTTCTTCTCTTTTTTTAGTTGACGTTATCTGCCAATTCCATTTTAGATTTACGCATTTCTAAAACCATAGTAACAGCTGTATAAAGCAAAATCACAATAACCAACCATTGAAGCATACCAACGTTTAATGATTTAACAAAGTAAACGGCTGTTAATACGCCTAATACTCCAAATGTAGAGGTAAATAACGTAATCTTACGACTATACTCACCAAATTTAACGAATTGCATACTTCCGATTGGAACTGAGAATGTAGCTGCACCCATCATGATGGGGAAAGCTACTGCTGGATTCATACCTAAAGCATAAACCGTAGCCATTGTTAGCGCATATGAACCAATACCAATATTGTTTAATGCACCATAAGCAAATAATAAAACACCGGCTGTTACTAATTTTAGACCATATAATTCAGTTGCCGTTCCATTAGAAGGAATTAAATTGAATTTTCCAGCTAAAATTAACAATGCTGCAACAGTTAAACCGATTGAAATAAATTGTTTGATTGTTTTTTCTGGTAATTTTACAACAAAACGTGGTCCTACATATGCTCCAATGACTTGACTAATAATACAAACAGCTAATGTTTTAAGACCAACATCAATCGATGTGATATATAATAGGGCCATTGCCGCTACTGGAATAACACATTGTGCATTCAATGTTCCTGGTAATTTCTTTAGAGGCACCCATTTCAACTTTCGATACAATACTGTTCCGATAGCAAAATCTGATACGCCAAAAGTGGAAAGTAAAAACGTGAAGAATGAAGTAAATGGGAGTGCCAATGTGCTAGCTGGTTCTGTCATAATTTCACTTTTATGTTTTATTAAATCTTTCACAAAAGAGAATACAAAAAATAAGTTCACAATCACAATCAAAGATAATAATACCGTAGTCATTATAGTTTCCTCCAACAATTTTTTAGTTTTTATAAATATTTCTAACATCCATTAAATCTTTTCCAAATACTTCTTTTGCCGGATCTTCTAGTTGTTTAATCATGCGTAAATTATAAGCATCATGGATAATGTACTCCTTAGCTAACTTAACCATCGAATGATTTCTTGTCCAGATAACATCTGGCTGATCTGTTGGCAGTGTCCCATACACTACTTCTTTTGAATCTGCTACTAAGCTAATCCAACGACTGCCATAATCTTTTAATTTATCATCTTCAAACCCATGTTTATAGAAACGAGTAAAGGGTAATTCGTATCGCTGTTCTTGACTAAATAGAATAACAATGAAATTTTCTAAGCGTTGTTCAGCTTTGGTGAGCAACTCTATCATTTCTGTTGTCAACTCTTCTTCCCAAACCTGTAGATACAAATCTTTTTTGGAACTTTCAATTAATTCATTTATTTTTTCAATCACTTGATTGTATTCAGAAACATTCCATAATGTTTCTGTTATTTCTGTTTCTTCAATACTGCCCAAACTTTTTTCAATTTCTTCAAAATCACTTTGCGTTTTCTTCTTTAATTGCTCAATCACTTTTTCAACTGGCTGAGCCATATACAGCACTGGGTCTGTATTGCTACAAATAACTAACCCTTTTTTTAACAGCACATTTAGCGTATTGTACACCTTCGAGCGAGGGACACTTGAATTTTTGCTTACTTCATAACCTGTCTGGCTACATTTTTTTAATAAAGCAATGTAAACCAATGTCTCATATTCTGAAAATTGATACTCTTTCATAATCGCTATTACTCGATTCATTTTCCTCCCCCTTTAATAAGTGATTATCCTCACTTATTTGCTTTTTTATTTAGTAGCTACCTTCAGTAACTACTATAATCCTAAATCATTTTACTGTCAATCGTTTTGTGAATATTTTATCTTATTTTCTCGTTTATTATTTTAGTCAGTCACTTATCTCTATAGGTTCTATTAGATTTTAGTTGGTTTCATCTTAATTCTTGCTCGATAAAACACAACGTCAGCGACTAAATTCAATTTTACCTGTATTCGTTTACATGTTAAACTAGTTAAGAACGGACTGCTTTTTATTAAGCAGATGAACTATAAAAGGAGCATGATGGAATGAAAAAAATAGCATTAGGAACAAGTGACTTAATGGTCTCCAATATTGGCTTAGGCTGCATGACGATGGCTGGCTTATCTGCAAAAGAAGCAACTGCCGTTGTGGATAACGCATTAGATTTAGGCGTAAATTTTTTTGATCACGCTGATATCTACGGTGGTGGCCAGTCCGAAGAAATTTTTTCAAAAGCAATCGACTTACAATCATCTACTCGAGAAAAAGTGATTATCCAAAGTAAAACGGCTATTCGGAAAGGATTTTATGATTACTCAACCGATTATATTCTTAAATCTGTTGATGAAAGTCTAAGTCGGTTGAAAACAGATTATTTAGATGTTCTATTATTGCACCGCCCTGATGCATTGATGGAACCTGATCAAGTAGCAGAAGCTTTTTCTATTTTAGAGAAAAATGGAAAAGTTCGTCATTTTGGCGTAAGCAATCATAACCCTATGCAAATTGAGTTGTTAAAACAAAGTGTTGAACAAGAGTTAATTACCAATCAATTGCAACTCAGCTTAATGCACACTGGAATGATTGATGCGGGTATCAATGTTAATACAATGGACAATAATAGCATTAATCGCGATGGCAGTATTCTCGATTACAGTCGTCTCAATAAAATGACAATCCAAGCTTGGTCACCTGTTAAAGCTGGTGGGGAAGTTTTCATCAATAATCCAGCGTTTCCAGAAGTGAACACTAAACTAAAAGAAATTGGCGAAAGGTACGGACTTGACTCTTCAGGTGCAGCTATTGCATGGATTTTACGCCATCCTGCTCATATCCAAACGATTGTTGGAACAATGACACCTGAGCGTTTGAAACAATCTGTCTTAGCTTCTAATGTCCAGTTAACACGCGAAGAATGGTACGAACTCTACCGCTCTGCTGGAAACCCCGTTCCTTAATAAAATCTCTTAATAAAAAAAAGGAGTGAGACGCTTTGTCTCATTCCTTTTTTTTAGTTAAACATTAGACCAGACGCTGCTTGTTTACGTATTGTCTTTTATTTTCAGTCATACCCATTAAATAGATAGAAGCTAACTCATTACTCGTATCCAATTTGATAGTCGAACCATCAATTGGTAACTCTTGTTTAAAAATGGATTCGTATTCTTCGATACTAATTTTTCTTCTTGCTGACAACTGATTTTTATGTTGGGTGCTGTTTAAGTAAGTTTGATAATCCGGTTGCAAGATTCCGGTAAAGAATTCTCCTACAGCACCTGATCCGTAACTAAACAATCCAACTCTCGCGCCTGCTTCTAGTCCTGTTTTTTGCTCTAAAAGAGAAAGCAGACTTAGATATAATGAACCCGTATAGATGTTGCCGACTACTTTATTGTATTGAATGCTTTTTTGATAGTTTTCTAGTATCCGTTCTTGATCTTCTTTCGTTCCTTCTGCTTCCAAAGTTGGTTTTAAAGCCTTAAGTCCCATTTTGGTATACGGTACATGGAAACACAGTGCTTCGAAATCTTTGAAAGTTAAGCCACTTTTAGCCTGGTATTGTTTCCAAACCGTTTCAAAAAATAAGATGTATTGTTCATTTGAAAATTTCCCATCAACAAATGCTGTATCCGAGTAAGAAGGACGCCAAAAATCCATAATGTCTGACGTATGATACGCACTTTTATCTTCTAATACCAGTATTTTAGGATCTGCACTAATTACTAACGCAACCGCACCAGCTCCTTGTGTTGATTCCCCTGGAGAATTTAATCCATAACGAGCAATATCTGAAGCTAGAACTAGTACTTTACTATCTGGATTTAACGCAACATGACCTTTAGCCATTTGAATTCCTGCTGTTGCTCCATAACACGCCTGTTTAATTTCGAAAGAACGTGCAGCAGAATCTAGTCCGACTAATTCGTGAACATAAACAGCGGCCGATTTAGATTGATCTATCCCTGATTCTGTTCCAAAAATAACTAAATCAATCGCTTTTTTATCTGCTTCATCTAATAAATCTAATGCCGCATTCGCAGCTAAGGTGACTGTATCTTGAGTAAGAGGCGCAACAGCCATCTTTTCTTGCCCAATTCCAATCGTGAATTTATCTGGTTCTATTCCTCTAGCAGTTGCTAACTCTCGCATATCTACATATAAATCTGGCGTATAAAATCCAATTTTATCGATTCCTATTTTCAAAAAATCTCCTCCAATAATCCGTTAGCTTAAGTGAAACTTATTCTGTATCAATCCTATACCAATAGATACATCACACCTGTTAAGCTTGGTAGTCCATTTAAAGAATAGTACACAATAATTTAAAAAACAAGATAAGAACAGCAAATTAAAGATAACCTTAATATTCTGCCCTCTTTTAAGAAAAATCTTAGTAATTTTATAAAAACTTAAAGTGTCATATTAAGAAGAATGACGTACAATAAAAAGTATGAAGAGTCTTAATAAAGAATCATGACCAATTATTATAAAGGAGTTGTATGTATTTTGGAAGAAGTCGTTATTGTTAGTGCTGCAAGAACTCCTATTGGAAAATTCGGAGGCAGCCTAAACTCTATCTCTGCTGTTGAATTAGGAACAATCGTTACAAAAGAAGCTCTTAAACGAGCAGCTATTACTCCTGAGCAGGTTGATCAAGTCATTTTTGGTAACGTTTTACAAGCTGGTTCGGGTCAAAATCCTGCCCGTCAAATCGCGGTTCATGCTGGGATCCCATTTGTTACTCCAGGTATGACTGTTAATGAAGTTTGTGGTTCTGGTTTAAAAGCTATTATTCTTGGCAGTCAAGCCATCCAATTAGGCGACGCAGATGTGGTGGTGGTTGGTGGTACTGAAAACATGTCACAAGCTCCTTATCTTTTAGCCTCGCACCGCTGGGGGAAAAAAGCTGGTGACGATACGATGACAGACAGTGTTATGCGAGATGGTCTTTCAGATGCTTTTAGTCAATTACCTATGGGACTAACAGCTGAGACCGTTGCAGAACGATATGGGATTTCAAGATTTGAACAAGACCAATTTGCTTTTGAGTCCCAAATGAGAGCTGCAACTGCACAAAAAGAGGGGAAATTCACAAAAGAAATTGTTCCCGTGCCTATTAAAGGAATAAAAGGGAAAAAAGACCTATTTAGTGAGGATGAATTTATCCGCGCATCAACAACTGTAGACAGCTTAGCCAATCTAAAACCGGCTTTTAAAGAAGGCGGTACGGTTACTGCTGGGAATTCATCCGGAATCAACGATGGAGCTGCAGCACTTGTTTTGATGAAAAAATCATTAGCTGAGCATTTGAGTCTGCCTTATTTAGCAACCATTAAGGGCTATGCAGAAGTTGGAGTCGATCCTGCAATTATGGGATATGCTCCTTATTATGCAATAAAAGATGTCTTAAAGAAAACAACCTTATCTTTAGAAGACATTGACTTAGTTGAGTTAAATGAAGCTTTCTCTTCTCAAAGCGTTGCTGTTATGAATGACTTAAAGTTGGATCCAAAAAAAGTTAACGTGAATGGTGGTGCGATAGCATTAGGACATCCTATTGGTGCATCAGGATCTAGAATTGTCGTTAGTTTAATTCACGAGTTGCTAAAAGATAACACTCGCTTTGGTCTTGCTTCTTTATGTGTAGGTGGCGGCATAGGTATAGCCATGGTTATTGAGAACAATCAATTGGAATAAACAGACTGAATCCGTTTCGTTTGGACCTACCATCTATATCTGGTATAATGGCTAGTGAAGATGATTTCAACGCTTAGTTTTCGATTTTTTCTTTTTTTAGATTCAGACAGATTGTGTAAAGCAACTATACTAAGCTAATACGAAAGGGGAAAGATTTATGAAAGTAAATGCAGAATTAAGATCAGAAATTGGAACGGCTTCAGCTAAGAGGTACAGAAAAGAACACAATATTCCAGCTGTTGTGTACAACAAAGGCGGAGACGCTACTTCAATCTTACTTAACGAAAAAGATTTTATTGAGGTATTAAAAAAATTAGGGAAAAATGGTATTTTTGATGTTGTTGTTGAAGGTGAAGAACCTAAACAAGTTATCGTTAAACACTACCAAAGCTCTGCTATAAAAGTTCAAATTTTAGATGTAGAACTTCAAGCAATTGAAAAAGGACAAAAATTAACTGTTACTGTTCCTATCGTTCTTGAAGGTACTGAAAAAGTTAAGTTAGGCATGGTCTCACAAACATTAAACGAATTAGAAATCGAAACAACTCCGGATAATATTCCGACTGAGTATGTTCTTGACGTTAGCGAATTAACTATTGGTGATTCTATGACTGTTGCAGATATTAAGGTAGACAAATCTGTTACTGTCTTTGATGAACAAAGTGAAACAGTTGTCATCGTAGCACAACCAACTGCTCTTGAAGAAGAGACAACTGAAGAAGCTGCTGAGCCAGAAGTTATCGGCGAAAAAGCAGAGTAATTTAGCCTAAACCAAAAAGTTATCCCCAACAAAAGCTGGGGATAACTTTTTTTGGTTTATCTATCTGATTTATTCACTCATTTTTTTGCACGTCTTATTTATTTCTTGTAGAATAAAATAGACTACCTAACAATAGAAAGGATGAGTACTAATGAATACAAACCAACCAAAAATGATTTATATCGATGCAGATGCTTGCCCGGTTAAAGATATCATTATTTCAGAAGGAACAGCTAGACAAATCCCTATTACCTTAGTCACTAGTATTTCACATTTTTCGACTAAAGAACAGCCTCTCGGAGTTGAAACAATCTATGTAGACACAGGTGCCGAGGCCGCTGATTATCGTATCATGAGCCTACTTAAAACAGATGATTTGCTCGTAACCCAAGATTACGGATTAGCTTCATTGGCCCTAGCAAAAGGTGCTAGTGTGATACACCATAATGGATATCGTTACACTTCAGAGAATATTGACCGCTTGTTACAAGATCGATACCTTAGTGCGATGGTTCGTAAAAGTGGCAAACGGACGAAAGGGCCTAAACCTTTTACAGAAGAAAATCGTTCCATATTTCGCCAGCTTCTTACTGATATCCTTTCAGTTACTTAGTCACCCTTATACATTAATTTGAACTCTTCACAAACAACAGGAATTTTTTCATTGAATACTAGCTTATTTTCTGCATACTCTTTAGAGTAGAATTCTTTATGGACCGCTCTCCAATACGTTAAGGAGCGATCACCTTCTCCTTCTTTGAAAGCATGGTCGCTTGTCACTTCATCATAGGGCACAACATAAATCTTCGTCGCCTGCGTAATGCAGATAGCTTGATCTTGGCTATCTAAAATTATGTTCCATTCGCCGATTTCAGGCAGGGGTTCTCCTTCCAAAGCATACATATCATAGGCTGAAGAAGTAGCTGTTTTGATCTCTTGCATCGTTAAATCAGCCAGTTCATCAGGCACAGCGCCATATTGCCAAGCTACATAGTGTTCATTCTTGTATTCTGGATACTTCTCAATAAATTCTCTCCAAAGTTGTTTTTCGTTCATTGCTACTCGCCTTCTCTCTAATAATTTTTATCTTTATTTTATCATAGTGTAAACATCTCTAGCTAGTCAAAAAACCACCAACTGATGACAAGATGAATTCCCTTCTTGACATCAGTTGATGGTTTATATTTTATAGTTTAAACTTGTTAACCATTTGACTTAAATCTTCTGCTAGTGCTGCTAGGTGTTCTGAATTTCCAGATACTTCTTCCATCGAGCTACTAATTTGTTGTGTAGCAGCAGACGTTTCTTCTACTCCAGCAGCTGATTCTTCAGAAACAGCGGCGATCTCTTCAATCGAACTTCCCATAATCTCACTATTGGCTGCCATACTTTCTATATTAATAGAAATTTGTTGAATCTCACCAACCATACTTGTGACAGACTTACTAATTTTATTAAACGTTTTTCCAGTTGTTTTAATTTGCATTGTGCCTTCTTCAACTTCTGTGTATCCTACTTGTAAAGACTCTCTTACATTTTTTGATTCTTTCTGGATTGTATTTACGAATCCTGTAATGTCTGCAATGGAGACCGCTACTTGTTCAGCTAATTTTCTAACTTCGTCGGCAACAACCGCAAATCCTCTGCCATGTTCGCCCGCTCTTGCCGCTTCGATTGCTGCGTTTAAAGCTAACAAGTTTGTCTGATCGGCAACCGTTTGGATAATCGAAACTAAATCAGATATTTCTTTTGTTTGGTTGTCTAATGTTCCCATTTTCCCAACAGTATCTTGGACAATCCGATCAATTTTTTGCATTTGTTGGGTAGAAGATTCCATCAATTCTGTTCCTTGGTTGGTCATTTCCAAAATAGTTTGAGACGTTTTATTGATTTGATCTCCTCTTTTATTGATATCTTGAACTTTTTTAGTAAAATT
>JAGQHW010000109.1 GCA_020431645.1 Carnobacterium sp. | reverse complement strand
CATCAATTTGGGTAGAAAAACGGTTCGGAATTGGACTAACAGTTAATATGGATAGGTGAAAAGTTAGGATATAGTATTAGGAATTATCTTCCTTTGTCTATTGTTATTGATTTTATTTTAGAAGATATAAATAAAACGAAGACAAGGCATGACCTTGTCTTCGTTTTATTTGCTTATAGTAACAGTTTCAATTGTAATCGGAGTTAATGGCAAATCATTATCAGTTGTTTCCGAAGCTGCAATACTATCAACAATATCCATTCCTTCAATTACTTGACCAAAAACAGTATAGGAGCCGTCAAGAGAGGGATACCCACCATTTTTATACGTTTTTACAATTTCGTTTGGAGTTGTTTCAGAAACAGAATGAGACATATCTTGCTGATTTTGGACAATAAAGAATTGGCTTCCTATTGATATCGGTGCATTGGTTTTAGCCATAGATAAAGCCCCTCTAGTATGGTAAAGATGATCTGAAGTTTCTACTTCGAATGGTTCACCCCATAGACTTTCACCACCTAGACCCGTTCCATCAGGATCGCCACCCTGGATCATGAAATCTTGAATAACACGATGAAAAATAGTTTTATCGTAATAGTTTTTTTCACTTAGCCCTACAAAATTCTCTACGGCTTTAGGTGCAAATTCTGGAAATAATTTGATTGAAATAGTTCCCATAGAGGTAACGATTTCAGCTCCTATTTCATTTTCTCCTATACCATTTGATAACTGAGGGAAATAATCAGCTTCAATAACGCCACTTTCTTTTTGACTGTCAGTATTTGATTTATTAGGAATAATATAAAATAAGCCGTAAATAATCATTGCGACTGCTACTATAAGTAATAAACCTCCAATTATTAATTTATTAAATTTCACGTTACACATCCTTTAATTTTCTCTTTATTATTATACGATAGATAGTCAAATAATTATACAATTAAAATGAAATTAGTTTTTTATATGTAGAAAATCTAATTTATAATGAAAGAAGGAGCTGTATAATACTTTTTAAATGTTTTTTTGTCTTATACCTATCTAAGACTCAAAAATTTAATTATTATCGGTTCTATTTTTAGGTTTAAATAGACAAAAAGATAAAATACACGTACAATAGATAGTGGATTAGAATGGGGTATACTCAAAATACTTCATTTTTTTAGAGGATACGTGATGAAGAACAAACTTGATTACATCTTGGAACAAATGTAACAACAAGGATTATCGGTACATCTAAAGAGTAACCCAAAAGATAAAATCAAAGAAATCTCTCATAAACTCAAAAAAAATGAGGAGGAAATTAAAAATGTCAATGTTTTTAGATCAAGTAACAATTAGTGTAAAAGCCGGAAATGGCGGTAACGGAATGGTAGCTTTCAGACGCGAAAAATATGTTCCTGATGGTGGTCCTGCAGGTGGCGATGGTGGACACGGCGGTAGTTTAATTTTTATCGTTGATGAGGGGTTACGTACATTAATGGACTTTCGTTTTAATCGCCATTATAAAGCTGAAGATGGTGAAAACGGAATGAGCAAAAGCATGCATGGTAGAGGTGCTGGGGATAGCTTGATTAAAGTCCCACCTGGAACCATAGTGCGTGATATTGATACAGGAATCGTCATGGGTGATTTAATTCATGAAGGGCAGCAATTAGTTGTTGCAAAAGGTGGACGTGGTGGAAGAGGAAACAAACGTTTTGCTACACCAAGAAACCCAGCACCAGAAGTTGCAGAAAATGGTGAACCTGGTGAAGAGCGTAATTTAGAACTTGAATTGAAAGTTCTTGCAGATGTAGGTTTAGTAGGCTTTCCTTCAGTAGGAAAATCAACTTTACTCTCAATTGTTTCTTCAGCACGTCCCAAAATTGGTGCCTACCATTTTACAACTTTAGTTCCTAATTTAGGAATGATTAAAATGGAAAATGGAAAAAGTTTTGTTATGGCTGATTTACCTGGGCTAATTGAAGGAGCTTCACAAGGAATTGGCTTAGGTATTCAATTTTTACGTCATATTGAAAGAACTCGCGTTATTTTACATGTTATTGACATGAGTGGTAGCGAAGGCAGAGAACCTTATGATGATTACGTGACCATTAATAATGAATTAGAAAGTTATGATTTACGATTAATGGAACGTCCTCAAATTATCGTAGCTAATAAAATGGATGTGCCAGGTGCAGAAGAAAAATTAGTAGAATTTAAAGAACAGTTACGATTATTAAAAGAAGACGAATACGAAGACGATATTCCAGTATTTCCAATTTCTGCTATTACGCACAAAGGTATGTCTAACTTGCTTAATGCGACTGTAGATATATTAGATGTAACTTCTGAATTCTTGTTAGAGGTATTGGATCAAGAAGAAGAAACAGTGCTATATAAGCATACTCCTGAAGAAAAAGGATATGAAATTAATCGAGATGCAGATGCTTCATGGATACTTTCTGGTGATAAATTAGAAAAATTATTCAAGATGACTAACTTTGAACACGAAGAATCAGTACGCCGTTTTGCTCGTCAATTAAGAGCAATGGGAATTGATGAAGACTTACGTGAACGCGGAGCTGTTGATGGCAATATCGTTCGTATTATGAAATATGAATTTGAATTTGTTGAATAAAGAAAAAATTAAAAAAGTATTCCAGTTGCTTGTCAATTGGGTTACTTTTTTTTATCTCTTTTAAATATCGCTAAATAATAATAAGTTTGTTAAAATAGGATAAAGAAGATACATAAATAAGATTCTTATAAATACTAAATGGTTAGGATTGTGTAGAAATGGAAATATTGTTTTTAGGAACCGGTGCAGGTGTTCCAGCCAAAAGTCGCAACGTTACTAGCATTGCTTTAAAATTATTAGCAGAACGAAATAGTGTTTGGCTATTTGATTGTGGCGAAGCGACCCAACAGCAAATCTTGCATACAACTTTGAAACCAAGAAAGATTGATAAAATATTTATTACTCATCTTCATGGGGATCATATATTTGGATTACCAGGTTTGATTAGTAGCCGTTCATTTCAAGGTGGGGAAGGTCCTGTTACAATCTATGGTCCTAAGGGAATTAAAAATTTTCTTTTAACTAGCCTCAGAGTATCAGGAACACATTTAAAGTTTCAACTAAAATTTTATGAAATTGAAGAATCCGGCGTTGTTTTTGAAGATACTCAATTTAAAGTGAGCTGTTTGCCTTTAGAGCATGGGATAGAGTCTTTTGGTTACCGCATTGAAGAATCAAATCATCAAGGCAGTTTACAAGTAGAAAAACTTAAAGATTTAGGCATACCATTCGGTCCATTATATGGGAAATTAAAAAATGGTGAAACAATTGTACTACAAGATGGACGTACCTTCAACGGTCTTGATTTTATCGGCGAGACACAAAAAGGTCGAATTGTTACGATACTGGGAGATACGAAAAAAACGCATAATAGTATTCTCCTAGCAAAAGATGCCGACGTTCTTATCCATGAAAGTACATTTGAGGGCTGTGATCAAAAAATGGCACGAGATTACAATCATTCCACTACTATTGATGCAGCTCTTGTGGCTAAAGCTGCTAACGTTAAAAAACTTTTCTTAACGCATATTAGTGCACGTTATCTAGGCAAAGATGTTACAGCTCTTGAAAAAGAAGCCCAGCACTATTTCAAACAAACTTCTGTTGCACGAGATTTTGAAGAATTTGATATACCATTAGTTAAATAATGTATGAAAAGGAGCAAAAAAAATGATAAAAAATATAACTCAATTAGAAAATAAACTAGTCTTTATTACTGGAGGATCTGCTGGATTAGGAGAAGAAGTTGCTTATCAAGCTGCAAGAAAAGGAGCGATAGTTGTTGTAACAGCTCGTAGATTGGACCTTTTAGAAGCCGTTAGAAAAAAATGTTCTATGCTATCAAATAAGCCAGCCTATGCTTATCGTTTAGATGTTTCAAATCCAGATGAAATTCAAAAGGTAATCGAACAAGTTTATGAAGAAGTTGGAAACATTGATGTTTTAATTAATAATGCAGGCTTTGGTTATTTCGAAGAAGCCATAACGGTAGATATGTCAATTGCAGAAAATATGTTTAGAGTAAACGTTTTAGGCTTAATGTATGTAACACAATTAGTGGCTATCCAGATGGCTGAGAAGAAAGATGGACACATTATTAATATCGCTTCACAAGCAGGAAAAATGGCTACATCTAAATCAAGTATTTACTCCGCAACAAAATTTGCTGTAATAGGCTATTCTAATGCGTTACGCTTAGAATTAAAACCACTAAATATAGTCGTAACAACAGTGAATCCTGGACCAATTGATACAAACTTTTTCGATATTGCTGATAAAGGTGGGAATTATTTAGAAAAAGTTGGTAAATTAGTCTTAAAGACAGAATCAGTTGCTGACCGAATTGTAGGACTTATTGGAACGCAAAAAAGAGAATTAAACTTGCCTTATGCACTCGAACTCGCAAGCAAATTTTACACACTGTTTCCAAAAACGGGCGACTATCTTGCTGTAAAATTATTTGATAGTAAATAAAAGTATATGATTAGGGGCTATTACGTTATTATGCTAAAATAATACAATAAGTCTTGAAAAATACTTTAAAAGAGAGAGGGTTGAATGATGAAAAAGCAGTGGGCTACTATTTTAGCGATTATTCTTATTCTATTAATTTCGTTATTTGCAGTGATGAATGTCGATGTTGTGCCGGTTAATTTTGGATTTGCATTGGTTTCCTGGCCATTAATTATGATTATTTTGGGTTCTCTTTTTATTGGAGCGCTTGTTACCGTATTGATTGCTACGAGTACAGCTTTTAAAACAAAAAAACAGATGAAACAGTATGAAACTGACTTGTCAAAAGCAGATGAAATAAAACAAAAAGAGCTAGAACAACAAAGAATAGAGTACGAACAAGAACTTTCTCAAAAAGAAGAAGAGTTACTAAATAAGACAAATAAAATTAATAGCTTAGAAAAAGAATTAATTGATCGAATGACTCAGAGTAAAAATGTAGAAACTATCTTGGATGAAAGATGAGTTTAATTTATTTTTTAAGATGAAACAGTTGATTAGCTATTTTGAGGCGCCGTGAATAGCGATTCACGTAGCCTCTTTTTTAGGAAGAATCCTATCTTTTTTAAAATCAAGCTATTTTATTGTTTACATAGAGATAATTCAGGCAGTTAAGTCAAATCTGATACTAGATTTCTCACCTACCTAGTTGTTGCAACTAGTTTGTCTAGTTACGATATATATGGTAAAATATTTTTAATATCAGTTAAAGAAAATAGGTGAGAAATTGAATGATTTAGAAAAAGAACTTTTTGATTGGACAAAAGAGATAGCAGAATTTCATTTTCCACGTTGGGAAGAGTTACCAGATTTTGATTTGTATATGGATCAGGTTTTAAATTTAATAGATAACTACCTTTACGTATTTAAAGAAGATAAGCAGAGTAAAGTCATCACTGCTTCTATGGTAAATAATTATGTTAAGCTAGATTTAATACCTGCTCCGGTAAAGAAAAGATACAATAAAAAACACCTTGCTTACCTTATTGCCATATCTGTATTAAAACAAGTTTTAACGATATCAGAAGTGAAAGAAGGCATTCTTTATCAAGCTTCAGTAAGTGGTATTAGAGAGGCTTATGATTTATTTTGTACCGAACAAGAAGATGCTTTGAGTGCTATTGCTTCACATATAGAGCTTGATAAAAACCACCCTCTGCCTTTATTACCTAATAATACGGAAATAGAAATTCTAGTTGTTCGTACATCGTGTATAGCAGTAGCGTCAAAAATTACAACTCAAAAAGTTTTAGCCTTAGTTAAAAAAAATAAAACCGATAAATCTCAAATAGAAAAAAATAAAAAGAAATAGAATAGTGAGGGAAAATAAAAATGACTAAAGAAAAAGTTGCCTACCTAGTTGACTCAGGCTCTAACGTTCCTGAAGAATATGTGGAATTAGGGAATATGAATGTAATCCCACTTAAGATTATTTATAAAGAAAAAGAATTTATTGATAATGTAGATATTACTGCTCAAGATGTTTACGATCGTCTACAAGATGAAATTCCTACAACTTCTCTTCCTAGTGGTGAAGTAATTTCAGAAATTTTTAAAAAAATACAAGATGAGGGATTCAAAAAAGTAATCTGTGTGACTATTTCAAGTGGGTTAAGCGGGACAAACAATATGGTGAGAGTCGTATCTGAAAATTTTTCTGATATGGATATTTTAACAATAGATTCAAAAAATATTGGTATCGGTAGTGGTTTAATCGCCGTTCAAGCGTATAAGTATGTTGAGGCCGGCTTGGACTGGGATACAATTAAATCAAAATTAGAAGAAGATGTTGCCAAATCAAAAATATTTTTCCATGTTCCAACTCTTGAGTATTTGCAAAAAGGTGGACGGATTGGCTTAGTAGCTTCTATTTTAGGAAATATACTTAATTTAAAACCTGTTATTACTTGTAATGAAGATGGCGTTTACGATACTGTTGCAAAAATAAGAGGCAATAAAAAAAGTGTTCAAAAAGCAATTGATTTAGCCGTTGATTTTGCTGGAAACGCTAAAAACTATAATTTAGCCATTGCTTATGGTGGTAAAACGGCTTTAGCACAAGTAGAAGAGATTCGTGCAGTCCTTAAAGAAAAGTTGCCATTAGCTGGAGCTATTTTTGAAGGTGAGGTTAGTCCAGCTTTAGGTGTTCATACCGGTCCTGGTCTAATTGGAATTGGAATTATTATTACAGACTCTTAAAGACAACCAACGAAAAAACTTTCCTATAAAAACTAGGAAAGTTTTTTCGTTGGTTATCCTTTTTTGGCTCTATGTCAAATCGTGTGGGTGAGTAAAGTTATCCAATTGAATAAAGCTATAGTAAAGGTCTCAAGAAGCTAA
>JAGQHW010000108.1 GCA_020431645.1 Carnobacterium sp. | reverse complement strand
GGTGGAGCATTGATAGCATTTTTAAATGCAAAGTTACAAAATGGTGGTGAACTAGTCAGTGAATTAGTAGGTTTGTAACTTTGCATTTAAAAATGCTATCAATGCTCCACCTAGCCCACCAGCTGCACCAGATCCAGAAACGAATTCAATATCTTGGTTTAAATAATGCCGTATAATGTCCGCATAGTGAACTAAATTTCGATCAAGTTGTTTAACTTGTTCTAATGTTCCACCTTTTTGAAATCCATAAATATATGAAGCTCCTTTAGCTCCTGTTAAAGGATTATCTACGTCGCAAGCTACTTTAATTTCTGTTTTTTTTATTTTTGGATCTAATTTTGAAAGATCTATTGACTTTAGATCAGCCAATCCTACGCCCCCAGCAATTATTTCATGTCCATTTTCGTCTAATAATTGACCACCTAAACACTGAATCATTCCCGCACCACCATCATTGGTTGCGCTACCTCCTATACCAATGATAATCTCTTTAACTCCCTCATTTAAAGCATCTTTTATCAATTCTCCTGTTCCCCAAGTAGATGTAATTAGCGGATTTCTTTTCGAAGGTTCGACTAAGTGTAATCCGGATGCCGCAGCCATTTCTATAATGGCAGTTTGCCCATTACCTGATAATCCGTAAAATGCCTCTACTGGTTTCCCAAGTGGACCAGAAACCGTTAGTAATTTGATTGTCCCTTTTGTCGCATCTACTAAAGACTGTACCGTTCCTTCGCCACCATCTGCCATAGGTACTTTAATATACTCTGCATCAGGAAATATTTTAAAGAATCCTTCTTCTATAGCATTGGCCACTTCCAAAGCTGTCAAACTTTCTTTGAATGAATCAGGTGCTATAACAATTTTCATTTTTATCCCACTTTCTTTAATGATTTAAAAAGACTCTACATTTTCGACTAGACTAGCTTATCTTACTAACTGAATAAATTTAGAACCCCAAATATAAGTGTAGAGACTATAGTCATTGATAGACCTACAATTGATTCATAAGGAATCAATTTTAATCTTTCTTTAAAATCCATTGAAACTCCCCCTGCAGTAGCATGAAAGAAGCTTCCATGAGGTAAATGATCTAAAACTGTTGCTCCAGCATGAACCATACCTGCTCCACCGATATTACTGATACCAGCTTTTAATATCGTTTGACTAAATACATTACTAGCTACTGCAGCACCAGATGTAGTAGATGCTGTTGCAGCTGACATAAATATACCTGAGATTGGCGCTAACATATAAGCAGGTAATCCCATAGTCTGAATGCTATTTACTAAAACATCACCTAATGAAGAGTTGCTTATTATACCCGCTATTGTACCCGTTCCGAGTAGTAAAATAGCTACCCCAGACATTTTATTTAGTCCTGATACAGAATAAGCAGTTAATGATTTTGATTTGCCCATTACTATCAAACCAACTATTCCTCCAAGCGGTAGTGCAATCATTGGATCAATAATAATATTTGCGATTGGTCTTAATGAAAGTAAAAGAATTGCAACTAATGGTGCCACAATAGATTTTCCAAAAGACGGAATAGTAGATTCTTCTTCTGTTAGTTCAGTTTCAGAAATAGAACTACCCTTTGCCATAAGTCGTTTGGCAATAAAAAAAGTAACTAACAGACCAAAAATAGCTGGAATGACTCCTGCTAACATAGTACTAGTCAAAGGTACATCGAATGCTTCAGAAACTGATATTGTGTTTGGATTTGGAGAAATAATATTACCTGCTTTACCGCCACCAATCATGGCAAATAGAATGGCGGTCCTTGACATGTTCGTTTTATAGGCAATTGACACAGCTATAGGGGCTACTGTAATAACAGCTATATCTATAAATACACCCACCGAGGTAAGTAGCATAGTAGCTAAAGATAAAGCAAACAAAGCCTTTGAATAACCAACTTTTTTTATAATAGTTTGTGCAATAGAAGAAGCTGCACCTGATTCAATTAAAATCCCTGCTAATATCCCTGCAGATAATATTCTAAGTACTGCGGGAATAATCCCTTGTGCTCCTTCATTCATTAAAGTAATTGTTTCTGATAAAGATGCTCCTCCGAGTAGTCCCCCAATGAGTGCTCCACTAAGTAATGCATATACTGGCGGTAGCTTTTTAAAAATTAAAATAATTGCTAATATTAGACCTATTACAGCTCCTAAAGCGCTTACCTGAACATCCATAAATAAATCCTCCTCAAATAATTCAATATATGAAGTATAAAGGAATATTTTTTTAAAAGCATTGGACAAACAAACAAAATAAAGCGTTTTCCTTATTCAAAAACAGTGCCATTTGCTAGTTATTTTCACCCGTCTAAATTTGAAACTATTAAGGATAATGATAATTCAAATAAATCTCTATAAATATAAGGATTTTTTCCTGTTATTTTCTTAATTTTTTCTAATCTATACTTTACTGTATTGCGATGGATAAACAATTCTTCAGATGTGTTGTGAATATTTCCATCATTCCGTATATAAGATTTGAGTGTTTTTTGTAAATCTAAAGTGCTATCTTTTTCTTTTAGTTTATCATAAACATTATAAACAGCTGTTTCTTTAATGATTGGTTCCATCTTAGACAATAATATGTATAAAGAAAGTTCTTTATATTGAAATATTTTTTGATTAATTCCTAATTTTTCTCCAATAAATAAAGCATCTTTCGATTCCTCATAAGATTTCCACCAGCTTTTATGTTCTTCATAGAAACTACCTATAGAAATAGATATATCTATTTCTAGCTTATTTAACTTAGTAAGCCATATTCTTAGGGTATGCAAAGTTTGCTCTTCATCCCATTTTCCGTTTATTATGTTTACTTTTTTTAAAATCACTATTTCTCCTGTAAACATCGTCGCATATAAATCATTTTCTTCAATAACTTCTTTAATTGAACTTGTAAGATAATTTAACTGTTTTAACTGGTCACCATTACTTTTAATAATAACTGCCACCCTAAATTCATTTAAGTTTAGTTGCATTATTTTTATTTTTTTATAAAATAGCGTATCATAATTATTTTTTTTGCTGATTAATTGTGCAATAACCTCTCGTTTAATACGCTCATCTATTCGAAGCTCATTTTCAAGAAGTGATTGTTCAACTATCATTTCTGCTGTCATCTTAACTAACTCTCCATAACCTCTTATTTTATCTATTTCACCAGTTATACCTACGACACCTATAATTTCGTCATTAATTATAATTGGTAAGTTAATTCCTTCTTTTACTCCATCATCAGCATAGTTATATTTTCCTTTTATTTCTACAGTATTTTTTTGATTAATAACTTCAACTGCAGCTCCGTGTTTCATTAAAAGTCTTCTAGGATCTCCCGACCCTATAATCTTACCTTCTTTATCCATAACATTTATATTATAAGTAAGTATTTCCATAGTTCTATTAACAATATTCTGAGCAACTTGAGGTGTCAAAGGCGAATCCATTTTTTTATCTCCCTTATAATTATCTGAAAACAATAATATAAACCTAGTATCAAGCTATACTATTACCCAATTATTTATTTTCTAATTCTCATCTAAATTCTTCTAGTCTATTTTCTAATTAGTCAATCTATCAAAAAAATTTATAACGTAATAAATAAAAAATTCAGCAATAGTTACTGAAGTAGTTTAGATATGGATGGGCTACACTTAGTTGGACAATCTACTCCAATCCAATCCATTAAAAAATATTGTTAATTTGCTAATACTACATAGTACGAAAACAGTATCTCGTGTTACGCAAGTTTCTTCTGCATTTTTTTAATTGATTCCTCTAGCTTCAACTTACCTACAATTACCTGATAGGTCATTCGATATTTAGGATTATTTGCGTTTCCAGAATATTTCAAAGGTCTTCCTTAATATTGTCTTTTTTCTTTGCAATTTCATTTTCTTGTTGCTGTTTCCGTTTTATCTCTCCTCGTTCGTTCTCTGCTGTCCAAGAGTCCGATTGAACAACCATATTGTAAATTAGAGTCTCCTAATTCTTGATTTATAATAGGTAGGTTTTAAACCATTAATCCAATTTATTTTTGGTTGAGTTCCTGAACAATTTGAATGATGTCATCATAATTTTGTCCTAAACGATCCAATGATTCTACTATTAGTATATCTTGTTCTTGTAGAAATTGTAGAGCTTCTTTTAACTCTACTCGATCAACCATATTTTTCACTGATATTTTTTTTGAAATGTTTTTATGCTCCAGCATTTTTTAATGCTTCTAACTGTCAGTCTAAGTTTTGTTCCGTTGTAGATACTCGTACTTAAGCGTCTTTCATATTATCCCTCATTTCGAAATCATTTAATCGACACTTATAATCTACATTATAAACATAGTAAAATAAATATACGTCATGTATCGATTATAGGCACACCCTAGTGATACATACATTGAGGGTGTCTTTTTATTGATTTCAAGTGTATCATTTGCATGTATCAATAAAAAGGAGTGATTGTCATGATATTTGGTTATGCTCGTGTTTCAAGTTTGGACCAAAATTTAGATACACAGATTGAAAAATTGAGAGCAGCTAACGTTGATAAAATTGTATCAGAAAAAGTGTCTGGCGTTTCGTTAGAGCGTGAGAAGTTAGATGACCTACTAAATATGTTAGTTAAAGGAGATACGCTTATAGTCGCTCGTATGGACCGTTTAGGACGTAATACAAAACAATTGTTAGAATTAGTTGAACATTTAGAAGAAAAAGGGGTCTTTTTAAATATTTTAGATTTAGGAATAGACACTAGTAAGCCTACAGGCAAATTTATTTTAACTGTTATGTCTGCCTTCGCTGAATTAGATCGTACAATGATTAAAGAAAAACAAGCTGCAGGTATTGAACTAGCTAAAAGAAAAGGTGTTTATAAAGGACGCAGAAAAAAATATAACAAACAACACAAAGGAATTCAGCATGCCCTTCATTTGAGAAAAACAACGAATATGAGCGTAAATGAAATTTGTGAGATTACTGGTATTAGTCGAGCTACGTTTTATAGAAGAATGAAAGAATCCCGTGGTTGATAGAGTTTATTCAATGGTTTCAATTATATAGAAAATAAAGAATAGTGGAATGTCTTATACACCACTTTACAAGTTATTGAAGGTATCGTTTTTTCTTACACCATTGGTCAAAAGCTCTTAGGATGCCCAATGAATTAATCTTATTTTCGAGAGAAGACACGAAAGTATAGAAAAATACTTCTTCTTGGATCGCTGAACCCAGCAGTTGTTTCTTTACTTGTGTGCTTTCTTTCTTCAAATGGACATACTGACCCTGTTGATAAGGAAGCAGCTGCATACAACTATATACAATTGCCGTAAAGTTGATATAACGTTCGATTCCTACCTTGCTTCTGATTCGGTATTCGCCAAAGGACCAAAATGTTTTTTGTTCATAAAAGATCGTTTCAATCCGCCAGCGAAAGCCGTATAAAGTAAACGGCAGAAGGGCTTGATCGATATCCTCTTTTTCGATGATCTCTTCTTCCCAGGATTCTTCCAAAGCTGCATTCGAGAAGATGTCCTCCGGCATAAGGGTACTGATAAACAAACGATAGGTAGATGGATTGTCTGTGTTACCAGCAGAAACCATTGCATAGACAGGAACTGGAAAGAGATTAGTCATGACCTTTCTCGTTCCAATATAATAATCCCCTAACTGATGGATCAATTGAAAGTCCTCTTGTATCGTCAATGGTTGGCCTTTTTTTGGTGGTCTTCCTCGTTTTCCAGTTGGCTCGGGTGGTAAATCGTACAGCTTTGTATCGACTCTTACATTCGCAACCAATTCTAGTTGTGAATGAGCAGAAACAGCTTTTCGTACAGCGCCTTTTGGGTACCAACTGTCACAAAGCAGAATGACTTGTTTTTCCGAAGGAAATGACGGAAGAGATCGCACGATCATCTCAGCAGCTATATCCAATTTGTTTTCGTCTTTTGAGCGCAAACGATAACGGATCGGGACACTTAGATAAGTCAGCTTACCTTCATTCAGTACCGGAACGCAAAGCACTAAACCAACAAAACAGTGACCTTTCAAGTAGTTGTTTCCGTTATGAGCAGCATGATCGAACATCACTTGGTATTCTTCAAAATGAGTGCCAAATTTTGGCTGTAACGTGTCGTCGATAATCAAAAAGTAAGGATATTCAGTCAATTCTGCTGGAACGCAGGAAAGAGCGATCTGAATGGTCGTTCGGCATAAAGCATCCAATGAGATTTCTCCATAAGAAAGAAGATAATAGTATGCGTTTAGTTTGGCAGAGCTGACTTTTTGTAAAAACCAATGATACAAAAACCGAATCGACTGAATGCCTTGCATGGACAAAATAGCAAGTAAAAGAAGAAAAACTTTCTGTTCAGTTGGTCGGGTCATTCCAATAAAATAAGGTGAAAAATAGGACTTCAAACTATTTATTGTGTGGCTCTTTTGGTATAATGAGTTCATAACAAACAACTCCTTTTTTGTTGGTTTTTCTCTCAAATCAATCATACAAAAAAGTTAGAGTTGTTTGTATTTTTATGTCTTCAATGACTTAAAAAGTTGTAAAGTGGTGTCATTTTCAATTTGCTTTTTATCATAACCTGTCGTTTCTTCCGCCGGTTTATCATACGAGACTGAATCCCTAATTCTTTCATTAAGCGATAAATTAAACCTGCACTCACGTTAAAACTGAATTTCTGATTTAGTAAAATCGTTAAGCGTGGATAGCCGTACATTGGATGGTTGATCCATAGCTATAATAGGCACTTTTTTATAGCTTCACGTCTAATAGCTCGCTTGCTTTTTTGCCATTTAAAATACGCATAATAGGTAGAACGTGGAATGTGAAGAACTTTTAAAATGCGAGTGATACGGTGCCCAGCTTTCAAACTAAGACGAATAACTTTTAATACAGTGTCTCGCCCTTTATTTATTAATCTTT
>JAGQHW010000107.1 GCA_020431645.1 Carnobacterium sp. | reverse complement strand
ATTTTCACTTGTTTCTATTTTTTGTAAAAAAATAGTGCTAGTGATTTTTATTCACCAACACTAAATATTATAGAACCGTTTTAATGGACTCAAAAAAGCCGTTAGATTTAATGAGAATCTAATGGCTTTTTTGAGTTTTTTTAATAAGAAAAACTTTCAATTTATTAGTCACTAATCAAAGTTGAAATTTGAGATGAAGTGGTTCAATTAAAAAGGTATTCAGCTATTTTAAGTCAAGATAACGCTTGCAATCAGCTTATCAAACTTACGAATATCAATTCCTTTTTTTAAATTGATTTTAAAATGACCGGCTTTAGTCCATAGTTCAACTTCAGAATTAAAATCTAGTAATTTTCCTGAATTTTCTGTAGACCACATCGTGATAGACGAATAAGGTAAGGAATAAATTTCAATTTTTTTCCCGGTGAGTCCCTGTGCATCTCTGATAATTAAACGCTTATTAGTAAACGTTGCACTATCTCTAATCGTTTTATAGGCTGCAATAGCCTCTTCTCCAATTATAAGCAAGTCATCCACATCTTTTTGTATAGGGCACTCCTCTATAAACGTCCAAGATAAGGTCGCTAACATTTCTACCATTTTTACTTCCCCCATTTTTCTTATTTTATTGAAGACTGACAGGATACGATTAATACTAGTTTTATTTAAAATGAAGGTAATAACTTGTTAATAAATAGTCATTATTATACTTGATAGCCATTTTTAAGAGTAAGCCTTTAACGGCATTAATGGAGTAGGTTCCTTTTTTGAAAGATTCAAGATAAGAGTCATATTTTTTACGCTCTTTTTCTGTAGCAGTTTCTTTAAAGTACCCCCATACATGTGAAAGAGCATTTAGCTGTGTACCTTCGCTTGGCTCTGTAGCGATGGCTTGATCGATTAAGGAATAAAATTCAAGTACAGGATAACCTTTTTTATCTTTCAAAAGAACTCGAATCTCTTTATATAAAGTTGGATTGTGTTCTAAAACAGTATATTTGTATCTAGCCCATTCTTGTTCCAAATTTGAGATGGTTCTGTTTTCAGAAATCAAATTAGCAGTTTTGATAGCGGATAGATTTTTATCTTTTACTTCTAACATAATATCTACATCGGGAATACTTTTTAAGAAAGCATCAAAAACAGCTAAATCAATCGTTTTAGAGTGGCTTCCTGCTCTTTTTAAATTAGCACCTTGCGAGTAGTGGATTTTTTGGATACCGTCTTCAACTGACCAAGTTTGATTGGCTAAAGTAATAAAGTAATGATCATCTTTAGAAACATCAAAAGGAAGAACTTGGTTGTGCAAGTTATCGTAGACAACTGGAATACGATTGTTTCGTCCAATCGCTAAGACATCACCAATATGATAGGATTTATCATCATTTTCAATAATTAACCGATCTTTTATATCCTGACTTAAAAGGGCATAATTTTCTTCGAATCTTGCTATAGCCATTTCTTTATCCCCATAAACACCTCCAATATGAAGGATAATCTTACTTGATTTCGCTGTTTCTAGTGCAGTTAAAAAACGGGTATGGTAAGCAAGATCTTCTACTGCTCTCTTAACAATGTCTTCATTTGGTGAATTCAAGACCGTATACTGACCTGGATGCATGGATACTCTAATAGCTTGTTTTTTTAATTTTTCAGCGATGGAATGAAATTCTTTCTTAAAAAGAGTATCCCAGTCAAGAGTATTTATTGGACTTGAGCCAAAAGGAATAATATCGGAACTGATTCTGAAATGGGTAATATCCATACTACTATTGTAATCAATGATTCGATCTAAAGTATCTAAGTTGTGCTTAATAAGTGATAATAAATGTTCTGGAGTTGCAGATTTGAGAGTGCACGTTTTAAAGCTTGTATTGTATACACCAACTGTTAGGCATGCGTAACCAATTTTCATAGAATTCTCCTTTTTATGGCAAGTTAATTAACTTCTATTGTATCATAATTCAACCAAGTAAGAGGTCTTGCAAGTCAAGTAAGTTTTAACTAGTAGCAGTAAGAGTAGATTCTTAAATAGCCACTCATCAAAGTGAAGTAAACTCCTTCTATAAAGATAAAAAAATGAGCCAAGAGGAAAGAAACTTCCTAATGACTCAAATTAATATGAAAAACTCAGAAAAAACAACATACATAAATACTAGTACTAGCATGTAAAATAGAATAAGTATTTTCTGTGAATAAACACTAAGATAGATGGATAAAAGATTGTGATAACCTAATAGTTTTTAGCGATTTAGTTAAACCAAATAGCACATTCTCTTTGGGCACTTTCTATTGAATCAGATGAATGAACTGTATTCTCTGACAAGCTAATACCATAAAGGCCACGGATAGTGTTGTCTCCAGAGTCTGCTGGATTAGTTGTTCCGTTCAATGCTCGAACACGGCTAACAGCATTATCTCCTGCTATAATCACGGCAACGATTGGACTTCTTGTCAAATAAGAAACTAACCCATCAAAAAATGGTTTGCCTTTATGCTCGGCATAATGTGTTTCTGTAATTTCTTTAGAAGCAGTCATGTATTTCATATCGCTAATGGTTAGTCCGTTTCGTTCATATTCTGAAAGGATTTTCCCAATCAAATTTCTTTCTACTGCATCTGGCTTTAGTAATAGTAATGTTTCTTCGTTCATTATTGAAAACCCTCCCAAAAGTATAGTAATAAGATTCTAACACATTTTAAATGTCTTGTGTAGAAAATAGTGTTTTTTGTAAGAAGTTTTCACAAAGACAAGGGGATTTATTAGTAATTTTACGTGGTCTATGGTAAAACGTAATGGAAGGGGAGGTTTTATAAATGGAAAAAAACTTTGATGTTATTGTAATTGGTAGTGGTGTCGCAGGAATGGTAGTCGCAAATGGTTTAGCAACTGGAAAGAAAGTAGCGATTGTAGAAAACGACTTATGGGGTGGAACTTGTCCTAACCGAGGTTGCGATCCTAAAAAAGTTTTGTATTCAGTCGTTGAAGCAAAAGATGCGGTTACTCAATTAACAGGTAAAGGTTTTTCTGACACACCTCAAGTTCACTGGCCAGAATTAATGTCATTTAAAGAAAGTATCATTCATCCGATGTCAAAAGGATTAAAAAAAAGGATGGATTCATCAGGAATTGAGACCATTATGGGCAAAGCAACCTTTATCAATAAGCAAACAATTCAAGTAAACGAAGATACCTTAACAGCTGATAAAATTATTATAGCGACAGGAGCGAGACCAGCTATACTGCCAATTGAAGGCAAAGACTATTTACTAACAAGCACTGATTTTTTATCTTTAACTGAAATGCCTAAAAAAGTAACGTTTATCGGTGGAGGCTATATTGCATTTGAATTGGCAACAATTGCGAACGCTGCTGGTGCAGAAGTCCATATCATTCATCACAATAATCGACCTCTAAAAGAATTCGAATCAGAACTTGTTAACGAAATCGTTCATCAATTAGAACAAAAGGGAGTTATTTTTCATTTTGATACCCATACGACAAAAATTGAAAAGGATGGAGAATCATTTAGTGTTCAAGCAAAAGATGATTTTACATTAGCGACCGATTTGGTCTTTTGTGCAACTGGTCGTATTCCAAATATTGAGGACTTAAATCTTGATAAAGCAGAAGTAATGTATGATAAAAAAGGGATTAAAACTAATGATTATCTTCAAACGAGTAATAAGGCTATCTTTGCGTGCGGTGACGTGGTAGCAAAAAGTGTTGGAAAATTGACTCCTGTAGCGAGCTTTGAAGGAGCTTATTTAACGAATTACTTGACTGGTAAGATAACTGAAAAAATAAACTACCCATCTATACCAACGGTTATGTATTCTAATCCTAAGCTAGCTCAAGTAGGTATAATAATCGAACAAGCATCCAAACAACCAGAAAAGTATGCTGTCTCTTCAATAGATGCCACTTCTTGGTTTAGTTACCATCGGACAAACGAGCCTGTCTCAAAAATAAAGATAGTTACGAATCGTGAAACAGGTCTAGTTGTCGGGGCGACTTGTTTGAACGGTAAAGCGGATGAATTAATTAATTACATCAGTCTATTAATAGAGCAAAAAATGACGACAAAAGAAACAGCACAGTTGATAATGGCTTACCCAACAGTCGCTAGCGATTTAAGTTCTATTTATAACTAAAATCCTTATTATTTCACCCTATAGTGTAATAAGTTAGCTATTAGGTGTAAACTAATAAGCGTAGGAACAAGTGAAAGAGGGAATAAATGTGAAAAGAATTGTATTTGTTCGTCATGGACAAAGTGAGTGGAATGCCTTAAATAAATTTACCGGTTGGATGGATGTCGACTTGAGTGAGGCAGGGTTAAAAGAAGCTCATGAAGCAGGCCGAAAGATTAAAGAAGCAGGAATTGAGTTTGATATGGCTTTTACGTCTGTTTTAAAACGAGCAATTAAGACCTGTCAGATCGTGTTAGAAGATTCTGATCAACTCTGGGTTCCAGAGATAAAATCATGGCGCTTGAACGAACGCCATTATGGAGCTCTTCAAGGATTAAATAAAAAAGCTACTGCAGATAAGTATGGTGTTGAACAAGTCCAACTGTGGCGCCGTTCATACGATACATTGCCACCATTATTAAAACCAAACGATCCAAATTCAGCACTAAATGATCGTCGCTATGCTAATTTGCAAAAACGAGTAGTGCCAATGGGTGAAAATCTAGAAACGACTTTAGAGCGAGTTATTCCTTTTTGGGAAGATCAGATTGCGCCAGCTATATTGGACACTAAGACAGTACTTGTCGCTGCTCACGGGAATTCACTGCGTGCGTTAGCTAAGTATATTGAAGAGATTTCTGACGAAGATATTATGGAGTTAGACATACCAACAGGACAACCGTTAGTCTATGAATTAAACGATGAATTAGCTGTTATTAAAAAATATTATCTTTAAAAAATAAGAATAAAAGGGAATTACCCTTTTATTCTTATTTTTTTATCATCAAAGTAGAATAGACGGCAATAAAATAAAAAGTTATACTGGTAAAGATTCGTTCTAACTTTAGATGATTAAAAGATTAAAGTCGAAAGTAGTGAAACTGACTGTTATGTTAACTTTAAAAAAAGTATATGAAACACACAAAGAAGGAATAAATTATTTGATTTTTGGAGGATTAACAACGCTTGTTAATATAAGTGTATTTTATACATTAGACACTCTACAAATGGTTCATTACCTATTAGCTAATGCCATTTCCATTATTGCATCAATACTATTCGCTTTTTTTACAAATAAAAAGTATGTTTTTAAATCTGAGACAACAACCAGTTACGCTTGGCTAAAGGAGTTCTTTTTATTTTGTAGTTTTCGATTAATTTCAGCTGGATTTGATATGTTTAGTATGCTAATATTAGTCAGTTTTCTTCAATGGGATTCCAAATTAGCTAAGCTAGTTACTCAAGTGATTATTATCGGTTTAAATTACTTTTTCAGTAAATGGTTTATCTTTAAGAAATGATACAGTTAGTTTAAATGTTAAACATCTTTGATCGTTCTAATGCCAATTACTGAACTCAAATCAGATAAATCTTCTATCACTCTTATGGAAGAGAACGCCTCAGGAATACTTAATGTATAAATAACAAGAAAGACTGCTTCATCTTCTTTAAATGAGTCTACCAAGTAATCTAAGTCAATTACGATAATGCTATGCTCATCAAAATAGTCTTGAATTGTTTTTTTTGTTTCTTCTCGGTTATAATAACTAACTTCAAGAGTTTTATAATCTTGTACGCGAAAAACTTTTCTAATCGCTAGTAGGATTAAAAGAATAATAATGCAACCTGAGAAAGCGATAAAGTAATACCCCATCCCGACAGCAATTCCAAGACTAGCTGTCGCCCAGATAGAAGCAGCAGTTGTTAAACCAGTAACACTTCTTTTAGTTACAATGATTGTACCAGCACCTAGAAAACCTATTCCACTAACAATCTGAGCAGGTAAGCGGGTTACATCCGTATTTAAAATCTGCAATAAATCAGGATTTTCTAACGCTAGTTCGATGGTTGTATACGTTGCTTGGATTTGAATTAGGGAAAAGAGAGCAGCCCCTACGCAAACTAAGATGTGAGTTCTCAATCCAGCGTTATGTCCCTTAATTTCTCGTTCGTATCCAATAATGCCTCCAAATAATACGGCTACAACTAATCGGCCGATAATTTCTAAATAATCTAAGTCAAACACAATTGAGCACCGACCTTTCGACTGTATCTATTTTAAAGAATAGATCTAGAATAGAAAAAAATTTAATTAACTGATAACCATCTTTTTAGAGTTTCTTCTCTAAACGTACACAAGGAACGTTATTCTCAAAAAATTCATCAGATACAATTTTATAATTTAATTCTTCGTAGAATGAAGCAGCTGTTTGTTCGGAATGAATGGAAGCTTTAATGCAACCTTTTTCACGTCCAATATTTTCTAAAGCTTGAATGATGGTTCGACCTAATTTCTGTCCACGGTAGTCTTTTAACGTCGCGATTCGTCCTATTCGAATAGTTTCACTATCGAGTAATTCATATCTACCTGTCGAAACCGGCTTTTCAAGATCATACATAACAGCATAATCAATTGTTGAGGTATCCAATTGATCAAATTCTTCAGCAAGTTCCATTTGTCTTTCTAATACAAAAACAGACATTCGGACGTAAAAAGCACCCGCTTTATTCCAAATGTCATTCCCAATATAAAGTTTCATTGTACATAAAACCTCCTCATATTTCGTAAGTTACTGTCAGTTTGTCAAATTTATAATTAGATGTCAATCTATATGATAGAAACTAAATTTTCTAGCTATTGCTCTTATATTTAATAAGTCTAAAAAATAGAATCAACGACTATCTCAATCTATACATTAAATAAGCAGCTTTCAATCAATGAGATAAAAAAGCTGCTTATTTTTATTAAGCAAATGGAGTGAACAGGTGAAGAATGATGCCAATTACTCCAGCAAATAACATAATATAAATAGGA
>JAGQHW010000106.1 GCA_020431645.1 Carnobacterium sp. | reverse complement strand
TAATGCAAGCTTTTGCGAAGTAAAAGCTTGCATTAATGTGACCCTTGGTTTTAGGACATTTTCTCTTTCGCTTGACACTCTAACAAAGGGTTGTCTTCTAATCATTTCATAGTAAGCATCTCCATTTTCTAGTTGCTTTACAGATTTTCAGTTGAAGAGTCTTTAGCCAATGTAAATCCTTTACCCCAAACTTCGCTGGCACTCATCACCACGACAAAAGCATGTGGATCAACATCTAAAATCGTTTCACGCAAATACGTAAATTCTCTCTCACCTATTACACACATCAGCATTTCTTTCTTATTATTCCCGTATCCACCAGTAATTCTTAAATTAGTTACACCTCTATTTATATTTTGATAAATAGCTGTCCTAATTTTACTAGCATGATCTGATATAATCATTACATTCTTAGATCTATTAAATCCAACTTGAATAATATCAATTGTCCGACTAATGACAAATAAGGAAATGATAGAATACATAACTGTTTCTGCATCAAATGCAATTAAAGCTGCAGAGATAACGACCCCATCCACTAAAGCTACACTTGTACCTAATGGCAATTTTAGATAGACGTGAATAATCTGAGCAATAATACTTGTTCCTCCTGTAGAACCCTTAGCTTTGAAAACTAACCCTATCCCTATTCCTGTCGTAACTCCTCCAAATACTGCTGCTAATAAAGGATTCATTGTTAAAGGTTGCATAAAGTTTAATAATCCAATAAAAGCTGGTAAGATTAAACTTCCTAGAATTGTTTTAAATCCAGCTTCTTTACCAAGAGTAACAAAAGCTAAAATCAATAAAGGTACATTAAATGCAAATTGAACAATTGAAGGATTCCATTGATACAAACTATTCAAAATAGTACTTAATCCTCCGATACCTCCTGATACAATAAAGTTTGGTAAAAGAAAGATATTAAATGAAACTGCAGCAATAAAAGAACCGACAGCAATAAAAATGATGTCGATTACTTCTAAAGGAAATTGATCTTTTTTAAATTTTTTTCTCACTTTAAACACCTTTTTCTTTATACTTTTTAAACTATAGCCTATTCTATCATTAAATGAGTATTTTTAAACTATTTTTTTAATAAGAACTTCTTTTAATTTTTTACTTCCTTTCTATACTTTTTACTTCCTTTCTATATTTTTTAGTTTATAATTTATTTACATCTAGATATTATTTTATAAAAGGAGTATTCATGATAAAACCAACAAAAATTTATATTATTGTTAATGAACTTTCTGGTTCTGGTAATGGAAAAAAAGTTTCTATCGCATTAAGTAAACAATTAATTGAAAAAAATATTGCATTTAACTTATACCCCTCTCAATATGCAGGGCATACTGTTCAATTAGCTAAAGATCTTTCAAAAGAACACGACACTAAGTTAACTGAAAAAAAACAGCTCTTACTTATTATAGGTGGTGATGGAACATTAAACGAAGCTCTTACAGGGCTTGGAGAAACACAAAAACACATTCCTTTAGCTTACATTCCGGCTGGTTCAGGAAACGACTTTGCAAAAGCCTTGTCTATCTCAAAAGATGTAGCTAAAGCTTTGGAACAATTATTAATTTGTGAGGAACCTAAAGAAATTAACATTCTTCATTACCATGATCAGATTTCAGGTGTAGTAGGATATGCTGTAAACAATATCGGAGTCGGTTTTGATGGTGCAACAGCTAATTTCATTAATGAATCCTCTGTAAAAAAAAAACTAAGTGCTATCAAAATGGGATCTTTGACATACTTAGTTTCATTAATTATTGTCTTATTCAAACAAAAAGGGTTTCCTATCAAAGTTAAAGTAGGTAACGTATATAGAACATTTTCAGATGCATTTTTAGTTACTGTTAATAATCATCCTTATTTTGGTGGTGGTATGGAGATATCTCCAAAAGCTTCACCGTATGATGATGTTGTTGACTTAATCGTCTTACAAAAGGTCTCTCTTTTTAAATTTATTTTTCTTTTTATTTTAATGTTAAATGGAGGAAGACATTTAAATCATAAAGACGTTCATTATTTGCAAGGTCCTTGCATCAAAATTCTCTCAAACCAACAAGAATACGTCCAAGCAGATGGTGAATTTTTAGGAAAGAAATCTTTAGACCTATCGATTAAATCCTCTACTCGCTATTTTTGGATCCAATAGTAAGAGTAAACTAGGGAGTAATTCCTTCCATTCCTATCATCGGATTTATCGATTTTTTTTCTATCTCATCAGTCGTTAAACGGTAGATTTTAAACTTATCTTCTTTATCGCTTGTTTTTATTTCTTCGAACAATGAAATCTCTTCTCCGGTAACTTCCGGAGCTTTTTTTTGTTCACTCGTTCTTTCTTTCTTCTTATCTTCTTTCTCAGCTGTTTCTTTTTCTAAAAGAACTACTTCGTTATCCCATAGTCGTTCTTTTAAGGTTGTTAATCTAGTAGCAGATGATTTTTCAACGCATTCTTGAAATGCACTAACTTCTCCGCAAAGAATCAGTAACTCGCTGCTTCTCGTGATAGCTGTGTACAATAAATCTCTTCTAAGCATCCTCCCATAATTTTGTACCATAGGTAAAATAACCATTTTAAATTCACTACCTTGTGATTTATGGATAGAACAACAATAAGCAAGTGTTATTTTATTCCACTCATTTCTTTTGTACGTTACTTCATTTGCGTCAAATTGAATCACTAATTCGTCTACTTTATCATCTGTTTCTTTTGCATAAGAGATACTTGTGATCTCACCCATATCTCCATTAAACACATTTAATTCAGGATTATTTACTAATTGTAGTATTTTATCCCCAATTCGATAAAATTTATCATTGAATTTTACTTCTTTACGTCTTTTTGAATCATTTGGATTAAGGATTTCTTGCATCATTTTATTTATCGCATCAATTCCAGCTGGTCCACGATACATCGGCGCTAGAACTTGTATATCTTGATGCGTATATCCTTTTAGCTTGGCTTTAGTCACAACTTGACGAATAACTTCTTCTATTTGATAAGCATTACAAGTAATGAGTGACCGGTCTTTTTTATTTTGTGTGAAATCAGTTGGTAAGCGTCCATCTTTGATTTCATGAGCTAATGGAATGATAGATGACCCATCTTCTTGACGATAAATCTCGTTTAATTCCATACTAGAGATTAATTTTGCATCAATTAAATCATGCAATACTTGTCCTGGACCGACAGAAGGTAGTTGGTTTTTATCGCCCACTAGTAAAACTTGCATGTTCTGAGGAACCGCTCGTAATAACTGGTTGGCTAGCCAAGTATCTACCATAGACATTTCATCCACAATTAATAGCCCGCCCTCTAACTCACGTTCAGATTGTTGGTCAGCATTATTATTTTCTCTTCCATTTAAACCCAAAAGGCGATGGATGGTACTGCTTGGTAATCCCGTCGTTTCATTCATTCTTTTAGCAGCCCTACCTGTTGGTGCAGCAAGTAAAATAGGAAAAGCTTTATCTGTATAATCATTCAAATCTAAAGATAGCCCATTTAATTCAGCAAACAAAGAAACTATCCCATTCAAAACAGTTGTTTTACCAGTACCTGGTCCACCAGTTAAAATAAAAACAGGTGATAACATGGCTTCTTCAATTGCTTTTAACTGAGATTTTCCATAGGAAATAGCCAAACGTTTTTCCAATTTCCTTATTTCTTTTGGAATATTATGTGCTTTATAACTAATTTTTTTACGATCCATTAACCGTTTTATTGATGAAGTAATACCCCACTCTGCAGCATATAGAGACTTAATATATAATTTTTTATTGTCTTCGATAATTTGATTTTCTTCAATAAGATGAACCAATTCAGAAGCAACTAAATCTGGTTCGATAATATAAGGTCGACTTGATTCTAATACACGCAAACTTTCTTCTAAAAGTGGTCCTGCTAACGTATACGTATTTCCTTGGCTCAAGCATAACTCATTTAACGCGTAAAAAACGGCAGCTTTTAAACGAGCGGGTGAATCAGAAGCAAATCCCAGTTGTTCAGCAATCGCGTCAGCTTTTTTAAAACCAATATTTTCAATATCTTGTACTAATTGATAGGGATTTTCTTGAATAATTTCTAACGTTTCATCTTGATACAGTTGATAGATATTGTACGCTAATTGACTACCAAATCCATATCCATTTAATCCAATAATAATCTTTTCCATTCCATCACTTGCTTGAATCGTTTGAACTAAAATTGCTTTTTTCTTCTCGTTTAAACCGGTGATTTCTTTTAAAACAGTAGGATCATTACTTATTCGATCAATTGCTTCTTCTCCTAAAGCATCCACAATATTCTCTGCTGTTTTTTTTCCAATCCCAGGAAACTTATCACTAGAAAGGTAATTTACTATACCCACTATCGACGTTGGCTTTTCTTGTTTATAGCGATGAGCATTAAACTGAACCCCAAATTTTGGATGATCTGCTATTTTTCCGTAAAATCGGTAGCTTTCTTCTTCTTGAATTTGGCCAAAACTTCCAGTGATAACAATTTCTTTATCGTCATAATTTGTATTGGTTTCAATTACTCTTACCAGTAATACTTTATAAAAATTAGTTGGATTTTGATAAAATATGGCTACGGTTTGACCCACTACGTATGGTTCTTCCGTTGAAAATAATTCTAAGTTCTCTTGTTCAGCCATCTTTTATCCATCCCTCCTATCGTTTGCCTCTATTTTTATATTGCTATTTTGGTTAGAAATAAACGATTCTATATTTTTCAGTTGATAAAGTCTTTCTTCATATTTTTTAGGATTAAGCTCTTTTGATTTTTCAAAAAAACTAGTAAAAACCTCTGACTTTTCTTTCAAAACTGCACCTACTAAGCCTCGTTTAAATAAAGCTTCGTCATTATCCGGTGATAATTCCAACGATTTTATATAGTAATTTTTTGCTTCATTAAAATGGCTAATTTGCAACATACAATCACCTAATAGCAGAATGACTGAATTATTTTTTTTATTATTTTCATGAGCTAATAACAAATAGACTAATGCTTTTTCAGGATTGGTTAATACTAAATAACACTGCCCTATCATAATGGTTGCATCTTCTCTTAAAGAATTATCGTTTCCATTGAAAACTTTAACGAAGTAGTCCAAAGCTTTTTTAGCATTGTTTTTATAATAGTATAAGTTACCGAATGTATAAAGCAATTCTAAATGCTTAGGGTCCTTTTTAAGAGCTGTTTCTAAAACAACTTGAGCATCTTCATATTTCTTAGCTAAAATCAAAATACTAGCTAAATTACAATAAGCATCAGTGTTCTCAGTATTTTTTTCAATTTCTTCAAATAATAATTGAATAGCTTCATTCAATCGGCCATTTTCCCATAATTGAAAAGCTTTATGATTTTGGTTCATTTTGCTCACTCCCTTACAACTCCTACCATTTTACACTAAAAAAGTTCATTTTTCTATTTTCATTCTATCACTAGATTTAAAAAAAAGAAAAAGACAGAACCAAAAGCGTCCTGTCTCCTTAGAATATTAAACGTATTGTAATTCTCTTGATGTATTATAAGCCGCATCAATCGTGCCTCCACCTAAACACTCCACACCATCGTAAAACACGACTGCTTGTCCAGGGGTGATTGCACGAACAGGTTCGTCAAATTCAACTCTAGCTGTTTTCCCATCTTCATTTAAATGGACTGTGACAGCTGTATCGGCTTGTCTATAACGAAATTTAGCTGTACATTTAATTAATGTTGCCTTTTTTTCATTTGTTGTAAAATGAATATCGGTCGCATCCAAGTGGGTAGCATATAACCATTCATGGTGAAATCCTTGTCCGACAAATAATGTATTTGACTTCAAGTCTTTTCCAATGACAAACCAAGGCTCACTAGACTTTCCGCCACCACCGATTCCTAATCCTTGTCTTTGACCAATGGTATAATACATCAAGCCATCATGTGTTCCTTTTACTTCGCCATCTGGAGTCATCATTTTACCAGGTTGGGCAGGTAAGTAGTTCATCAAAAATTTTTTGAAATCTCTTTCTCCAATAAAGCAGACTCCTGTAGAATCTTTTTTCTTAGCTGTTGCTAAGTTAGCTTCTTCTGCAATTTTACGAACTTCACTTTTTTCCATATGACCTAATGGAAATAATGTTTTAGCTAATTGTTCTTGTGACAATTGATTTAAAAAATAGGTTTGATCTTTATTGTTATCTATTCCTCTTAACATATGAGTTATACCCTTTTCATCACGTTCCACTTGAGCATAATGACCTGTTGCAACATAATCTGCTCCTAACTCAATCGCGTAATCTAAAAAGGCTTTAAATTTAATTTCTTTATTGCACATTACATCAGGATTAGGTGTTCTGCCTTTTTTATATTCATCTAAGAAATACTGAAATACTTTGTCCCAATATTGTTTTTCAAAATTTACCGAATAGTAAGGAATACCAATTTGGTTTGCAACTAACGCAACATCATTGTAGTCTTCTGTTGCGGTACACATTCCAAACTCATCTGTATCATCCCAATTTTTCATGAAAATGCCTACTACGTCATAGCCTTGTTGTTTGAGTAAAAGAGCTGTAACAGATGAATCTACTCCACCACTCATTCCTACTACAACACGTATACTGCTGTTGTCTTTCATACTTTCACCATCATTTCAACTAGATTCTGAAAATCTTAACGATTTGAAGGTCGTATCTTTTCAGTCTAACTCATTATACTAACTTTTTGAAAGAAAGCAAGAATACTTAACTAACTTTCCTACTAAAAAAGGGGTTGGGAAAAAACTAGCCTCAAATAAAAAAATCGTAATGAAACAGTCAAAATTCTGATTGTTTCATTGCGATTTTTATTTTTTACTGATTTTTTGTGAAAAGAATCCACTTTTCTTCTAACCTCAAGGGCTAATTTTGAAAGATTCATGCTCATAAGCATGATACCGATGTCATTATGAACGGCTTGCTTGCCTCTGACATGGGTTCTGCGCATGCCAAATACACCTTTCATACGACCAAAAACAGTTTCTACGTCAATTTTTCGTTGTGCATAGATTTCTTTGCCACGATCGTTTTCAAGGTTTTCTTT
>JAGQHW010000105.1 GCA_020431645.1 Carnobacterium sp. | reverse complement strand
GTTCCCATGCCGAACACAGCAGTTAAGCTTCTTAGCGCCGATGGTAGTGAAGGGTTTCCCTTTGTGAGAGTAGGACGCTGCCGCGCATCTTTATTTTTCCGCAATAGCTCAGCTGGTAGAGCGCATGACTGTTAATCATGATGTCGCAGGTTCGAATCCTGCTTGCGGAGTACATAGGTATCTATGGAAATAAACAAACAAGTGAATAGAGAGTTCTATTAGAACGACCTTGGAGAGTTGTCCGAGCGGCCGAAGGAGCATGATTGGAAATCATGTAGGCGGTGCACACTGTCTCAAGGGTTCGAATCCCTTACTCTCCGTCATCCTAGTTTGGCCCGTTGGTCAAGTGGTTAAGACACCGCCCTTTCACGGCGGTATCACGGGTTCGAATCCCGTACGGGTCATAAAAATAAAAGAAAAATCAAATCCAATGTAGATGGGATTTGATTTTTTTTATTTTTTAATAGCAATTATTGTAAAAATAGTCTAGTACTAATAACTAGAGTAAATAAAAATAAAAAGGCAATAGTTAGTAGATTTAATTGCTTAAGCTTTAATGAAAGAGGTTTAGGTTGAGCAGATAATCGATAAATAGAAAGTACGTTCCATGCGGCTGGTAAACTTAGTAATAATAAGAGAGAAAAATAACTAAAGGATAGCCATAAAATAAAAATACTGCTTAGATACAAAAAAACAAATAAGCTTAAAGCTATAAGTTGGTTCTGTTTTATTGTTTCTAGTTGGTTTGTTTTAATGGTGTAATCTGTTAATTCTACTATCAAAATCAATAGAATGGAAGAAGTACTCCATATAAAAATAGTATTAGGGATAAAAGATAATTGAATAAAAAAGCTAATATAGGTCAAGATACCACCTTTAAAAATAGCTTTTAAACTAATTAAGAGCCACTTTAATTTATTTTCTCTTAAATAAATTTGTCCTTGGATAAGGATACTGTATAAAACTAGTAATACTCCAATTAAAAAGTGAGAAGATAAGGCTAGAGAACCAATTACTAATAGGTTAATAACTTCAATAATAAAAAAAGAAGTTATTATTTTTTTTTTGCTTTTTTTGATAGCCAGTTGCAATGATTTTTTCTAAGAATTGATTCAGTAGAATAAAAAAATACAGACCGATAACTAGTGTGAAATTTATGGATGAAAGCAGTGCTGCGTAAATAGTTCCAATAAGAATATACGCTAAGGGAGTAATAAAAATAAGAAAAAGTGGATGTAAAAAAAAAGCTTTTATTTTTGTAGGTAAAGATGATTTCATCGTAAGACTCCTTTCGCTGAGGGTACTACTTCTATCTTACCAAAAATAAATCAAGAGCACAGTATAAAAATAGTTTATTTCACGTAAAAATTTTGACAAGAATATATCGTCTGCTGTATTCTAATAGATAACTACTACTAGCGAAAGGGTGACCCAACTAAATGAAAAACTAACCCTATTGACGGAATCAAACAATTGAGGCTTTACAGTAGCAGACTCTTGCTTTTTTGCGGCCTTTTATTGTCTTTTTTCAGAATAGGGTTAGATTTCTATAGCTGACAAAAAGAGACAGTAATCTCTTTTTTGTACCCCTATATAGATTTATACCCTTTATTCTGAAACAGAATAGGGGTATTTTTTATGCCTTTGAATGAGTAAAGGAAATGTTCATATGTTTTTATTAGAAGCAAATAATATAAAACACTACGTTAAAGATCGTTTATTATTAAATATAAATCAGTTAAAAATTAGTCATAATGACAGAATTGGCTTGGTAGGTATAAATGGAAGTGGAAAAACAACTTTATTAAACATACTTGCTGAAAAAATTATTCCTGATGAGGGAATAATCACTCAGTATGCACAGAGTGAAATTTTACCACAGTTTAAGAAGACTGATACGATTAAGAGTGGAGGTGAAATCACTCAAGAATACATTCAACAAACATTAAATAATGCCCCTGCCCTTTTATTAGCAGATGAGCCCACAACTAATCTAGATACAAAGCATATAGAATGGGTTGAGAAGAAATTAAAACATTGGCAGGGAGCATTCGTTCTTGTTTCACATGACAGAATATTTTTAGATACCCTTTGTTCTGTTATTTGGGAACTAGAAGATAGTAAAATAACTAAATATAAAGGCAATTATAGTGACTATCTCAATCTAAAAAAAGTAGAAAAAAAACAAGAACAATCCACATATGAAAAATATGAAAAAGAAAGAAAACAGCTAGAAAAGGCAATCCAATTAAAAGACGAAAAAGCTCAACGAGCAACTAAGAAGCCTAAGAATTTATCTCCCTCTGAAAGACGAATAGCGGGATCTAAGCCTTATTTCGCAAAAAAAGAAAAGAAATTGCATAAGAGTGCTTGTGCTCTTGAAACAAGACTAGAGAAATTAGGTAACATAGAGAAAATAAAAGATTAGGTGCCTATTAAGATGGATTTGCTAAATGAAAAAACTTTTAAAAATCGTATGACTATTCGAGTAGAGAACCTGGCAGGGATTATTCCTAACCAATCTCTTTGGGAAAAGAAAACGTTTCAAATCTATGGTGGCGATAAATTAGCTATTATTGGTTCGAACGGTAGCGGGAAAACAACCTTAGTTAAGAAAATAATCAATCAAGAAAATGGTATCACTATTTCCCCATCTGTTAAAATAGGGTACTTTAGTCAAAATTTAATGATCCTAGACTTAAATAAAACTATCCTAGAGAATGTTCAAAATTCTTCTAAGCAAGAAGAATCGTTGATTCGAACGGTATTAGCTAGAATGCATTTTTTTGGTGAAGATATATACAAACCTGTACATGTTCTAAGTGGTGGAGAAAGAGTAAAAGTCGCCCTGACAAAACTATTGGTAAGTGATATCAATACGTTAGTTTTAGATGAGCCTACGAATTACCTAGATACTCAAGCACTTACAGTATTAGAAAAACTCTTAAATGAATATAAAGGAAGCATTATTTTTGTTTCTCATGATCGTAATTTTATTGAAAATATAGCTACTCGAATTTTAGAAATACGCAATAAAAAAATTGAACTATTCGATGGAACATACAAACAATTCAAAAATAGATCGACTAAAAAAGAACAGGATTTTCAGCAAGAAGAAAAATTAGTGCTAGATACGAAGATATCCGAAGTACTTAGTCGCCTTAGCATTGAACCCTCAGAAGCTTTAGAAAAAGAATTTCAAAACCTTATAAAAGAAAAAAATAGATTCATATAGTCTATATTGATAGATCTATAAGCTAATTAGAAAAAAATTGTTATATAGTATTCTGGGTACTTATATGATAAAGAATTTAATTTCTTATATTGAAAAAATCTCCCTGCTAGAAATGCTAAGGGAGATTTTTCATGCCTGTTCACAGCAAATTTTTCCAGCTTAAATATGAAAAAAAGAACCCTGCTGTTAAAGAGTTCGGGATACACGACTTTATGTCATTTCATGTATCTAGAGTAACTGATCCCCTGCTGACGCACGTTATAATAAAATGAAAAAGGAGGAATAATCTATGTCGATTATAAACCCTAGCCAAGCTAGGAAAGTCCTTTATCAATTACTAAAAGATGTTAACAAAACCAATGAACCTATTTATATCTCAGGTAAAAACGAAGATAGCGAAGCCGTTATGATTAGTAAAAAAGATTGGAACGCTATTCAAGAAACATTATACCTTCAATCTTCTGGAGTAGCTGATGTGGTTCAACAACGTGAAAAAAAATGAGTTTGTTGCATTGGAGGATATCGATTGGGATACTTTATAAAATTAGCAAAATACGCTACAAAAGATTTAAAGAATTTGAAATCTGCTTATTTAGACAAAAAATTTAAAGAACTAATGATTCTCTTACAAAATAATCCTTTTCAAAATCCACTTCCATATGAGAAATTAATTGAAAATTTAAAGGATAAATACTCAAGACGCTTAAATATACAGCATCGAATTGTTTATTCTGTTGATAATAATATAAAAGAAATCATTATCTGGTCAGTCTGGACACATTATGAAAGATAGAATCTCACTTTAAAAAAGAGGGAACTCTATCTTTCTTTGACTAAATAAACAAAAAATATAACCAGCGTTAACAAAATGATATTTGAAATAAATCTACTTGAAGAACAAACGGTGGCGAACTTAAACTTGAAATTTACGCTTAAAAAAGGGGTAAATTAATGGGTTTTGTATTTATTTAATATGTAGTTAGTCGATTGGAGCCACTATCACATCTGTATGCATTGGTGTCGTTAAAACACGCTTAAAACCCTCTTGAAATCTTCTCTAAGAGCCTTGTTTTAAGTTACCGGTCTTTCGTAACAAGATTACCACCTCTGCCATTAACGGTCGCAGTCATCCTTCAGGGAAAGAGTGCATACAGTACTCTCTTTTGATCCCCTAGCATTCCTGACTGCGGCGGCGAATACTTAACCTATCCACTTAAATGCTGTCACGCACACAGCTTGGCTTCTGTATTGATAAAAAAGCATATTTATTTAGCTAACCACCAAGAAGTATGTTAAAATGTATAAGGTTTGCAAATGGATTCCCGAGAGGATCTGCTTTGTAAGAAAAGCGGAGAAGCCTTGTAACCGAAACTATCAAAGGGGGAACAAAGAATGACAGAAAGAAAATTATTTACATCTGAGTCTGTATCAGAAGGACACCCAGATAAGATAGCTGATCAAATTAGCGACGCTATTTTAGATGATATCATTGCTAAAGATCCAGATGCACGAGTTGCGTGTGAAACAACTGTTACAACAGGTTTAGTATTAGTTGTAGGAGAGATATCTACTTCTACCTATGTAGACATCCAAAAAGTAGTGCGTGAAACAATTAGGGGAATAGGGTATACCAGAGCTAAATTTGGCTTTGATGCAGATACGTGTGCAGTTATTGTTGCTATCGATGAACAATCAGCTGATATAGCTCAAGGAGTGAATGATTCTGTTGAGTATAAAGAAATGAATGATGATGCTCTTGATCAAATTGGTGCAGGAGATCAAGGGCTAATGTTTGGTTTTGCAATTGATGAAACACCTGAGTTAATGCCTCTACCTATTTCATTGAGTCACCGTTTAGTTAAACGATTGGCAGAATTGAGAAAGGATAAGACACTTAACTATTTAAGACCAGATGCCAAATCTCAAGTAACCGTTGAGTATGATGAAAATGGGAAACCTTTGCGTGTGGATACAGTTGTTATCAGCACACAACACCATCCAGACACTACGATTGAAACATTAAAAGAGGACATCATAAAATTAGTGATTGAAGCTGTTATACCAACTGGACTTTTGGATGCAGATACTAAATACTTTATCAATCCTACAGGACGATTTGTTATTGGGGGACCTCAAGGGGATTCTGGATTAACTGGTCGTAAGATTATTGTTGATACGTATGGTGGATATGCTCGTCATGGTGGTGGAGCTTTTTCTGGAAAAGATCCAACAAAAGTAGACCGCTCTGCTAGTTATGCTGCTCGTTACATTGCTAAAAATATTGTAGCAGCTAACTTAGCTAACAAATGTGAAGTCCAACTAGCTTATGCTATTGGAGTAGCTCAACCAGTCTCTATTGCTATTGACACTTTTGGAACAAGTAACGTTCCTGAAAGCCAATTGATTGCAGCTGTAAGAGCTAATTTTGATTTACGTCCTGCTGGAATTATCAAGATGTTAGATCTCCAAAGACCGATTTATAAACAAACAGCAGCATATGGTCATTTTGGGAGAACAGATATTGATTTACCTTGGGAAAAGATAGATAAGATAGATGATTTGAAAAAATTCTTAGCTCAATAATAAATGATCGCATACGCTACCTATTATAGAATAGAGGCAGCGTATGCGTTTTGTATCTACTATGGATCAAATGAAATAAGCTATACAAATTGAAAACGAATTGGAGAAAGATATGGAAAGAAATAAAAAGCAAACAAATGTAAAAATTGTAACAGTAGCTATTTTTGTAGCGACTTTTATGACAGCAGTAGAGGGAACAATCGTATCAACAGCTATGCCTACTATTATAGGGAGTCTTGAAGGAATCGCTATTATGAACTGGGTATTTTCTATTTATTTGTTAACAAACGCTATTATGACGCCAATATATGGTAAATTATCGGATATGATTGGAAGAAAACCCATATTAATTACTGGATTACTCATTTTTGTAATTGGTTCATCTTTATGTGGCCTCTCACAATCAATGAGCCAACTTATTTTCTTTAGAGCCATACAAGGAATTGGCGCGGGAGCTATCATGCCGGTAACGTCTACAATTATTGCTGATATTTATCCTTTAGAAAAACGAGCAAAAATCATGGGCTTTAACGGAGCGGCATGGGGAGTAGCTGGTATTTTTGGTCCTTTATTAGGTGGTTTTATCGTTGATATCTTAAGTTGGCATTGGATTTTTTATATCAATGTTCCTATTGGTATCGCAACAATAGTCTTAGTTACTCTGTTTTTACATGAAGATTTTTCCTATGAACGAAAAGCTATTGATTATCTAGGAAGTTTAACGTTAACTGGAACGTTGCTATTTTCACTTTATGGCATTCAAGTTATTGGAGATAAAGGAACTTTTGAACCATTATTGTTGATTTGGTTTGTTTTTGCTATTTTAAGTTTTATTGCGTTTATTTATGTAGAAAAACGAGCAATAGATCCAATATTGCCGTTAAGTCTGTTTAACAATCGGACTTTTGTTATCCAAAATACAGTTGCAGCATTAGTGAGTGGTTTTTTAATTGGAGTAGATGTGTATATTCCGATGTGGATGCAAGGTTTAAAAGGCCTGAAAGCAGCAATGGGAGGATTCGCTATTACACCTATGTCTTTTACGTGGGTACTAGGCTCATTCATTGCAGGACAATTAATGCTCAAGCAACCTGTTAAAACGATTTTGACAAGTAGTTTAGTGATCATTAGTATAAGTGCATTGATTATTACTCGGTTGCCACTAGCTACCCCTTTTTACGTTTTCTTATTAGTGACAGCACTAATTGGTTTAGGAATGGGTTTAGCTATCACAACAACAACTGTGACGATTCAAAATATTGTCCCTAAAA
>JAGQHW010000104.1 GCA_020431645.1 Carnobacterium sp. | reverse complement strand
AATCTAAAAAGTAAAAGAGTAGAAAAAAGGACTAAAATAAATTTAGTTTCATTAAACTTATAGTCAATTCTATTAGATAGATTCGAAACATACATAAAAAATTAGTCTAACTTATCATTTTCATAATGATGAGTTAATTCCATATTTAAAAAATTTTGTTGACGTAGAGCTTCATATACTAAAATCGCTGCTGTATTTGATAAGTTGAGTGAACGAACATGTGTATCATCCATAGGAATTCTCAAACATTTTTCTTCATTTTCTCTCATAAAACTTTCTGGTAATCCCGTTGTTTCTTTGCCAAACATAAAATAATAGTTTTCTTCTGTAATAGAGTAATCTGGCTCACTGTACGTACGGTTACCAAATTTAGTAATTAAGTATAAATGATCGTTGCCTACTGTATCTAAAAATGCTGATAAGTCGGCATGATACGTAATATTCACATCATTCCAATAATCTAATCCAGCTCTTTTGAGGTGTTTATCATCTGTTGAAAATCCAAGAGGTTCAATTAAGTGTAAGTGTGTATTCGTGCCAGCACAGGTTCTAGCAATATTTCCTGTATTAGCTGGTATTTGTGGTTCAAATAAAACAATATGATTTGGCATAATACGTTTCCTCCTGAAGCTTACTTTTTCTTTTCTTTCTTCATATGAATAGAAGCAATTGCTTTATTCATTTCATCTTGTGCCTCTTTATCTGTTTCTTTTTCTAGTACTTCTTTTAAAAATTCCATAATCATTTCATCTTTATAAGAAACAATCTTAGCTATTGACCAAGCTGCTGTCCCACGAATGACCGGCCGCGGATCTTTTTCAAGACAATGCAGCAAATCAGGTAACGCAGATTTATCACGATAATTTCCTAGAGCAATAATAGCATTTCTTTGAATCGGTTTTTTTCCACGCCAAGAACCAGACATGTAGCCAAAACGTTCTTTAAACTCCCTATTGCTTATAGTCAATAATGGTTTTAATTTAGGCATAACACTTTCTGGGTCAGGCTCCATTGCGGGATGAAAACCTGCATTTTTCCCTTTATTATACGGACAGACAACTTGACAAATATCACAACCATAAATAACATGACCCATTCTTCTACGAAACTCTTCAGGCATCATACCTTTAGTCTGCGTTTGATAAGAAAGACACTGTTTAGCATTCATCCGTCCATCACCTAACAAAGCTCCAGTGGGACAAGCATCAACACATCTTGTGCAGTCTCCACATCCAAAAGGAATTTCTTCATCAATCGGAAAATCTAAGTTCGTTATAATTTCACCTAAGTAAACATACGAACCAAATTCTTCAGTGATTAATAAACCATTTCGACCAATAAAACCTAATCCAGCTCTTTTTGCTACAGCAACATCTATTAATTCTCCCGTATCAACCATGGGTTTATACGTAATCGAATCACCGGCTTCTTTTCGAATATACTCAATTAATTGATCCATTTTTTCTCTCAAGATTATATGATAATCTATTCCCCAAGACGCACGGGCAAATTCCCCACGTCTTTCTCCTTTTACTCGCTCTGGAGGATGTTCTATTTTAGTTGGATAAGCTAAGGCAATTGATATGATAGAGCGTGGACTCTCAAAAATCAATTCTGGGTAAATTCGTTCTTGGATATTTTTGTGTTCAAATCCCGAGTGATGTCCTTTTTCTTGTTGAGCAATCAATTTTTTTTCTAAGTCTAAAAAAGGCTCAGCAGTTGTAAAGCCAATTTTATTAATCCCTAATCGTTGACTTTCTTCTATAATTTTCTCTTTCAACTCTGCTTGTAAAACAACCAATATAAGACACCTCCCTAGCCAAAACACTCTTTTATTTTAGCTTAATTGTCTAGCTAAAAATCATGTTTATTTAATGAATTAATTTTCGCATAATTTTAAAGTTTAGTTTAGCGGACTTAAAAATAAAAAAAACGTATCATTTCGGTGTCCAGCACTGCGAAATGATACGTTAATGGTGCATTATTAAGTTTCACTAACTTTTATCAAAATCTGATGGATTCCTGATAAAAACGAATGAGTAATAATAGCTTATACGTAATATAACACCCACAGTAACAACTTGCAAGTCAGAATTTATTAATTATACTAGATAACTTGCTCTATTTATCTTATTGCTCACTTTACATATTAACTTAGGGTTTTTTTTTACCTATTAGCAAACAAACATCAATCGTGATTTCTGATAAGGGATGATTGAGTGCATATTCTTTTGCTTCGGCGCTAGCTCCCCAACTTAAAGGTGTCATCTTCATTAAATCTAAAAAATTTTGCTTTGATAATGAAAATGAATAACGAATACGCTTTGTCTCAATTTCTAAAAAATGATCCTTAAACTTATCTATTACTAATTGATTTGAATAAGACTGTTTTTCTTTTTGATCATGATAGAATAACTTTCTTAGCTCAATTAAATAGTCTTTTTCTGGAACAACTTTAATAATAAGCCCATCTTTTTTTAATAATCGTTCAAACTCTTCATAATTTGAAGGAGAAAAAATATTTAGCAACGTATCGTATTCATTAGTTGCAAATGGTGATTGAGCCAAGTCTGCTATACAAAAAAAAGCGCTTGTAAAATTCCCAGCAGCCAATTGAATGGCATCTTTAGATATATCAAAACCGATATTATTTCCAGTTAATCCTAACTGCGTTAAATAGTCAAGTTGTGAACCTTCACCACAACCAACATCTAATAAACTACCGTCTTTCTTGTATTCAATATGACTGTAAATAGCTTCTAATAATGGATTAAAAAGCCCCACTTGGGCAATAGCGTATCTTGCTACTAACATTTCTCTATCGTATTCATTTTTAGAACCTTTTAATAAAAAATAAAGACTTCCCTTTTTGGATAGATCGAATGAATGATTCTGTTCACACTGTAAACTATGATTTTCTATTTTATTAAATTTAGACTCACAAACAGGACATTTAAATAAACTCATATTATTTTCTAAAAACTGATTTGCTAATTCTATTTTTTTCACACTATAGCCTCTTTCTAACATGACTTGCTGTAATAATTTTCTTGTTAGTTATTTCTATAGTATAGCATTATTTGACACTCATATCTTGGGTTTTCATAGGGATTTTTTTTATTCATTTCAAAAAATAGTATCATTTGTGATTTTTTCGACTACGTGTTATAACCGATTAAAAGATAATTTAACTAAATGAAATGGTAACGATGCATTGAAGTAACACTGATTATCTAATTTCTTTGACTAATTTGGATTAAACATGATGATTGATGAATAGTAAAAGCTTTGAGTCATTAAACAAATTAGTGAAACAGTTGTTTAGTAACTCAAAGCTCTAACACGCTAAAGAAATCACTACTGATAAAGAACCAACTCTCTTAATTTTAAAAAAGATGAAACAATAGATACATCTCTCCTTTTATTCAATTCCTATTTTTTACTGCTTTTTCTTAAACTAACCATTTCAATACATAATCCAATTACGTCCATTGCTTGTTCTAAATCAACTAATTCAACTGATGTTGGAGCTAGACGAATACTATTATCCCTAGGATTATCACCTCTTGGGTAAGTCGCTCCAGCTTTTGTTACTTTAACACCAATACGATCTAATGATTCAACAATCTCAGTCGCGCATCCATCCATCGTTGTTAAATGAACAAAATAGCCCCCTTTTGGATTTGTCCAAGTTAATAAGTTACTTTCATTAAAACGTTCATTTAGTTTCTTTTGAATCAAATCAAACTTAGGTTTTAAAATCAAAGCATGTTTTTCCATATGTTTTTTTACTTGGTTGATATTTTTCAAAAATTTTACATGCCTCATTTGATTTAATTTATCATGACCAATCGTTTGGTAACTTAATTCGTTTGCTAACATAGTAATATTTTTTTCTGAAGCTGCTACTGCTGAAACACCTGCACCTGGAAAAGTAATTTTTGAAGTTGAGCAAAACATCCAAGGACGTTCTGAATTTTCAGCCTCTTTACAAGCGGTCAATATATTTTTAGCAACTTTATTTTCCTGTGTTAAATGATGAACAGCATAAGCATTATCCCACATAATTATAAAATCAGTTGCGCTAGTTTTCATTTTTGCTAAGCGATCAACCACTTCATCTGAATAAATAATACCGGTTGGATTACTATAGTTAGGGACACACCAAATGCCTTTAATTGTCTGATCTTGTAGTACTAGACGCTCGACCTGATCCATATTTGGCCCATTCTCATTCATCTCAATTGGAATCATCTCAATTCCCAACTTTTCAGTCATAGAAAAATGACGATCATAACCTGGACTTGGACATAAAAACTTGATAGGAGATTCAGTTTTCCAAGGTGCTGAGCCCATAAATAATTTAGTCGTTAAAACAAAATACATTAAACTCAGACTTGAGTTTCCACCAATAATCGTTTCTCTACTTTCTGATCCTAAAATAGCAGAAAATAGTTCCTTAGCCTCTACAATACCTGTCAACTCTCCATAATTACGAATATCTGTTTTATTTTCACTCAAAAAATCTTCTGGATCTTTAAGCATTCCTAACATGTTTTGAGATAATTGCAATTGATCTTCACTAGGGATACCCCTAGTAATATTTAGATTAAGTGGAAAATTTAAATAGTTTTCGTATTCTTTTTCTAAACTATTTAAATGTCGAGTCGCTTTATCATTACTTATCCCCATAGGACCATCCCTCTTCTTTTTATTGTAATTTTTTATATGCTATATTTTTAATGATATACTACTCTTATAGAAATACCTTACCGTATGACTATTTCATTAAACCCATTAACAGCAAATGAAGTATACTTTTAATCATAAATACCGTTTTGTCTGATTAATGGATAACTTTCCCATTAAAATTGGAAATGATCATATGAACTAATCTTTTTATTTTCTGATATTTTATTGAACCTACTTGCTTTATGTTTCGTTAACCTCTCTATATGATCTTCCTTTATTTTAATAGATATAATAGCCATTATCAATAATGAACTTCTCTAATGTTGTTGATAGAAAATAATAACTAGCCTGTTATTATTTATTCTACCGTTTAATAGGAAATAACTTGTACAAACATCAATTGATTTTTTGGTCATTCTATCTTTATTTAATTATTTTTTTCATCGCAGCTAGGACTTCATCAGGTAAAACATCAAGACCACCTGCTTTATTTTTTTCTATTATATGGTCTACACGCATTTGTAATCTTTCATGGACCAATTGTTTATAGGTTTCATTATCAAAATCTGGTTCATATCCTTCTACACTCATATAACTTAAGTGCTTAATGTCACCAAAAGAATTAAATTTAGCTTTAGCCTCTACAATAGCTTCTATACTATTAAGGGTTACAGATGGTGTAATTTTTTTGTCTAAGAAAAACCCAGTATTTATAATATAACAATCAATTCCATTTACTTCAAAAAGATGTTTGAATTGTTCATAATCCTCTGCTAATGGATAAACTCTAAATGGATTAGCGTAAGGAACAATAACTAATTTATTCATATCTACGCCTTCTTTTAAGCGCTCTGCTGTTGAACGTTTCGTTGCTAATGTAGCACCGAAACTTGCTGCTAAAATAGGGTCATCAACTTTAATTACTGGTGGAAGACTGTCATCTTTCATAATCCAATAAATAGCATTAATCGGTTCTTCAAATCGATCAACTCTATTTGGTGTTGAATAACGTGATTTTACAGTACGACCATTTCCATTTCTTACATCTTCTGTTAATAGTACCTTGTTGTTTAGATTATCTAATGTAACAGCAACATTCTGTACGGTTATAAAATAATCAACCTCCTCATGATCTGAAGGATAGTCTTGTGTTTTATCAAAATAAGCTGGCTCTAATGCAATAGAAGATCCGTCTGTTAATGAGATTATGAAAGCATCATCGTGTAAAACTTCAATAGGATATTTACCATTGTGCTTAGCATGTGTCAATGTTGATTTGCCTGAACCGGATAGACCAAAAAAAGCTGATACATAATTTGTATCATTAGGCAATGTGAATTTCTTTTGTCCTCCATGACAAGAAGCAAAACCAATTCTATGAGCTGTACCCCAGGCTAAAGTAAGTGTAGCTTTTTTTAATTCTCCAAAATAATTAAGGCCTAAAATGATAGCTGCATTATGATCGGTATCAAAATATGCTAACCCAAGTGGGTAGTCAGGATGTTTCCAGTAAGGATCAGAATAGATAAAAATATCACCTGCATCTATCTCATGTGAATTAGAATACATGTCATTATAGAAATCATTTGTTATTTGAAAATTTAGCAACCAAGAATATAAATTATTTTCTTGTCCTTTCGGAACAGAAAGATGAGCTTTTATCATAAACTCTTTATCTAAACCGACGTATGCACTCGCTTTATATCGTTCAGTTAAAGACCCTTGGTAAACAGCCTCTCTAGCGATTGAAGCTAATTGAACATCCTCTTCTTTATTATTTCCTACTATTCTTCTTGCAACTGCTGTTCTACCGACAATAGCTCCACCGTTTTCCACTAAAACTTTAGCACCGTCTGGAAGACCTAATTTTTCTGGATACTTTACTAATAAATCTGTCACTATTGTACCTGAAGAATTCAAAGCTAGCTTATATGCTTCACTTGTACTAATTATCTTTTTCACATTATTTCCATACGTAGCTGTTTCAATGATTGATCTTAAAGATGAAAAAATAGTGTTATCTTTTCTTATCTCTGATTTTTTAAAAGTTTCTTTAGTTGACATTTAATCCACTCCCTTGTAAATAGTTACAATAATGTACCTCTATTTGATAGAAAAATGAAACGACTATCTCCCCCCTTAGTAAATCACACCTCTTCGCACTTTTTTAAAGCGCTTTCAATTATTATTCCTATCATATCAAAAAAGACCATTAGTTTACAATAAAAAGATACAACCATTTATGGTTCAAAAGTATATGAAAAAAAAACACCAAAACATTAAGACAACTTAACGTTTTGGTGCTTATTTTATACCGACGGCCGGAATCGAACCGGCACGCCCTCGCGGGCACAGGATTTTGAGTCCAGCGCGTCTACCAATTCCGCCACGTCGGCATAATAGGTAAACAATCCATCTATCAAATAAGGCGGTAACCG
>JAGQHW010000103.1 GCA_020431645.1 Carnobacterium sp. | reverse complement strand
GTTAAATGGGGGCAATAAGAAAACCCCAATGTGTACAATATAAATTAAAAAAAAAAAAAAAATAACTGATGTAAAGATTGCCTTTAAAGGGTTTCCGCGGTTTTTTTTAAAAACAATAAATATAGCTAATGTTTTTATGTGTTTTTTTAACATATAAATGTTGATTAAAAACATATATGAGTGTATTGTTTGTTTATTGATTATTAGATAAATGGAGATGATAAAAATGTCTGAAAAAAAGAAACGTTATACAGTTAGTTTTACGCCTGAAAATGCTGAAAAATTTGAAGAGTTAGTTAATTATTACGGAATTCAGAAATCAGGTTTATTAACTTTATTAATTAGAGAAGAATATCAGAGGAAAATCGAAGGAAAGGAAAATAAGCAAAAAAAATAAGTAAAAATTCCCTGTCTACTAAAACAAGAATTTTTACTTAGAATGATTTGCTATTTAAGGTGATTGTATCATATGGCTAATAAAAGTGAAATAGATTGGAATCTTCCTAGAAAAAATTTAAGTCCTCAAACAAAACAACCTTATAAAAGAGGAAGAAATTGGGCTATAGTGGGTTATTTAGATAGCCTACCAGATCAATGGAAAAACATTATAAGTAGTGAACCTGTTGCCATTAGTCCTTTACATGATAAAGACATAAATGTTGATGGAGAAATTAAAAAAGCACATTATCATATTGTTTTGAATTATAAAGGGAATAAATCATTTGAACAAATAGATGAAATCGCTAGATTATTGAGAGCTCCTATACCGCAAAGAATTAATAGTTTAACTGGTGCGGTTAGGTATTTGACACATATGGATAATCCCGAAAAATTTCAATATGATAATTCTGATATAGAAACCTATGGTGGTTTTGATTTAGAAAGTTGTTTAGCTTTATCAACTGGAGATAAAAGGCAAACATTAAAAGATATGATTTCTTTTATAGATTCAAATAATATAGTACATTTAAAAGATTTTGCTGATTATTGTTTGTCTGATAAAAGTCCAGCAGGATGGTTTGAACTTTTAACAGAACGCAATACTTTGTTTATTAAAGAATATATAAAATCTAGTTGGCAAAAAAACAAAAATGCTGAGTAAATGAATATAATATTTAACATATAAAACTGTTTTTTTAGAGGTGAATTATGAGTGAAAGATAAAATAAAAGATGAGTTAAATCTAAATGAAAAAAAATATATTTATATTATGCTTTTTATTATTTTAATTTTAGTTATTTTTTTAACTGCTTTTTTAGATGCCTATCCGCTTTATCATAAATTAGAATATTTTGATTATTGGCTTTTTTCGTTTGCTAAAATAGCTTCTGAAACTGTCGTTATTTCGATTTTGATTACTCTTATGATTGATTTTTTAAATAAGATATCAATAGAAAATATTGATAAAGTTGAGATATGGGAAGAGATTACTTTGAGTTCATTAAATGATATAGAAGAAATATCAAATGAATTAAAAAAACTAGGACTTAAAAAAAATAGTAGAAAATATTTTAAATTTATAAATGAACTATCAGAAATAACTGAAGAATATAAAAAGATAAATCCGTTAAAAAGCACAATGAGTATAAAGAGAAAAGCTTTTAAATTATCTAAAAGAGTAGAAGTTATTAGAATCGAATTATTTGGTAGAGAAAAATAAATTGATGTTAGAGAATCTTTTAGCTGGAAAGCGGAAGATTCTCTTTTTTCGCCTGAAATCTAAAGGGTTCAGGCAGATTCCGCTTGAGCGGAAAACCTCGTAGAGCACGACTCTTGGTCACAAGAGTATAACGTGCTATACTCTCATAAAATGGGAGTATTAAAAAAGAGACCGAGGTGCTGAAAATGGAGTTAGCTTGGAATGCTCAAAAAAATCAAATGAGTGATGTTAAAGGCAAAGAAATGGAACAAGAAAGAAAAGGGAAAATATCAAATGAAGATATTGATTTAGATAAAACAAAAGATAATTATGACTTAGTTGATTCAGATGAAAATTTATATAACCAAGTAAAAAATAGAGTGGCTGCTTTAAAAGAATCTGGTTCGCGTGTTCAAAAAAATTCTGTGGTTATGTACTCAAATATTTTGACGGTTTCAGCTGAACAAGCGGAAATTTGGGGAGAAGAAAAAACAGATGATTATTTTAAAGCCTGCTATGATTTTTTTTCCGAAGAATTTGGCAGACAAAATGTCGTCAGTGCCAAAATACATAAAGATGAAACAGCACCTCATATGCATTTGCATTTTATTCCAGTCAATAAAGAAAATGGAAAATTGCAAGCTCGCATTTCGATGAACAAAGCAAAAATAAATTACATTCATGATGAACTGCCTAAATATTTACAAGAAAGAGATTTTGAAGTAGAACGTGGTGCAGGGAAGAAAGAAAAAAACATTGAAGATATTCATGAATACAAAGAAATTCAAAAATTAAAAGAAGAAGTTCAAAAACAAAAAAAAGAACTAAATAAAGAGTTGGACGAAATAAAAATTGCTAAGATGCCATTACTTGATTTATCTGAAATTGATAAAAGAAAACATGAAAAAGGATTTATTAATAAACGGATTGAACTGTCCGTTGATGATTTCCAAAACTTATCGAAAATGGGTTTAGAAAATATAAAATTAAGAAAAAACCATAATCAATTGTATAACGAAAAAGAGGAATACAAAGCAGAATTTAATAATCTAGGTAAATATAAAAAAAAGTTAGAAAATAAAATTAAGGAATTGGATCAAGAAATAGATAATCGAGAAAATAAAATAAACAAGATGGAAGATGATATGTCTCTTGAAACAAAAAGAAAAATTGTTTACATGGATATGCTGAAAAATGACTTTAAAGTTAATTCCATGAGTGAGAATGAGTTTGAGGCTCGTTTGCTTTTAAGGGATATTGATGACGGCGAAAAGCCTCGTAATAAAAAACAAGCTCAATCATGGAAAGAAACGTTAGAAAAGGGTAGAGGTACTCAAATTGAGCCTACAAGACTCGAAAAAGCGATTGAGAAAATTCAAGAAATGCTTGAACGATTTATGGAAAAAGTGATAAAAAGGAGTAGAGGACCAAGAAGGTAGTTTTTAAAGCCCAAAATAAGGGTTAGGACGATTTGAATTGATTTTCGGTTAGTTGTCGGCACAATCGTAAAAACACGTTAGAGGAGCGATAATGGAGCCTGCAAGGCGACTGGTAGCGTATCGGTCGTGTTAGATTGTATGAGCTGATAACTGACTGGAAATCAATGGTCTTTGCTCCAGCTCTCTTGCTCGGTATGGAAGAGGCTCTAGAGGATTTTAAGGGGAATGAATTTCCCCTTAAGGTCTTTTTATTTTTGTCTTTTTGCTTTGACCTTTTTTAATATTTTAACTATTTTGAGTGAAATGAGGGGGGATACTACGACCCCCCTTTTAAGTGCCGAGTGCCAAATCTGTTTTTAAACGTCTTTTGACCTTAGGGCTACAAGGGATACATCAGTTTTAAAAAAATCAACAAATCGCCAACACTTTTTGTTTTTTATTGATTAACATGTATTTCTTTATAATGCTTTACTTGTCATATTAATTGTTTTATAATATGTATATCAATATTTAGATAGGAGAGTGTGAACTATGGCTAGAGAAAGTGAAGAAATGCAAAGTGTTACTATTCGAGTTCCTAAAGAGTTGTATGCAGAATACAAGGTAGCTTTGATGGAACAAGGGAAAATTGTTACTTATGACATTAGAAAATATATGAATGATGTTGTAGAAAATCATAAGAAAGGACAAAAATGAACGCAAAAAAAGAGCGTCCCCGTCTAAAAGTTCGCTCGTTTTGAAGTTTATTTTTATAAGGTGATTATATCATTATGGCTAAAGACAAAGCAAGATACTTCACGTTTTTGATATACCCTGAATCTATTCCAGCAGATTGGGAAATGAAATTAGAATTGATTGGTGTACCTATGGCTATTAGCCCTCTTCATGATAAAGATTTGAGTAGTTTAGAAGATCAAAAATTTAAAAAAGCTCATTATCATGTAATTTATGTGGCAAGAAATCCGGTTACCGCTGAAAGTGTTCGTTTAAAAATTAAACGTTCTTTAGGAGAAAAAAGTGTAGCTTTGGTTCAGATAGTTATTCAAAGTTTAGATAATATGTATCTATATTTAACGCATGAATCTAAAGATGCTATCGCTAAAAATAAATATAAATATAATAGAAAAGATATTAAGCTAATTAATAATTTTGATATTGATAGATATATTACGCTTGATGTTGAAGATAAGGACGATATGTTAAATGAAGTTTGCGATATGATTGATGAACATGATTTGGCTAATATGCGTGAGTTAAGAAGATTTATAAAAGAACACGGATCCAAATACAATTTGCCGAGTATGAAAATTATAAATTCTGTTTTACGCTCTCACACAGGATTAATTAGATTATATTTTGATGCTGTTTATCAAGAAAGAAGATATGGGCTAACTGACGCTAGTAAAGATAACGGGAACATAAAATAATTGAGAATGGCGGATTAAGAAATGATTAAAGAACAATCCAAAAAAATTATGATGGAAATGCTTGTACAACTTTTTTCTCCTTTATTTACTGCTTTTGTCTTTAATATATTATCAAATAAATTTAAACCCTCTCCTTTTATTATAAATATATTCATTGTTTTTTTTAGTATTTGGTTTTGTATAGCTTTGTTTGTTTTCCTGAAAAGAAGAATTGTTGAGTATAAAGATAATAAACAATTTAAAAGGACTGCTGCTTTTGTAATTCCATATTATGGAGATACTAGAGAAACACATACTGTTAAATTAGATGAAATTAAAAAGTTTAGATGGTTTTTAGATGTTAGAGTTCCTTTAACAAGAAAATTAAAAGATTATAAAAATAATCAGTATCTTAGTGTAGATGACATAATATTATTTAATTTGCATGGTCCATATTGTCCTGAAGATTTATGTGAAATGAATGAAGAAAAAACTTTTTTCGGTGAATATAAATTTACTTGTCCAAACTGTAATTATGAACAAAAGAGCAAGTTTAATCGTAACACTTTAATGCGTGATGCAATAAAGATAATTGAGTTACAAAAAAGAGATGAAGTAGAAAAAGAGAAAATTAAAAAGATTTGATTTTTAAGGAGTGAATGCTGCAAACAGCAAACACTCTTTATTTTTTTATGTCTGCTTGCAGACATTTTCGCTTAAGCGAAAAAACCTCGTAGAGCACGACTCTTGGTCACAAGAGTATAACGTGCTATACTCTCATAAAATAGGAGTATCAAAAAAGAGACCGAGGTGCTGAAAATGGAGTTAGCTTGGAATGCTCAAAAAAATCAAATGAGTGATGTCAAAGGCAAAGAAATGGAACAAGAAAGAAAAGGAAAAATATCAAATGGAGATATTGATCTAGAGAAAACAAAACATAATTATGACTTAGTTGATTCAGATGAAAATTTATATAACCAAGTAAAAAATAGAGTAGCTGCGTTAAAAGAATCTGGTTCACGAGTTCAAAAAAATTCTGTTGTTATGTACTCAAATATTTTAACCGTTTCAGTTGAACAAGCGAAAATTTGGGGAGAAGAAAAAACAGATGATTATTTTAAAGCGTGCTATGAATTTTTTTCTGAAGAGTTTGGAAAAGAAAATGTAGTGAGTGCAAAAATACATAAAGACGAAACAGCTCCTCATATGCATTTACATTTTGTTCCAGTCAATAAAGAAAATGGAAAATTACAAGCTCGCATTTCGATGAACAAAGCAAAAATAAATTATATTCATGATGAACTGCCTAAGTTTTTACAAGAAAGAGATTTTGAAGTAGAACGTGGTGCAGGGAAGAAAGAAAAGAACATTGAAGATATTCACGAATATAAAGAAGTGCAGCAACTAAAAAAAGAAGTGGAAAGGCAAAAACAAGGATTAAATAAAGAGTTAGATGGAATAACAGTTGCTAAAGAACCGTTAGTTAATTTATCTGAAATAGATAAAAGAAAGCATGAAAAAGGAATTATTAATAAACGAATTGAGTTATCTGTTGATGATTTTCAAAGTTTATCAAAAATGGGATTAGAAAATGTTAAATTGAGAAAAAAATATACAAAATTATATGATAAAAAAGAAGAGTTTAAAGAAGCGTATAATCATTTATATGACAACAAGACAGAATTAGAAAATAAAATAAATAAACTAAATCAAGAGATAAATAATCAAGAAGATCAAATAGATGATTTGAAGAAAAGCCTAGATAAAGAAATAGACAAAAAAATTATTTATGCAGATATTTTAAAAAATGATTTTAAGATAACTGATATTAGTAATAAAGAGATTAGCGCTCGTATGCTGTTACGTGATATTGAAAGCGGAGAGAAGCCTAGTAATAAAAAACAAGCACAGTCATGGAAAGAAACTTTGGAAGACGCTAGAGAGTCTAGAATTGAGCCTACACGACTTGAGCGAGCGATTGAGATGGTTCAAGAAATGCTACAACGTTTTATAGAACAAGTTAAAAAAAGAAGTCGTGGACCAAGAAGATAATTTAAAGCTCAAAATAATGAGTTTTAAGATGATTTAGGTTGTTTTCGGTTAGTTGTCGGCACAATCGTAAAAACACGGTAGAGAAGCGAGAATGGAGCCTGTAAGGCGACTGGTAGCGGAACGGACGTGTTAGATTGTATGAGCCGATAACTGACTGAAAACAACCGTCTATTTTGTTCTGGTCTCCATTCGGTGTGAAAGAGGCTCTAGGGGATTTTAAGGGGAAAGAATTTCCCTTTAAGGTCTTCTTTTTTTTAGGATTTAAATTTTTTAGCGGAATGTGGGGGGGATACTACGACCCCCCTTTTAAGTGCCGAGTGCCAAATCTGTTTTTAAACGTCCTTTGACCTTAGAGCGACAAGGGATACAGCACTTTTTAAAAAATCAACAAATCGCCAACACTTTTTGTTTTTTGTTGATTGACATGTATTTCTTTATAATGCTTTACTTGTTATATTAATTGTTTTATAATATGTATATCAATATTTAGATAGGAGAGTGTGAACTATGGCTAGAGAAAGTAAAGAAATGCAAAGTGTTACTATCCGAGTTCCTAAAGAGTTGTATGCAGAATACAAAGTAGCTTTGATGGAACAAGGG
>JAGQHW010000102.1 GCA_020431645.1 Carnobacterium sp. | reverse complement strand
TAATTAGATTAGTTAATAAAAGAGGTGGATTAAAGGAATAAGAGTTCATTAAATTAGTAGCAATGGAATGGCATCGTTCATTAATTAGAAATAAAACTTTACAAACTTTAATAGCCAACTAGTAAAAGGATAAAACTAATAAGAAGAGGTGACGGTAATGGGGAAAATATATTCAGCACTATTAGTAGCATATGATGAAAATGGAGAAATTTATGAAAAAGGATTAAGAGAAATAGTAAGATACAATATCGACCAAAACAAAGTGGACGGTATTTATGTAGGTGGCAGCACTGGAGAAAACTTTATGTTAGATACGTCAGAAAAGAAACGTATTTTTGAAATCGCTTACGATGAGACAAAAGGAGCGGTTGATTTAATTGCCCAAGTTGGTTCAGTAAATTTAAAGGAAGCTAAAGAGTTAGCTAAATTTGTTACTGAGTTAGGCTATAAAACAATTTCAGCGGTTACACCTTTTTACTATAAATTTGATTTTGAAGAAATAAAAAACTATTACAATAGTATTTTAGAGAATGTTGATACAGAAATGATTCTTTATTCTATTCCAGCATTAACAGGCGTATCTATTTCTGAAGATCAATTTGCGGAATTGTTTGAAAATCCGAAGATTGTTGGGATTAAGTTTACAGCTGGAGATTTTTATTTACTAGAACGTGTGAGAAATCGTTTCCCAGATAAAATTATCTATTCTGGATTTGATGAAATGTTGTTACCAGCTGTTTCTTTAGGCGTAGATGGAGCAATCGGATCAACATTCAATGTTAATGCATTAAAAGCACGAGCAACCTTTGAAGCTGTTGAAAAAGGCGACCTAGTCGAAGCAAGAAAACTTCAGAGTGAATCCAACGATTTAATTACAGATTTACTCTCAAATGGTTTATACAATACCATTAAATTGTTGTTAGCTGAATTAGGCGTAGATGCTCAATATTGCCGCGAACCTATGAAGAAACCAAATGACGAGCAAAGAGCAAGAACTAAAGAAATATACAAAAAATATTTTAACCATTAAGGAGCGTTTTTTATGAGAAATCAATTCTTAGAACAAATAAAAAACGGCGTAATCGTTTCTTGTCAAGCTTTACCGGGTGAACCCTTACACAGTTCTTTTATTATGTCTAGGATGGCTAAGGCTGCAAAAGAAGCTGGCGCTATTGGGATTAGATCAAACTCAATTGTAGACATCCAAGCGATACAAGACACCGTTAACTTACCAATTATCGGAATAATAAAAAAAGAATACGATCATTCAGAGGTGTTTATTACGCCAACGTTAAAAGAGATACGAGCTGTTTGTGCAACGAATGTTGAAGTTGTTGCAATTGATGCAACCCTTAGAACTAGACCAGACAATATGGCTCTTGTTGATATAATCAAACAAATAAAACAAGAATACCCTGATACACTATTAATGGCAGATACCTCTTGTTTAGAAGATGTAAAAGCTGCAAATGAAAGTGGTTTTGATATCATTGGTACTACTTTATACGGCTATACAACCGATACAAAAGGCCTTGATATTAGTGACAATGATTTTGACTACTTAAAACAAGTCTTAGAAGTCGCAACGTTACCAGTTATCGCTGAAGGAAAAATTAATCTTCCAGAAAAAGCAAAACGTGTTTTAGAACTAGGCTGTACTTCAGTTGTAGTCGGTGGAGCGATCACTCGTCCGCAAGAAATTGCAGAACGCTTTGTCCATGCAGCAACGTTAGTAAGTGAAAAAAGATAAATAAGGGAGGAGGTCATTATGCAAAAGAAAAATGAAACCCAATCTAACGGATTAAACACAACGAATTCAATAATTGCAATGGATACTCAAAAAACAAAAAAGAAAAAGAAATTTAGAGGCATTGAAAATCCTTATTCTGGCTATTTATTTGCAGGACCACAGATTATTCTATTTTTAGTGTTTATCGCCTATCCAGTCTTTGAAGGATTTAGAATGAGTTTATTCGAATTCAGTTATTCGAGTGAAGTTTTTGTTGGATTAGAAAATTATAAAACACTGTTTGCTGATCCTGTCTTTATTAAATCAATTTTTAATACGCTAATCTTTGTTGCAGCGATAGTGTTCTTCACCATTATGTTTAGTCTCTTTGTGGCTACAGCCGTCTATGATAAAACATCAAAATATGTTTCATTTATTAGAGGAAGTTACTATCTACCCGTGATGGTGTCCATGGTCGTAATGAGTATCATCTGGAACTTCTTACTTAATCCAGCTAATGGCTTAATTAATTATTTAATGGGGAATGCTGGTTTAGAAAATATAAACTTATTGGGAAGTACAACTTGGGTAATGCCCGTTATTATTTTTGTAACCTTTGTTGGAAATGTAGGACAATCGATTATTTTATATGTGGCTTCGATGATTGGAATACCAGAAGATTATTTTGAGGCGGCAGAACTAGATGGGGCAACCCGCTGGCAACGGATTAGACATATTTTAATTCCGTTAGTAAAACCAACGACCTTGTATTTAGTTATTATTAACATCATTGCCGTATTAAAAATCTTTGTAGTTATTCAATTGTTAACAGGAGGAGGACCAAACAATGCCTCTGTTACAATGATGTACTATCTTTATCAGAATGCATTTATCTACAACAATACAGGAGTCGCTGCAGCAATAGGTGTCATGATGTTTATGATAGCGTTGTTACTTGCTATACCTCAGTTTAAAACATTTGGAAATAAAGATTGAGAAAAGGAGAGGAGTTAATTGAAACTATTAAAAAGAATCAAAAAAATGGAAAAATTTGATCTTATTTCTAATACTATCGTATTGACCTTTGCGATAATAAGTTTGCTCCCATTGTATTGGTTGGTAACTAATTCGTTCAAAACATCTTCAGAAATCTATCAAATGCCACCAAGTATCTTACCCGCAAAACTATATTGGGGGAACTTTAAGGAGTTATTCAATGGACAACCAGCAGTAAGGTGGATGTTTAACAGTTTCTTTGTTTCCTTTACGACAACTGCTTTAAGTGTTATTTTATCCGCATCTGCAGCATATGCGTTTGCAAAACTACATTTTAAAGGCAAAAAAATATTCTTTATGTTACTGATTGCTTCCATCATGATTCCTAAAGAAACATTTATTGTTCCTCTATTCAAAATTATTGTTGCCTTTAATTGGATAGATACTTATCAGGCAATGATTGTTCCCAACTTAGCTACAGGTTTTGGAACCTTTATGTTGTATTCATTTTTTAAAGCTATCCCAGATTCGTTGAGAGAGTCGGCGAAGCTAGATGGCGCAAGTGAATGGATGATTTTTTCAAAATTGATGTTGCCAATAGCTAAACCTGGTATAGGAGCTTTATTTATTTTAAACTTTGTAACAGTTTGGAATGATTATTTATGGCAATTGTTAATGGCACGTAGCAAAGAAATGAATACGCTAACAACAGGAGTGGCAAGCTTACAACAAGCAATTAATCCAAATATTGGACTAAAAGTCGCAGGAGCTGCATTAGCTGCTTTACCTATGATCATCGTGTTTATTTTGTTCCAAAAGTACTTTACCAAAGGAATGACAGCAGGAGCTGTAAAAGAATAAAAAATTGGAGGAATAATAATGACATTTAATAAAAAATTCTATAGTTTCGCAGCAGCTATCCTAAGTATCGGTCTTTTAGTTAGTGGATGTGGGGATGATACAAAAGATGAAGCAGCAGGATCGGGATCAACTGATGAAAAAGTTCAATTAGAACTATGGTTAACACCTCAATGGAAAGGTGTTCAAGATGCATCTGAAGATGGAGCCGATTACGATAGCTTCTTCAAAAAAGCTGCTGAAGACTATACGAAAGAAAATCCTAACGTAGCGATTGATATTCAAGTTATTCCTGGTGAAGAGCGTGCGGATAAGTTAAGTGTTGCGATGCAAACAAAAACATTACCAGATATGTTCTTTGACTCAGCATTTGCTTTAACAGAGTATGCACATGCTGGAATTTTAGCACCAATGGATGATATAATTGACGACGAGTCTAAAAAAGATATTCCAGAAACAATCTGGGACAACGTACAAATCAATGACGAAACGTACTTCTATCCTTTCAGCCATAACCCAGGAACATTAGCATATAATGCTGAAATGTTTGAAAAAGCTGGCTTAGATGAGTACATTTCAGGAGAGTATGAAATCGCTACTTGGACACCTGAAGAATATGAAATGATTTTAGAAACATTGAAAGAAAAATTACCAGATGTTTCTCCAATGGGTTTATTCGCAAAAAATAACCAAGGAGATACATGGAACTTGTCATACCTAACAATGTTTGGAAACAAGATTTATGATAAAGATGGTCAAATTGTTGTTAATGAAGAAAACGGTGTGAAAGCACTAGAATACATCAAAAATTTAAATGACAAAGAATTAACGACAGCTGGAGCAGAGACCTTATCAAGTAATGATGTTAATGCTATGTTCCAAAACCAACAGGTAGCGGTTAGTTTTACAAATAGTGTTTTATTCAACGGTATCTTAAATGATATGGAAAATGGTGTTGTTAATAAATTTGACTTGCGCTTAGCTAATATTCCTGGAGAAAAGAATCCGACATCATTTACTTACGTAGCTGGTGGAGCTGTCTTTAATACTGGAACAGAAGCAGAAGTTGAAGCATCAAAAGATTTTGTTAAATTCTTCTCAACCGATAAAGAACTAGTAAAAGCTTCAAAAAATAGCTTACCTGTTAGAGAATCTGTTTCTAAAGAAGCAAGTAGTGAGTTACCCTATCTAGAAGCTTACAATAAAAATAGTGAGTATATCTTTAATTTCTCAAATAATACTCCCGGCTATGCAGAGTTAAGAAATGCTTTCTTCCCTGAGCTACAAGCTGTCTTTACAGATGAGAAAACACCACAAGAAGCATTAGATTCATTTGCTGAAAATGGCAATAGAATTATTGATACAAATACAGAGAAATCTGTAATTTTAAAATAAACTAAATACAAAAGTAAGCGAGCCTTCTTTATTCTTTATTGGATATAAAGAAGGTTTTTTTACTAAAGGAGGATCAACAAAATGTTGTATTTTAATTTGAAAGAAAAGCATCATTACGAGAAATTAAATGAAGGTATTGCACTATGTCTAGATTTTATTGAAAACAATCAGTTAACGTTATTAAAAGATGGGCAACATAAATTAACAGAAGAAATTTCCTATAACGTTTTGAGTTTCAAAACGTCTTCATCATCTGAAAGACTGTGGGAAGCGCATCAAAAGTTTATTGATATTCAAACGATTATACAAGGGCAAGAAAGAGTTGATTGCCAGCAGGTAGATAAAATGGAACAAGGACAATATAAAGCTGACGAGGACTTTTTGCCTGTAGAAGGCGAATCAAATTTTTCAGTGAATATGGACGAAAATACTATCCTTATTCTTTATCCAGAGGATGCCCATAAAACAGGAATAAGTGTAAATGAATCAAAAAATATTAGAAAAGTTGTGTTTAAAGTTAACGTGTCAGCATAAAATGATCGATTAAGGGGTGATTGAATGAAAAAGTACTTATGTATTGATATAGGCGGTACAGCGATAAAATATAGTGTGTATAATGAACTAGGAGAAAGTGACAGAGCAGTAAAATCAGCACTTGTTCAACAAACGAGTGAAGGTACTGAAATAATGGACAATGTGGTCAAAATAGTATCGGATACATTGGAAAGAGAACCAATTGCTGGAATTTGTATCTCTAGCGCAGGTGTAGTAGATGCGACGTTAGGAAAAGTTATTTATTCAGGTTATACTATACCTAATTATACAGATACACCTATCAAAGCAATCTTAGAAGAAAAATTTGCTATTCCTTGTGAAGTAGAAAACGATGTTAATTGTGCTTGTCTAGGAGAATACTGGCTAGGAGCAGGAAGGAATTCTTCCTCACTAATTTGCTTAACTGTTGGAACAGGTGTTGGAGGAGCAATTATGTTAGAGGATCGACTCGTTCATGGCTACTCTCATACTGCGGGAGAAATTGGATATATGACTATTCTTGGAGAAAATTTCCAAGACTTAGCTTCAACTTCAAGTTTAATTAAGCGGGTGGCTGAGCGGAAAAATACAGAAGAAGCACAAGGCTTAACCGGATATAAAGTGTTTGAATTAGCTAAAAAAGGTGATATAGTCTGTATAGAGGAAATTGATAATATGGTCAAGACGCTTGCTCTTGGAATAACAAATCTTTTGTACTTGTTTAATCCAGAAACCCTCATTTTAGGCGGCGGTATTATGGGCCAAAAAGAGATGCTGAAAGAGAAAATTGATCAAGCTGTAGCTGAAACAATTATCGATCCAATGTTTAATAAAACGACTATTAAATTTGCACAAAAAGGCAATGATGCTGGTTTGTTAGGAGCTTTGTACCATTTCAAAAATAAAAATAGCTGATTAGTGGTGAGTTAGATGGATATTTTAGAAGAAATACAAAAACAATTTGTTTCTTTTTCTTTAAAAGAAAAAAATATAGCAACGTATCTATTACAAAAAGGCAACGAAATAAAGAATATAAATATAACAGAATTAGCTAAAATAACAGAAACATCAACCTCGACAATCACTCGATTTTGTAAAAAAATTAATTGTGAAAATTTTGTTGACATGAAAATAAAAATTAGCTCAATTTATCAAGAGGAAAGTAAGATTCAAGGTTTAAATATATTTGATAATGTTTATTCCTTTTATGATAAAGTAATCAAAAATACGATTAAGAGTATGGATAGAGAGAAAATTGAAGCAGTCGTTAGTTTGATAAAATCGGCACAACGTATTTTCGTATATGGAGTCGGAAGTTCTGGATTAACTGCGATTGAAATAACACAACGTCTCTTAAGAATGGGATTAAATGTAACAAGTATAACAGACTCACACATGATGTTAATCAATAGTTCTGTAGCGACAAAAAAAGATTTAGTCATAGGTATTTCAACTTCTGGACATACAAAAGAGGTCGTAAATGCATTGCGTATGTCTAAAAAAAACCATGGAACAATTGTATCTATTACGAGTTTATCAAACAGTGCCATCACACAAGTGAGTGATATTAGTTTAACTGTCTATAATAGTTCATTTGTTGACGACCAACGGTTTGTAAATTCTCAATTTGCCATTGTTTATCTGATGGATGTTATTTCTATGATGCTATT
>JAGQHW010000101.1 GCA_020431645.1 Carnobacterium sp. | reverse complement strand
TAGAAGTTTTTTTTATTTATATTTTTAAATGATTAGGAATAAAAGTAATATAAAAACAAGATATTTTTTAGCTAGTTAGTTCAATATAAAAAACTTAAATTTGATAAAGTAGACTATTTAATGGATAATAGCATTATATTATATGAGTTTTTTTTATAAAAAAACGAAAATTAAAAAAGAGGGTGGATGCAATGATTGAATTTAAAAATGTATCAAAAGTCTACAAAGGCGGTAAAAAAGCTGTAGAAAATATCAACCTTTCTTTTAATAAAGGGGAATTCATTGTTTTTATCGGTACGAGTGGTAGTGGAAAAACAACATCTATGAGAATGATTAATAGAATGATTGAACCTACGTCTGGCCAGATTTTAATTAATGGCGAAGATATTATGAAACAAGATCCAGTGAAATTGCGACGTAAAATTGGTTACGTTATCCAACAAATCGGCTTAATGCCTCATATGACAATATTCAATAATATTGTACTTGTTCCTCGTTTAATGAAGTGGCCCCAAGAAAAGCAAAGAGTTATAGCAGAAGACCTCATCAAAAAAGTAGACTTACCTTTAGACTTTTTAGATCGTTATCCATCTGAGCTATCTGGAGGTCAGCAACAAAGAATTGGTGTTATTCGCGCACTAGCAGCTGATCAAGATATTATTTTAATGGATGAGCCATTTGGCGCATTAGACCCGATTACAAGAGATTCCTTACAAGAATTACTTAAAGAATTACAAAAAGAATTAGATAAAACAATCGTATTTGTTACTCACGATATGGATGAAGCCTTAAAATTAGCAGATAGAATCGTTATCATGCAAGAAGGAAAAGTCGTTCAATTTGATACTCCGGATAATATTTTATCAGCTCCAGCTAATCAGTTTGTTGAAGATTTTATTGGCGAAGATCGCTTAATACAAGCAAGACCAAATATCCAAACAGTTGAACAAGTTATGTTGAGAAATCCAGCATCTGTTACACCTGGAAAATCTATTTCAGATGCAATTAAAATCATGCGTGATCGACGTGTAGATACATTATTGGTAACAGATGACGCAGGTGTACTTAAAGGTTTTGTTGATATTGAAAGTATCGATTTAAATAGAAAAAAAGCGACGAGTGTTGGAGATATTATGTCTAACAAAGTTTATTTTGTAAGAAAAGAAACTCTTTTGAGAGATACTGTTCAGCGTATTCTGAAACGTGGCTTTAAAAACGTACCTGTTGTAGATGAGAACGATCACTTGGTAGGAATTGTTACACGCGCATCGCTAGTGGATATTGTTTATGATACGATTTGGGGCGATAGCGATGAAGCTGCTGTGCCTAACGAAAATAAGATGGAATCGATGACGATAACAGAAAGTAAAGAATAGGAGGGAAGAGACATGGCTGATTTTTTTGCAAACAATGGTTCTGACCTATTGTTAAAAACCTGGGAACACCTTTATATTTCTATGATTGCTTTATTTCTTGGAGTTATCGTAGCAGTTCCTCTAGGGATTGTCCTAACTCGGTTTAAGAGATTATCATCATTTATCATTGGAATAGCAACTATTTTACAAACGGTTCCCTCTTTAGCTCTATTAGCTTTGATGATTCCAATTTTAGGTATTGGAAAAATCCCTGCCATCGTCGCATTATTTATCTATTCATTACTGCCAATTTTAAGAAATACGTTTATTGGGGTACAAGGAGTAGATGCAGGTTTAAAAGATGCAGGTAAAGGTATGGGAATGACAGATATAGATTTAATACGGCTTGTAGAATTGCCACAAGCAGCACCTGTGATAATGGCTGGTATTCGTCTTTCTGGAGTATACGTGATAGCATGGGCCGCATTAGCTTCTTACATCGGAGCTGGTGGATTAGGAGACTTTATTTTTAATGGATTAAATGTGTTTAGTACTGAATTTATTCTTGCTGGAACGATACCGGTGACATTAATGGCATTAATAATAGATTTTTTATTAGGAAAATTAGAGGAAAAAGTAACACCCGCTCAAGCATAAAAACATAGGAGGTTTTTAAATAATGAACACAATCAATACAGTTAAAAAAATTGTGATTCTTCTTTTTGCAACTGTTGTATTAAGCAGTTGTTCACTTCCGGGCTTAGGTGGTGGGCTTGATGGAGAAGGTATTATCATTACGGGAGGTACGACTTCTGAAACACAGATTTTAGCTTTTATTGTCGAGGGTATGGTTGAGCACTATTTAGATATTGATGCAGGAATTATCAATAACTTGGGTTCATCTACACTAAATCATCAAGCATTAATTGGTGGAGATGCAAACGTGTCAGGGGCTCGTTACACTGGGACTTCTTTAACAGGTGAATTAGCTTTAGACCCTATAACAGATCCTGTTAAAGCGTTTGATACTGTTGTAGAAGGCTTTGAAGCAGAATTTAATCAAAAGTGGTTTCCAAGCTATGGTTTTTCAAACTCATACGCATTTATGGTGACAAAAGAAACTTCTGAAAAATATGGACTTAAAACAATTAGTGATTTAAAAGATGCTGTTTCAGAACTTAACTTGGGAGCAGATACTTCTTGGATGGAAAGAAAAGGTGATGGATACGATGCTTTCGTAGACACATACGGCTTTGACTTTAATCGTGTTTACCCTATGCAAATTGGCTTAGTTTATGATGCTTTAGAGGCAGATAAAATGGACATTGTTCTAGGTTATTCAACAGATGGAAGAATAAAAAGTTATGACTTAGTTGTTTTAGAAGATGACAAACAGTTATTTCCACCTTATGATGCTAGTCCTGTTGCATCAAATAAAGTTTTAAAAGAATACCCAGAATTAAATGATATTTTATTGAAATTAAAAGACACAATCTCAACAGAAAAAATGCAAGAAATGAACTATAGTGCAGACAATGATTTGTTAGAACCTAAAACAGTTGCACGAAATTTTCTTGACGAAAATAATTTCTTCGAAGATAAAAAGGGGGCTGAATAACGATGGATGTTTCAGAGTTAGGCCTATGGGAACAGTTATGGTATTACTTTAGTGAAAATGGCTTTTACATTTGGGAGCAATTTTTACGACATTTTTTAATCTCTATCTACGGTGTCCTTTTTGCAGCAATTATCGGTATTCCGATAGGGTTTTTGATTTCTCGTCGAGGAAAGTTAGCAAATTGGGTTATCGGAATAGCTAATGTGATTCAAACGATTCCATCACTAGCGATGTTATCCATTTTGATGCTTGGACTAGGACTCGGTACGACAACAGTTATCGTTACCGTATTTTTATATTCTTTATTGCCAATAATTAAAAACACGTATACGGGAGTAAGGAATGTTGATAGCAATGTTTTGGACTCAGGAAAAGGTATGGGGATGACGAGGTTACAAGTAACTTTTATGATTGAATTACCGCTATCACTTTCTGTTATCATGGCCGGTATTCGCAATGCACTGGTTGTTGGAATTGGTATCACCGCGATTGGAACTTTTATTGGAGCAGGAGGCCTAGGAGATATCATAACGCGTGGGGTTAATGCTACCGATGGAGGAGCGATTATACTATCTGGTGCTATACCAACAGCATTAATGGCAATTATCAGCGATTTTGTGTTAGGAATAATTGAAAAAAAATTGGATCCTACACGTAAAGTACGTGGCTAAATAGTAAATAGTGAATGGCAATGATAGCTATTCTAAAAAGAGACAACCATAAGATAATGGTTGCCTCTTTTTAGATAGAATAATAAAAAATAGATAAGTATTACCTACTTAAGTGAGCAGTATTATCTACTAAGGAATAGGAAATTGTCAGATTTATACAAGACGAATATGGCGAATATCTTTGTAGGAGAGCATATGAGTTAGTTGAGAATCAGTATTTTCTAAAACAAGCATGCCACTTTTATTTTGAAAATAACAGATTGTCCCATACGTTTCATTGATTGATAGATTGTAGTCATTTTTATTTATTTGAAGAATGATAGGCTTTTTACGGTCGTAGGCTTGGGATAGAAAAAGTAAAATTTGGTGTTCCGGCATTTGAGATAAAGATTTTATAGCAGTAACTTTTTTTACTAAAGAGATTTTTTTACTGAAGAAAGTAGAATACTGCTCAGCTAATTTTTTTTCCATATCGATTCCCCCGAACATTTGTTTGATACTTTTATTATACGAACAAACGTTCCTTTTTGCAAGTCTTTTGAAAATAATTAACGATAAAGTTTTCTTTCATTAATTTTCTAGCTATAATAGAAAGAGAAATGTAAAAATAGATAAGGTAAGATGAGGAGTTTTATAATGACTTACAAGATAATGACCGATGCTTGTTGTGATTTACCACTAAAATTTGTGGAAGAGAATGATATTCATGTTATTAATATGACAATTAATTTGAATGGGAATGAGTATCTAGATGATTTAGGCAAAACGTTTGACAGGGAAGCCTTTTTTCAATCAGTAAAAAATGGAGAAACTGCGACAACATCGCAAATAAATATCGGAACGTATATAGAAACCTTCAAATATTATATTGAAAATAATGAACCTATTCTTTACTTAGCTTTTTCATCTGGATTAAGTGGCTCTTATAACAATGCACTAGCCGCTGCAGAGATGTTGAAAGAAGAGTATGGCTCAATTGATGTGACTATTGTCGATACTCTAGCTGCTTGTCTCGGAGAAGGATTATTGATCTACGAAGCGGTGAACTTAAAAAAAGCGGGTAAGTCATTACTAGAAGTGACACAGTGGATTGAAGAAAATAAGATGAAACTTCATTCATGGGTGACTGTAGAAGATATCAAGCACCTAGAAAGAGGTGGACGTATTTCAGCCGTATCAGCAACATTAGGGACATTGTTGAACGTAAAGCCTATTATTATCATGAATCCTACAGGTAATTTAGTGCCATTCGCAAAAGTACGCGGACGTAAAAAATCTTTGCAGTATTTAGTACAAAAAACAATTGAAGGTATAATAGAGCCAGAAAAACAAACACTTTTTATTGGGCATGTAGGTGTACCTGAAGAAGCTATGTGGATAAAAAATGCGATTTTAGACAAGGTAGCAGTAAAAGATATCCAAATTTATCCCTATGGTCCAACAATTGCTTCTCATACTGGTTTTGGATCTGTGGCCGTATTTTCATTTGGTGAAGTAAAGCAATAAGATTGGTTTATTTCACCCTTCTACATTGTAATTTCGGTTAAAAAACGGTATAATCCTATAAGTGTAAGTTTAAATATGTTGTTGAACAATAGCTGGAAGTAAGTTGTTTGTAGAGATAAACATAGAAACTAAAAAAGAGTAAATTAAGTAAAACAGTGTTTTTCTCAAAGAAAAAACCACTAAATTTTTTCGCTGTTTGAGGTAAACGTATTTACTTAATAAAATAGAGTACAACGGTTGGGCGACAGCTTTCAAGGATGATTCTTCAAGGGGTGAGAAGAAGTCTTTTTAAGCACGCCTATTTTTTATTTCGAGGAGGTGAGATAATGAGTTTAGAAACTGTAGAATATGTTAAGAAAGCAGAAGAAAAAGCAGCTAAGCTTGAATTAGATAGTGTGAGTGAAATAAAAAGTATAAAAAACGAAGCACAAGTAGTCATTGAAGAGAATAAAAAAAGATTATCCTCAGAATTAAAAAATTACGAAGATGTACAACAAAAAGAATACGATAAAAAAATTGCCTCTATTAAAGAAGATATAAATAAAGTAATCACAGTTGAAGTAGAAGAAATGAAACAGTCCGTTCAGAGGAATAAAGCAAATGTAGTTAATGACATTGTTAAGGAGGTCGTCAATCGCTATGGCAATAGCTAAAATGAAAAAAGTAACGCTCTTGGCTGAACAAACAGATAAAGACCTTCTACTAAAAGCAGTACAGGAGCTACAAAGACTAGAATTATTTGATTTATCTACTTTAGAAGAATCAACGCTTCTTGATTACTATTCTAAAGAAAAGCCAGCAAATGAAAGAATGGAATATGAAGAACGATTAAAAAATATTCAGTATTCTTTGACTTATTTAAATCAATACATCCCTAAAGCAGGAATGTTTGTTAAATTAAAGTCGGGTAGAGAAGAATATACGCTGGAAGAACTTGAAAAATCAATTTCTGTTACACGATTAAAAAATATTTGTGATGACGTCTCAGAAAAAGAAAAAGAGCTTATCATTTTAGAACAAAAGCAAAAAACGCTAAATGAAGAAGAACTGTTTTTGCGCAAGTGGGAACCTTTAAGTTTTAATCCCAATGACTTGACTAAATTTAAATTGACTTCAGCATTTGTTGGAACAATTTCTTCAGGAAATGTATCGGATTTTAAAGAAGCTTTAAAAGAATCTGAAGCTAATTATATAGATGAAATTTTTCTATACAAAGATGAGGCAGCGTATTTAATTATTACTGCAAAAGATAATGAAAAAGTAATCGAAGAAGTACTAAACCAGTTTCAGTTTACTAAATTCACTTATCCTTACAAATCATTGCCTAAAGAAGAGCTACAAAAAAATAGGGCTGAAAATAAAGCACTACAAGAAAAAGAGCAAAAATTGAAAAAAGAATTACTACAATTTTCTCCTCAGTTAAAAGAATTACAATTGGGAGAGGAATATTATTACAATTTACACCAAAGAGAAATTGGAAAAGATCTTCTATTAAATGGCAATAGTCTCTTCATACTAAATGGTTGGTTAGAAGAAGAACAATTTTCTGATTTAAGTCGGCTTTTAGACGGGCATCTTGGAAAAGAAAATTATGCTATTATCTCAGAAGAGATTAAGATGAAAGAATTCGATAGCGTCCCTGTTGTTTTAAAAAACAATAAGTTCGTAGAGCCATTCGAAAGTATTACTGAAATGTATAGTTTACCTAAATACGACGACATTGATCCGACGCCATTCATGATGCCTTTTTACTTAGTATTCTTTGGAATGATGAGTGCAGATGTAGGATACGGGTTGATTCTGATGATTGGGACACTTGCTGCTCAAAAATTATTTAATCTTGATCGTGGAATGGCTAAATTCATTCGCTTTTTCAATCTATTATCGTATTCTGTAATCGCCTGGGGATTGATTTATGGTAGCTTTATGGGTTACGAATTACCAATTCAATTATTATCTACGACATCTGATGTTATAACGATTCTGATTGTTTCTGTAATTTTTGGTTTTATTCAGTTAATCTACGGATTGTTGATTAATAGTGGAGTGAAATGGAGAAAACAGCAACGTGCGTCTAGTTACGTCGATGGTATGGCATGGGTCGGAATTCTTCTAGGCATAGGTTTACTAGTGTTAGGAATGATGGTATTTGATAGCCCAATTCTTAACTTAATTGCTTACATTCTAATTGGCGTAAACGTTGTTGGAATTGTTTTTGTAACGATGTTGTCATCTGAAAGTAAAGGTTTGGGAGCTGCACTTGGCTTGTATAATATTTATGGAATAACCGGTTACGTCGGCGATTTAGTTAGTTATACAAGACTGATGGCTTTAGGTATTTCAGGTGGAAGTATCGCAGCAGCATTTAATATGATTGTTGATTTCCTTCCACCAGTGGCTAAGTTCACTGTTGGGATTCTATTGTTTATTGCTCTACACTCTTTAAATATCTTCTTAACTTATCTGAGTGCGTATGTGCATACAGCAAGATTACAATATGTTGAATTTTTCGGTAAATTTTATGAAGGTGGCGGACATGCACTTAATCCGTTAAAAACGTTTGA
>JAGQHW010000100.1 GCA_020431645.1 Carnobacterium sp. | reverse complement strand
AATTTTGATATATATATTGGAGGTTTGTAACTATGGAGAATAAAGATTCTCGAATCAAAGCATTTACTGTTTTTATTAAATCGTCACAATCTATTCAAAAATTAATCAAACAAGATTTTTTAAAAAAAGATATTAATTTAAATGAATATGCCATTATGGAACTTTTGTATCATAGAGGCGATCAACCTATTCAATCTATCGGTAAAAGAATACTTATGGGTGGCGGGAGTATTACGTACGTCATTGATAAGCTTGAAAAAAAAGGATTTTTAAGCAGAAAACCGAGTACCGAAGATCGAAGAAAAATATATGCTTGTATAACCAAAAAAGGAAAGCAATACATGGACCAACGTGTAACAGAGCATGAAGCATTGATTCATACCATTTTTGAAGAGTGGGATGACGATGAAGTAGAAGAAGCTATTGACCTTCTTAAGCGGATGGGGATGCATGCGGAGAAATTATTAAAGTAATAAATTAAAATAAAAGGGGTTTTATAAAATGACAGAAGAATTAATTGGGATTCACCATGTTACAGCAATGACAGATAATGCAATGAGAAATTATGCCTTTTTCACAGATGTACTTGGAATGAGGTTAGTTAAGAAAACAGTTAATCAAGATGACATCCAAACATATCATACATTTTTTGCTGACGATATGGGATCACCTGGAACAGATATGACATTTTTCGACTTCCCAAATAATCCAAAAGGGATACGAGGAACAAATTCTATTTCTAGAACCGGATTGAGAGTGCCGAATGATGCGGCGTTAGATTATTACTTGGAGCGTTTTAAAGAATTTAATGTAAAAAATGAAGGTATCCAAGAACTATTCGGTAAAAAGGTATTGCCATTTGAAGAAGCAGATGGACAGAGATATCAATTGTTTTCTGATGAACACAATAAAGGTGTAGCTCCAGGAAAACCTTGGAAAAATGGTCCAGTACCTGAAGAGAAAGCTATATATGGTTTAGGACCTGTTGAAATAACGGTTAGCTATTTTGAAGAGTTTAAAGAAGCCTTGACTGAAATCTATGGAATGGTTCCAATTATTGAAGAAGAGGATGTTACGCTCTTTAGCATTGGTGAAGGTGGAAATGGTGGGCAAGTTATTTTAAGAAAAGATGAGACTTCACAAAGTGGGCAAGGTTATGGAGAGGTGCACCATGTGTCCTTTAGAGTAAAAGACCATAAAGCAATTAAACAATGGGAAGCAAAATATAATGAACTTGGGCTAGGGCATTCAGGATATGTAGATCGTTTTTACTTTGAAGCTCTTTATACACGTATTGGTCATATTCTTATTGAAATATCAACGGATGGCCCTGGATTTATGGGCGACGAACCTTACGAAACATTAGGAGAAGGCCTTTCATTGACACCATTTTTAGAAGAAAAACGTGATTATATTGAATCACAAATTCGTCCGTTTGATACAACACGTTCTAACTAGTTAGAAAAGGAGAGGAATAAATGGAAGCTATTAAAAGAATCCACCACATAAGTGCGATTGTAGGAGATCCAAATGAGAATTTGAAGTTTTATAGAGATGTTTTAGGACTTCGTTTAATTAAACAAACGGTAAACTTTGACGATCCAGGTGTTTATCACTTGTATTTTTCAACTCATGAGTTAAAACCAGGAACGGTCATTACCTTCTTTCCATGGACAAATGAAAACAAAGGTAGAAAAGGTAGTGGTCAAGTTGGAAGAATTGCTTTTCGAGTACCAAAAGGAAGCATAAGCTACTGGAAAGAGCGTTTAACCGTACAAAGTATTTTAGTGAAAACTACGCAACTTTTCGGGGAAAATACTCTTGAGTTTGATGATAATCACGGACTTGAACTCGCTATAGTTGAAGCAGAAAATTCTTCAACTAACCATGACATTCTTGGGTTCCATGGAGCAGTACTATTATCTAGCAATCCTCAATCGACGAAAACTTTGCTTACAGGCTTGATGGGATTGAAAGAACTAGAAAATGGCAATCAAGACGACCATTTTGAAACGGTTGGTGAAGAAAAGCATCATATCATTGTTAACGTTCCTACCCAACCTGCTGGGAGATTTGGAATCGGAACGGTCCATCATATCGCTTGGTCAGTACCTGACTTAACGGCATTAAAAGAATGGCAAGACGCTCTTCAAAAAAGTGGAAATGGGGTAACGGAAATAAAAGACAGAAATTATTTTAACTCTGTTTATACTGTTGAAAAGGGAAAGGTCATATTCGAATTTGCAACAGATGGACCAGGTTTTGAGATAGATGAAGACAACCAATCGCTTGGTACTTCCTTAAAACTACCAGAACAATATGAGCACAACAGATCAATGTATGAAAAATTATTGCCAAGATTGGATGTATAGCTATGGGAAACAAACTAGATTTTTCTCCCGAAGAATTAACAGCAAAAGAAAAGAAAAAGTTTTTAATTGGATCTGTTATTCCAAGGCCGATTGCATTAGTTTCAACCCAATCGGATTCAGGGGTAGTCAATATTGCCCCGTTCAGTTATTTTAATATCGTTACGTATAATCCACCCATTTTTTCTATTGCAGTACAACGTACGCATGGAAAAACTAAAGATACAAGTAGAAATATCTTTGAAACTAAAGAAGCGGTTATTCATGTTGTTGACACGGATAATGTACAAGAGGCAAATCTAACGTCGGCTCCTCTTGGTCCAGAAGAAAGTGAACTAGATTTATCGAATTTTACTTCGATACAATCAAAAACAATCACCGTTCCCGGACTGAAAGAAACCAAAGTTAGGTTTGAAACCGAGCTATATGATTCGATGATTATTTATAATGAAGAAAATAACGCAACGGCTGATCTGATTCTTTTGAAAGTAAAACATTACCATATTGATGAAGAAATTTATCATGATGGGTATATTGATCCATTGAAATTAAAAGCTGTTAGTAGACTTGCTGGCAATGATTATGCTGAAATAGGTAAGTTATTTACAGTTAAACGACCTGAAGAATAAAGAGGAGTGAAAAAAAATTGGAGTATCTATATAAAGAAAATAAAAAAAGCGCCCCTGTACTTGTTCTCCTTCATGGTACGGGTGGTACAGAAACAGATTTGGTTTCTCTAGGTGAATTTCTCAATACTGATTATAATCTATTAGGCATTAGAGGAAATGTGCAAGAAAATGGAATGAATAGATATTTCAAACGCCACGGAGAAGGACATTACGACTGGGAAGACTTAGATTTTCGCGGAAAAGAACTCTATACTTTTATTTTAGAAAAATCAGAAAAGTATTCGTTTGAAATGAAAGATGTTATCTTGGTAGGATTTTCAAATGGATCAAATATTGCTATCAACATGATGATTCAACAACCAGATATTTTTAAGAAGGCCGCACTATTCGCTCCTATGTACCCAGCAGATATAGACGAAAAACAAATTTTTAATGAAACGAACGTTTTCTTGTCACTAGGTAAAAACGACCCGATTGTTTCTGAATCCGAAAGTTTGCGTGTGGTTAATCTTTTTAAACAAAGAGGAGCAAAAGTGACAACCTTTTGGGTAAAGGGTCATAATTTAGATCAAGAAGTAGCCCTAGAAGCAAAAAAATGGGTAAATGAGTCACTATAAAATTTAAGATACCCAGTTAGATAAACGATTGATTGTTGTTTAGAGAATCAAAAAATAAAGAGAAAGGAGTGAATATAATGGAGATAAAAAAGAAAAACGAACAATTTTATATCGGAGATGATCCTGAAAATCCATTGGCAGAAATGACGATTGTGTTAAGTGGTACAAAACAATTGATTATTGATCATACAAAGGTGAGTAATCAATTGAGAGACCAAGGTGTTAGCGATCAACTTTTAGCAGAAGTCGTACAATTTGCGCGTGATAAAAACCTCAAAATTATTCCTTTGTGTCCTTTTGCGAAAGCAAGGATGGAAAAAAACAAAGAACATTATATAGATGTTTTGATACAAAATAAAGAACTTGTATGATAGTCTTAGATGAAAAAAATAGATTAGAGGAGAAAAAAATATGAAAAACGTTAGATTAGCGATTATTTTTTATAGTGTAGGAGGAACAAACTATCAAATGGCAAAGTGGGCTAAAGCAGGTGCTGAAGCAGCTGGAGCTGAGGTAAAACTATTTAAAGTTGAAGAACTTGCACCTCAAGCTGTGATTGATGGCAATGAAAAATGGAAATCAACAGTAGAAGCAACTAAAGATATTCCTGTGGCGACCTCTGCTGATATAGAATGGGCTGACGCACTTATCTTTAGTACGCCTACGCGTTTTGGAAACATGGCTTCACAAATGAAACAGTTCATGGATATTCAAGGCGGCATTTGGTCTACAGGAAAAACAGTCAATAAAGTAGTTAGTGCGATGTCTTCTGCAAAAACGCTCATGGTGGGCAAGAGGCAACAATCCTTTCTCTTTATACAACAATGATGCATTGGGGAGCCATTATTGTTCCTACTGGCTATACTGATCCATCAGTATTTACTGCTGGTGGAAATCCATACGGAACAAGTGTAACCGTGGGACCGGATGATAGAATGATTGAAGATGTTGAAGCAGCAGTGAAACATCAAGCTAAGCGAACAGTTGGCGTAACAGAGTGGGTAAAAAACGGACAACAGTAATAAGAATAATTGCTGTATTTTATCCATAAAGGATGAGTTGAGACAGTTCATTGTCTCATCCAGATAGTTAAATTCTAAAAAAGGTTGCTGTTAAAAGAACTGGATGTCTAATATTCTTTTCTCAGCTTCTTTTTATTTAATTTATTTTTCTATTTAATAGCTAAATAAATGTTTCACTATCAAAGACCGTAATTTTTAAGGAGGTTTATCATTGGGATTATATCAAAAAAATAAAAAAGAATTATCACGCTTCAATTGATTTCACAACTATTAGGTAAAATAAAACTTGATAGATTTTAAATTAATTGAGATAGATACGCTTTGCTCATCTTTCGGTCAGGGTGAATTCTCATTTTTTATTTCTTCATTTGAATTTTACAAGACTTTAATTCTATTATTCAGCCAATTTTCCATGTATATATTTGAAACGTCCTTAAAAAGCTTCTGGAAAGCACGGCAATAAAAGAAAAGGAGGAATTGTAGCTTTTTGAGCTACAATTCCTCCTTTTCTTTTATTTTTTCTCGATCCATATTCTGAAAAGCAAGCATTCGTTTTCTCTCTTTATCCAAAGTGGATTTAGCAAAAGATAAAAAAGAATCAACATCTTGAGTAGCTAATAATTCAACATACTGTGCTTTTGTCTCTTTTTCAATAATTAAAGATGGAAATCCTTCTTGTAACAAAGAATAATTCATTATCATTCGTCCAGTTCGACCGTTCCCATCTGAGAACGGATGGATTCGCTCAAACTGAATATGTGTATCTAAAATAGCTTTGAGTTTATCTTCTTTTGTTTCAGCATGTTCCAGTCGATAGTTTAAATTATCAATTAGTTGTGAGATTAACATGGGTGTTTCGACAGGAGAAGATGTTTGAAACTCTGCTCCGATAATCATATTTTCATTTTTCTTAAAGAGACCTTTGTCATGTTGCAAACGATCAGTTAAATTTCTATGAATTTCTTTAATAAGTTCAACAGATAGTTTATCTTCATTGATCAAATGGTTGATCATATGATCAAAAGCTTGTTTATGGTTTTCAATCTCATAGAACTCTCTTACTGTGGCACCTGAACTGATTGGTAAGGTGCCATTTACAATAATTGAAACCGTAGCAGGTAAAGAAATAGTATTTCCTTCTATACCTGCCGAATGATGAGCTAACCGTACTAGGATATCTTCTAAATAATCACTGGTAATAGATTTTAAAAATTTATTCATAGTCTACTCCCCTCTTTTTTTAAAAATTACTTTCCAGATTTCCGGCGATAAACAGCCAGTAATGTTTTGATTTCTCTTCGTTCATCAGCTGTTAAAGAAGCTTCGTAATCATCTAACAAGATATCTAAAAGTTCATTAACACTATCTAAACTAAAAGAAGTAACAATAGCATTCAATCTGTGTGAGGTGTCTGTTGAACAACGAATGGTAGTAGTTTTCCCTTTTTGCTTTTTTGTAACAACTTCTTTACTTGGTGTAGAATCATTTTTTTTAGATTCATCTACTGTAAATAAACTAGAGCGATCAAATGCTTCTTTGGGTTTGACACTCTCTTTTCTATCTAAAAGATTTCGTTTACCTGTGCTTTTATTTTTATTCAATAAGCTATCTGCCATAAAAGTACCCTCATTTTCTATTAAGTATGATTTATGATAATTTCAAACTAATCATTCTCTTTTATATGACTCTATTTCTTCTAATCTACTAATCATTTCTTTGGTAACTTTAGTATAAAGTGCCATTACTCGCTTATCATGTATATCATATTTTCCATCTAAATCAGAATCAACAATTCCTATAATATCGTATCGTTTTAAACGTTCCATGTTCTTTACTAAATTTTTAAATAGATTTTCTTCACCAAATTTTTCTTTAGCAGTATTTAGCGTAGCTTCATCCACTTTTGAATTATTTTTTAATAATACAGGTAGAACACCTAAGATATCAAAATTCGCACCATAGTTATCAATTAATTCTTGCAAGTATCCTATATATGCTTCAGCACCTACTAGAGATCGTTCCTGGGTTTGTAAAACAATAATCGTATAATCTGAAGCTAATAATGCTGAATCGGTATACGTACTTAATGTGGGTGGAATGTCTATTAATATAAAATCATAATTATCTTTTATTTTATCTATTAATCCCTTCAAGAAAGTTACTCTTTCTAATTGGCTATCTGGGAATCTTTTCTCTAAAAATAAGGGAAATGAGGTGAAATCAGCAAAACTAGGAAGTAAATATAAATTCTCTTTTATTTCTATAATAATATCTGACAAGTCTTCATCTGCTATAGCTGACATTAAAGTCTTATCAAATGAAACAACATCATTCGTAATCCGTTGTTTTGTGCGTAAATATAACGCCGTTGCATTAGCTTGAGGATCTAGATCAGCTAATAAGGTCTTATATCCTAGTTTGGATAATACATAAGCCATCATTGCACTATTTGTTGTTTTCCCTGTCCCGCCTTTAAAATTACCATACGTTATTACTTTAGCCATTTATACTCCCCTTTTCTGATATGTCTACAAATCTACATTTCATATTATACAATTAATATAGCATGATATACCTAGATGTCAAACGTTATCATAAAAACACGTCTACAAATCTACAAGTAGACGTATCTACAAATCTACAAATCTACAAGTAGACGTATCTACAAATCTACAAATCTACAAGTAGACGCATCTACATAAAAAAAAGCCGTTAAAACAACGATTGTAAAGGGTGTGTAGACGTATCTACAAATCTACAAATCTACAAGTAGACGTATCTACAAATCTACAAATCTACAAGTAGACGCATCTACATAAAATGAGTGTTTTCCTTATAAAATAAGGTTTTACAAAGGAATAAGAGTATAGTAAATTAAAGCTAATAAACAATAACAACTAAAATTAAATATAAAAAAAGCCCCGTAGACTGGAATCTACGAGACAAACAAACTTGTATAGGTTTTGTAGTGCTAGTATACCAACTTTTTTAAGAATTGGCAATTAGCAATGGCTTTTTTACCAACACAGGAGCCAAGCTGTGTGCGTGACAGCATTTAAGTGGACAGGTTAAGCATTCGCCGCTGC